>NZ_JACBZX010000001.1:2707759-3015518 GCF_013408565.1 Janibacter alkaliphilus | reverse complement strand
CGGAGCCCTTCTTGACGATCTCGTAGGCCTTGCTCGGCGGCAGCGACAGCTGCGGGTAGTCCACCCGCCGCTCCGGCAGCCCGCCACCGAGCTTGCGGCGACGCTCGAGCATGTAGCGGATCGCCTCGTCCTCCTCGCCCGGGTGGTAGTAGGGCGGCAGGTAGGGGTCCTTCTCCAGCTCCTCGTCGCTGATCGGGATCTTCAGCCCGTCGCGCAGCCCCTTGAGGTCCTCCAGGGTGAGCTTCTTCATCTGGTGGGTGGCGTTGCGGCCGGCGAAGTGGGTGCCCAGGCCGTAGCCCTTGATCGTCTTGACGAGGATGACCGTCGGCTGCCCGCTGTGCTCCATCGCGGCCTTGTAGGCGGCGTAGACCTTGTTGTAGTCGTGCCCGCCGCGCTTGAGCCGCCACCAGATGTCCGCGTCGCTCCAGTCCTCGACGAGCTTGCGGGTGCGCGGGTCGCGGTCGAAGAAGTTCTCCCGGACGTAGGCGCCGTCGTTGGCCCGGAAGGTCTGGTAGTCGCCGTCCGGCGTCTGGTTCATGAGGTTGACCAGCGCGCCGTCGCGGTCGGCGGCCAGCAGCGGGTCCCAGCCGCGGCCCCAGACGACCTTGATGACGTTCCACCCGGCGCCGCGGAAGAAGGCCTCGAGCTCCTGGACGATCTTGCCGTTGCCGCGCACCGGGCCGTCCAGCCGCTGCAGGTTGCAGTTGATGACGAAGGTGAGGTTGTCCAGCTCCTCGAAGGCGGCCGTCTGCAGCAGCCCCCGGCTCTCCGGCTCGTCCATCTCGCCGTCGCCGAGGAAGGCCCAGACGTGCTGCTCGCTGGTGTCCTTGATGCCCCGGTTGTGCAGGTACTTGTTGAACTGCGCCTGGTAGATCGCGTTCATCGGGCCGATCCCCATCGAGACCGTCGGGAACTCCCAGAAGGTGCTCATCAGTCGCGGGTGCGGGTAGCTGGGCAGCCCCTCGACCTCGCCGTCGACGACGTGGCTCTTCTCCTGCCGGAAGCCGTCCATCTGCTCCTCGGTCAGGCGTCCCTCGAGGAAGGCCCGGGCGTACATGCCGGGGGAGGCGTGCCCCTGGAAGAAGATCTGGTCGCCGCCGCCCTTGTGGTCCTTGCCTCGCCAGAAGTGGTTGAAGCCGACCTCGTAGAGGGTGGCCGCGGAGGCGTAGGTGGAGATGTGCCCGCCGACGGCCACGTCGGGCCGCTGGGCGCGGTGCACCTGGACCGCCGCGTTCCACCGGATCCAGGCGCGGTAGCGCCGCTCGATCTCCTCGTCACCGGGGTACCAGGGCTCGTGCTCCGGCGGGATGGTGTTGACGTAGTCGGTGGTGGTCAGCGACGGGACGCCGACGTTCATGGCCCGGGCGCGCTCGAGCAGGCGCAGCATGACGTAGCGGGCCCGGGACCGCCCGGACTCGTCGATCAGCCCGTCCAGGCTGTCCAGCCACTCCTGGGTCTCCTCGGCGTCGATGTCCGGCAGATGGGTCGGGATGCCGTTGAGGATCGGTCCATCGTTCGGGCGGTCGTCGTTGACGGTCACGTCCAACGTCCTTTCGGGGGTCGGCCCTGCTGCCCGGTGTGGTGTGCAGCACACCCATCCTTCCACCCGGACCCCCGGTCGTGCCCACTCGGGCCTGCCTCGAGAAAGGACGGCTGCTTGGATGAGAGCGTGAGCGACATGTCGCAGCAGCCAGACCCGCCGCAGACCGGACCGCGGGCCACCCTGCAGCTCGGCCTGCGCGCGCAGGACGGCGCGCCCTGGCGGCCGGTCTCCACCTCGCTCGTCGCGGTGCGCAGCATCACCGCCGCGCTCTGCCTCGCCCCGCTGCTCGTCGGCGCGGTCGTCGCCGCCGTGCTGCTGTGGCCGTGGCTCTGGGTGCTCGCCGGCGTGCTGGTCGTCGGCTGGCTGTGGTGCCAGTGGCTGATCGTGCGGCAGGTGCCGGCGATCAGCTACGCCGAGCTCGAGGACGAGCTGGCGATCCGCAAGGGGCGGATGTTCCGCCGCATGGTGACCATCCCCTACGGCCGGATCCAGTACGTCGACGTCGCCGCCGGGCCGCTGATGCGGCGCTACGGCCTGGCCGGCATCGAGGTGCACACCGCCAGCCCGGCCAGCTCGGGCGACCTGCCGGGGCTGCCGTCCGAGACCGCGGAGGAGCTGCGCGAGCGGCTCACCGAGCTCGGCGAGAGCCGACGGGCCGGGCTGTGAGCTCGGCACACCCGGGAGCCGGACCGCCGCCGCCGGCCGACGAGCGACCGGCGGACCAACCAGC
Organism: Janibacter alkaliphilus; assembly: GCF_013408565.1. Classification (NCBI taxonomy): domain Bacteria; kingdom Bacillati; phylum Actinomycetota; class Actinomycetes; order Micrococcales; family Intrasporangiaceae; genus Janibacter; species Janibacter alkaliphilus. The sequence goes on along the minus strand of NZ_JACBZX010000001.1, from coordinate 3,013,245 downwards.
CGCGGAGCAGGGCACGGACGAGGTGCCGGCCCCCGGTCCGCGCGGCGAGGACTGGCGCCGCTTCCATCCGCTCTCGCCGCTGCTGCGCGGCGGGCTCTTCATGGTCGCGGTGCTGGGCTACCTGCTCAGCCAGGTGATGGACGACATCCTCTCGGCCGCCACCGGCACCTCGGACCGGCCGGGAGGCCCGGACCAGGAGCACGACGGCAGCGGGCCGGACGTCGAGGCATGGGCGCTGGACCACCCGGCGCTGCTCGTCCTTGGGCTGGTCCTGGCGATCCTGCTGGTCGCCGCGCTGGGCGTCGCGGCCTGGTGGTTCACCCGCTACCGCCTGGGGGCCAGCACGATCGAGCTGCGCCGGGGGGCGATCTTCCGCCAGCACCGGCAGATCCGCTACGACCGGATCCAGGCGGTCTCGATCAGCCGGCCGATCCTCGCCCGCCTCTCCGGCCTGGCCGAGGTGAAGGTGGAGTCGGCCGGCGGCGCCGACTCCAACGTCCGCCTCGCCTTCCTCACCCACTCCGACGCGCTGGCCCTGCAGGACCGGCTGCTCGGGCTGGCCGCCGACGCCGAGCAGCGCTCGCGGCCACCGAGCACGGGTACGGCTGGCGCGACCGGCACGCCCGGCGGCACCCCGGAGCGGCCCTCGGGCACCCCGGGACTGCCGCCGCCGACCAGCGGGCCGCCGCTGGTGGAGATGCCCTTCGGGCGGCTGCTCGCCTCGACCTTCCTCTCCCCGGCGACGCTGATCGTCGTCGTGGCCGTGCCCCTGGCCGCGCTCTTCGCCGGGCTCGGCGTGCTCGGCGTGGTCGGCGGCTTCTTCGTGCCGATCCTCTTCGCCGCCTTCAACCGGATCAAGCACGTGCTCACCTGGTCCAACCTCACCCTCGTCCGGCAGGGCGAGACGTTGCGGGTGGCGCACGGGCTCACCGACATCTCCACCTCGACCATCCCGGTCGAGCGGGTGCAGGCGATCCAGCTCACCCAGCCGTGGCTGTGGCGCTGGTCCGGCTGGTGGCGGCTCAGCGTGAACGTGGCCGGGGTGGAGCTCGGCGGCGACGAGATCACCGACGCCGGGGTGCTGGTCCCGGTCGGCACCGACGCCGAGGTGCGGGCCACGCTGGACGCGCTGACCCCCGGGATCGAGGTGGAGGGCCTGGACGGGGCGATGCACGGCACGCTGCCGGCGCACCGCTACGCCAGCCCGCCGGCGGCCCGGCTGCTGGACCCGGTGACCTGGCGGCGCAACGGCGCCGTGGTCGACCCCGAGGTGGCCCTGCTGCGTCGCGGCTGGCCGGGTCGCATCGTGCAGATCGTGCCGCACGGCCGGATCCAGTCGATGGGCCTGCACCAGGGGCCCGTGCAGCGCCGGCTCGGACTGGCCCAGGTGCACCTGGTCTCGACGCCGGGCGCTGTGCTGCCCGTCACGCCGCACCTGCGGGTGGCCGACGCCGAGCGGCTGTACGCGCAGCAGGGGGCCGCCGCCAGCGCGGCCCGCGGGGCCCGCGGCCCGGACGGCGGTTGCGAATCCGGCGCTGCTGGCCTTCACTTGTCGGGCATGGAGGTACATCGAGCGGAAGGACGCACGTCGTGACCGGGGACTCGGCCACCGAGAACGTGGCCACCGAGGAGGCCGCGAGCAAGCTCGGGCTGGCCGCCGAGCAGATCGTCCAGGAGTACGGCTGGGACGAGGACGTCGACGAGGACTTCCGTCGCTCGGTCGAGGCGCTGGTCGGCAGCGAGCTCGAGGACGAGGACTACACCGGGGTCGTCGACGTGGCCCTGCTGTGGTGGCGCGACGGCGACGGCGACCTGACCGACGCGCTCGTCGACACCCTCGGCACCCTCGAGGACGGCGGCGACATCGTCCTGGTCACCCCCCGCCCCGGGCAGCCCGAGGAGGTCGACCCCAGCGAGGTCGACGAGGCCGCCCGCACGGCCGGCCTGCACACCTCCGGGTCGGCGATGTGCTCCGACGCGTGGGTCGGCACCCGGCTGGCGGCCCGCAAGACCGGCCGCTGAGCGCGCCGATCAGTGGCAGACTGCCTCGCATGAGCGAGATCAGCGTCGGCGACGTCGCCCCCGACTTCACCCTCAAGGACCAGAACGGGCAGGACGTCTCCCTGTCCGACTTCGCTGGGAAGAAGGCGGTCGTCATCGTCTTCTACCCCTTCGCCTTCTCCGGGATCTGCACCGGCGAGCTGTGCGAGATCCGGGACAACCTCTCCGGCTTCGAGTCGGAGAAGGTGCAGGTCCTGGCGGTCTCCTGCGACCCGATGTTCAGCCTGCGGGCGTGGGCCGACCAGCAGGGGTACTTCTTCCCGCTGCTGGCCGACTTCTGGCCGCACGGCGACGTCGCCTCGCGCTACGGCGTCTTCAACGACGAGGGCGGTTTCGCGATCCGCGGCACCTTCCTCGTCGACACCACCGGGAAGGTCGCGTGGAGCCTGGTCAACGGACCGGGGGAGGCCCGCGACTTCGCCGGGTACCACGAGGCCCTCGCGGCCCTGGACTGATCCAGGCCGCCGCCGACGTGCTGACCGCCTGACGTGCTGCGCTCGGTCCTGCTCTTCGCGCTGGCCGCGCTCGCCGAGATCGGCGGCGCCTGGCTGGTCTGGCAGGCGGTGCGCGAGGGGCGCGCCTGGTGGTGGGCCGGCCTGGGCGTCATGGCGCTGGGCGCCTACGGCTTCGTCGCCACGTGGCAGCCGGAGGCGCACTTCGGCCGGGTCCTGGCCGCCTACGGCGGCGTCTTCGTCGCCGGCTCGCTGCTGTGGGGCGTCGTCGTCGACGGCTTCCGCCCGGACCGCTACGACGTGCTCGGCGCCCTGGTCTGCCTGGCCGGGGTGGCCCTCATCATGTACGCCCCGCGCCCGGGCTGAGCGGGTCCGCGGCGGCCCGGTACCGCCCTGGCACAATGGCGCCGGACGTCGGGGACCGACCGGCGCCAGGGGCCTGTAGCTCAGCTGGTAGAGCGCCGCGTTTACACCGCGTAGGTCGTCGGTTCGAGCCCGGCCGGGCCCACATGAGCCTCACCCTCGGCGACGTCGTCGCCGTCCTCGACGCCACCTACCCGCCGGCCAGCGCCCAGTCCTGGGACCAGGTCGGCCTGGTCAGCGGCGACCACGAGCAGCCGGTGCGGCGCATCCACGCCGCGGTGGACCCGACCCTGGCCGTCATCGCCGAGGCCCGGGACTCCGGCGCCGACCTGCTGCTCACCCACCACCCGTTGCTGCTGCGCGGGATCCACTCCGTGGCCACCACGAGCGCGAAGGGGGCCAGCGTCACCGCCCTCGTCGTCGGCGACGTCGCCCTCTACGTGGCGCACACCAACGCCGACGTCGCCGACCCCGGCGTCAACACCGCCCTGGCGGCGGCCTGCGGCCTCGACCCGGCCTCGGCGCACCCGCTGAGCGTCGAGGAGGAGCACGGGCTCGGGCTCGTCGGCGAGCTGCCCGCCGAGACCGACCTGGCCACCTTCGCCGGTCGTCTCGCTGAGGCGCTGCCGGCCGCTCCCGGTGGTATCCGGGTGGCCGGCCCGCCGGAGGGACGGGTGCGCCGGGTGGCGCTGCTCGGTGGCGCCGGCGACGGGCTCTTCGACGCCGCCCGGGCCGCCGGAGCCGACGTCTACGTCACCGCCGACCTGCGCCACCACCCGGTGCTGGAGGCGCGTGAGGAGGCCGTGGTCGCCGACGGCACCCCCTACCTCGTCGACGCCGGGCACTGGGCCACCGAGTCGCTGTGGCTGCGCGGCGCGCTCGACGACCTGGTCGGGGCGCTCGCGGCCGCCGGCCACGACACCGCTACGTTGGAGACCCACGTGAGCACCATCCGCACCGACCCGTGGACCTTCACCGTCGGGGCGCGCACCGCCGAAGGAGGCACGGCGTGAAGGCCGACCCCGAGCACCAGCAGCGTCTGCTGCACCTGCAGCAGATCGACACCCGGCTGCAGCAGATCGACCACGCCCGCGCCCGGCTGCCCCAGCTGGCGCAGCTGCAGGAGGCGACCACCGCCCGCGCCGCCGTCGCCGACGACCTGGTGCGCGCCGAGACCTCGCTCAGCGACGTGCGCCGCGAGCTGGACCGCGCCGAGAGCGACGTCGCCCAGGTCCGCGACCGGGCGGCCCGCGACCAGCAGCGCCTGGACTCCGGCCAGGGCAGCGCCAAGGACCTCACCGCCCTGCAGCACGAGCTGGAGAGCCTGGCCCGGCGCCAGTCCGACCTCGAGGACGTCGAGATCGAGGTGATGGAGCGCGCCGAGGCGGGCGAGGAGCGGGTCAGCACCCTGACCGCCGACCGCGACCGGGCCACCGCCCAGGTCGAGGAGCTCACCCGGGAGCGCGACGCTGCGCTGGCCGAGCTGGACCGTGAGCGGGCCGAGGTGGCCGCCCCGCGGGCCGACCTCGTCTCGACGATCGACCCCGCCCTGGTGGCCCTCTACGACCGGGTCCGGGACGCCTCCGGCGGCCTGGGCGCGGCACCGCTGGTGCAGCGCCGCTGCGGCGGCTGCCAGCTCGAGCTCAACCCGGTCGACCTCGGGGCGATCGCCAAGGCGCCCGCCGACGAGGTGGTGCGCTGCGAGGAGTGCAACCGCATCCTCGTGCGCACCGACGAGTCCGGTCTGCCCGCCGCCTGATGGCCCGCCGCCTGCGCGTCGAGGCCGACGGCGGCTCTCGCGGCAATCCCGGTGTGGCCGGCTACGGCGCCCTGGTGCGCGACGTGGCCACGGGGGACCTGCTCGTCGAGCTCGCCGAGCCGCTGGGCACGGCCTCGAACAACGTCGCCGAGTACCGCGGCATGCTCGCCGGGCTGACCGCGGTGGTCGCGATCGACCCCGCGGCCGAGGTCGAGGTCGCCATGGACTCCAAGCTCGTCGTCGAGCAGATGTCCGGCCGGTGGAAGATCAAGCACGAGGACATGCGCCGGCTCGCCCTGCAGGGGCGCGACCTCGTCGGCGAGATCCGCGAGGCCGGCGGCACCGTGTCCTTCACCTGGATCCCGCGCGGCGAGAACGGCGACGCCGACGCGCTGTCCAACGACGGCATGGACGGCACCAGCGTGGCCCGCTGGCACACCGACGACGAGCAGACCCGCGACGAGGGACCCAGCGCCGATGCTGTCGAGACCGAGGCTGCAGATGGCACCGCCGAGGCCACCCGGCTGCTGCTCGTGGTCCCCGGCGGCGACCCGACCGCCACCGTGCGGCAGCTGCGCGGGCTGCTCGCCGACGAGCGGCCGCAGCTGCTGACCTGGGGCGGGCCCACCGCTGACGACACCCAGCCGCTGGCCGACGCGCTCGACCTCGTGGCCGATCCCCAGGACGGCCCGGTGCTCGACCGCTGGCACGACCTGCAGGGCACCGGCGGGCTGGTCGTCGTCGTGGCCGGCGCCGAGGCCGTGCGCGCCGTGCTCGCGGACGTCCTCGACGTCCCGGCCGCCCGCCGCGACCGGCTGGCGCTGGCCGCCGGATCGGTGAGCGCGGTGCAGTCCTGGCCGGGCGAGGCCGCCGTCGTCGCCTTCACCAACCGGACCTGAGGTCGGCGCGTGACCGACGTCCCCTCCTGGCTCACCGCGTCCGGGCTCATCGGTGCGCTCGCCTTCGGGCTGCTCTCGGCCTTCTTCCCGCCGCTGAACGCCGAGGTCTACGCCCTGGCCGCGCCGGTCATCTTCCCGGAGCAGTGGGCGCTGCACATCGCCCTCATGACCTTCGGGCTGGTGGTCGGCAAGATCACCCACTTCGTGGCCGCGGCGAAGGGGGCCGACGCGGTCTCTCGCCGACGGGCCGAGAAGCAACTCGACGACGTGGAGAGACCGCGCCGCTCGTGGGGCCGGGTGGGGGCCACCCTGGCCCGGTGGTCGAAGGCGATGATCGACGTCCTCGACCGGCCGCGGCTGGGTCCGCTGGTGATGTTCGCCAGCTCGGCGATCGGCTTCCCGCCGCTGGCCGTGGTCACCGTGGCGGCCGGGGTGAAGCGGGTCTCGCTGGTCGCCTTCGTCGTCATCACGACGGTCGGCTGCCTGGGCCGCTTCCTCGTCACCGGTCTCGTCGTCGCCTACGGCATCGGCTGACCGCACGCCTCGGGCACGGGCGTGGCGGCAGGCAGCCGGAGCGTCCGGTCCTCATCGTGGTCCGCCGCCGGGAGCGCCCGTGCCGGTGTCTACCCTGACGCCATGAGTCATGCCGGAGATGTCTCCCCGCAGCAGGCCTGGGACGCCCTGAGCGGCGACCCCGACGCCGTGCTCGTCGACGTGCGCACCCACGCCGAGCGCACCTACGTCGGCGTGCCCGACCTCTCCGGTCTCGGGGCGCGCCCGGTCTCCGTCGAGTGGCTCGGCTACCCCGACGGGGCGCTCAACCCGAACTTCCTGGACGAGCTCGTCGCGGCCGGGGTCGACGCCGGTACGCCCGCGTACTTCCTGTGCCGCTCCGGGGCCCGCTCGGCCGCGGCGGCGAGCGCGGCCACCGAGGCGGGCTGGTCGGCCGCGCACAACGTCGCCGAGGGCTTCGAGGGCGACCTCGGCGAGGGTGGTCACCGCGACGTCAACGGCTGGCAGGTCGCCGGTCTGCCGTGGGTGCAGGGCTGATGGCGGCCGGCACCGGCGACGGGTCCCCCTTCGGGCCGGGCAACCCGCGCCCCTACCTCGATCCGACCGGTCTCGACCCGGCCACCCTGGCGATCCGCGGCGGCCAGGCCCGCTCGGCCTTCGACGAGACCGCCGAGGCGATGTACCTGACCTCCGGCTTCGTCTACGGCAGCGCCGAGGAGGCCGAGGCGGCCTTCACCGAGGACATCACGAAGTTCGTCTACTCCCGCTACGGCAACCCGACCGTGGCCATGCTCGAGGAGCGGATGCGGCTGCTCGAGGGCGCCGAGGCCGCCTACGCGACCGCCTCCGGGATGGGCGCGGTCTTCACCGCCCTGGGCGCGCTGCTCGGCGCCGGGGACCGGGTGGTCGCGGCGCGGGGGCTCTTCGGCTCCTGCTTCGTCATCCTCGACGAGATCCTGCCCCGGTGGGGCGTCGAGACGGTCTTCGTCGACGGTCCCGACCTGGACCAGTGGCGCGAGGCGCTGTCCCAGCCGACGACGGCGGTCTTCTTCGAGACCCCGAGCAACCCCATGCAGGAGCTCGTCGACATCGCCGCGGTCAGCGAGCTGGCCCATGCGGCCGGGGCGCAGGTCGTCGTCGACAACGTCTTCGGCACCCCGGTCTTCTCCCGGCCGCTGGAGCACGGCGCGGACATCGTCGTGTACTCGGCGACCAAGCACATCGACGGCCAGGGGCGGGTGCTCGGTGGGGCCATCCTCGGGCCCGAGGAGTTCGTCCAGGGACCGGTGCGCAACCTCATGCGGCACACCGGCCCGAGCCTGTCGCCCTTCAACGCCTGGGTGCTGGTCAAGGGGCTGGAGACGATGCAGCTGCGGGTGGAGCGGATGCACGAGTCCACGCTCGCGGTGGCGCGGGCGCTGCAGGCCGACGACCGGGTCGGTCGGGTGATCCACCCGTGGCTGCCCGAGCACCCGCAGCACGAGCTGGCGCGGAGGCAGATGACCGGGGGAGGCACCGTGGTCACCTTCGACATCGTCGGTGGCAAGGCCGAGGCCTTCGCGCTGATGAACCGGCTGCGCCTGGTGGACATCTCCAACAACCTCGGCGACAGCAAGTCGCTGGTGACCCACCCGGCGACGACCACGCACCGTCGGATGGGGGAGGAGGCTCGTGCGGCGATCGGGATCACCGACGCCACCGTGCGGATCTCCGTCGGCCTGGAGTCGCCCGACGACCTCGTCGCCGACATCCGCCAGGCCCTGGGCTGACCCGACCCCCCTTCTCGCAACTGCCCGGGTAAATCACAACCCTCATGCGCAACTGCCCGGGCAAATCACATCCCTGGTGCGCAACTGCCCGGGCAATTCACAACCCTTATGCGCAACTGCCCGGGCAAATCACGCCTCCCACGCAACTGCCCGGGCAGTTCACGGTCTAGATGCGAATTGCCCGGGCAGTTGCGGATGGGGGACGGGAGACCCAGCGCGCGGAAGGGGAGGTCGGCCGGGTGAGGGTCGCGGCCGGTGGTTCAGCCCGTGGGGCCGGTGGTTCAGCCCGTCGGGGCGGTGACGTCCAGGACGTGCGGGGCCCGGGCGCTGCTCGGCGGGTGCAGCGCCACCGTGAAGCCGTGGTCCTCGCGCAGCAGCGCCGCCAGCGCCTCGGGGGAGCGCGGGTCGGCCGAGCTCTGGCTCACCGCGCGGGCCACGAGCCCCCGGGTGTGCTTGGCCATGTGGGTCGCCCCGGGCACCCGCACGGCCACCCACCGCCGGGCCAGCTCACCGCTCGGACGCCACGCGGCGACATAGGTCGAGGACCGGCAGTCGAGCACCAGACCGCGCCCGGCGGCGGCGCTCAGCTCGGGGTCGAGCACCTCCCGCCAGGCCCCGGCCACCGGACCCACGCCGGGCAGGGAGACCGCCATCGACAGGCGGTAGGGGGCGATCCGGTCGCCCAGCCGCACCGCGCCGTACAGCGCCGAGACGACGACCAGCCGACGCTGCGCCCGGCGCCGGGAGGCGGTATCCAGGCTGGCCAGGTCGAGCGCGTCGTAGAGCACCCCGGTGTAGCATTCGCCAGCCGGCAGCGACGGTGCGCTGCCCAGCCGGGTGTTGCGGGCGATCTCCTCGTCCAGCGTGGGGGAGACCCCGAGCACCTCGGCGGCGTCCGGCCGCGCCGACACCTCCGCCAGCGCCTCGGCGACCCGTCGTCGGGTGGGGGTCAGGTCGGCGAAGGAGAGCCGGTCGAGGTCGAGCGGACGTCCACGCCGCCGCTCCGCCTTGGACTCCGACGGGGGTAGCAGCACGAGCACCGGCTCAGGGTAGCCACCGGGCGGGCGAGCACCACGCACGGCCTCGCTGTCGGGGACCGGACGGGCCTGCCGCGTGGCTAGGGTGAGCCGCATGTCCGCCCAGCGAGCGACCCGCTTCAGCCCACCCGAGTCCGCCGACGGCGAGATCGTGCGCGCCACCGGTCTCGCCGAGCGCTTCGACGCCGTCCGCGCCGAGCAGGATGTGCCGAAGCGTTTCTCGGACGCGGTCCTCGCCGAGGCGGAGGCGGTCGCCGCCGACCCGCGGCATCTGCCGGAGACCGACCTGACCGACCTCCCCTTCCTCACCATCGACCCGCCCGGCGCGATGGACCTGGACCAGGCCATGCTGCTGGAGCGTGACGGCACCGGCTTCCGGGTGCGCTATGCCATCGCCTACCTGCCGGCCTTCGTGGCCCCGGGCGGGGCGATCGACACCGAGTCCTGGGAGCGCGGGCAGACCATCTACGCTCCCGACCAGCGGACGCCGCTGCACCCGCCGCAGGTCAGCGAGGGACCGGCCAGCCTGCTGCCGGGGCAGCCCACCCCCGCCTACGTCTGGGACCTGCGCCTGGACGCCGAGGGCGAGGTCGTCGACATCGCCCTTGCCCCGGCGATGGTGCGCAGCCAGGACCGGCTGGACTACGCGCAGGTGCAGCGGGCGATCGACGAGGCCACCGCCGACGAGCGGCTGACGCTGCTGCGCGAGATCGGTGAGGCCCGGATCCGGCTCGAGCTGGCCCGGGGCGGAGCCACCCTGCCGATGCCGGAGCAGGAGGTGATCGTCCGCGAGGACGGCCACTACGAGCTGCGGCTGCGCCCGCTGCTGGCCGCCGAGGACTGGAACGCGCAGATCTCCCTGATGACCGGGATGGCCGCCGCCGAGCTCATGCTGCACGCCCGGGTCGGGGTGCTGCGGACGATGCCGGAGCCCGAGGAGGAGGTGCTGCGGCGGCTGCGCCGGGTGGTGCGCGGCCTCGACGTGGACTGGCCCGCCGAGCAGACCTACGGCGACTTCCTGCGCGGCCTGGACCGCGAGGACCCGGTGCACCTGGCGATCATCCACGAGGCCACCGGGCTCTTCCGCGGAGCCGGGTACACCGCCTTCGACGGGGAGCTGCCCGAGCTCGTCGAGCAGTCCGCGATCGCGGCGCCCTACGCCCACGTCACGGCGCCGCTGCGCCGGCTGGTGGACCGCTACGGCCTGGCGCTGTGCGCGGCCGTCTCCGCCGGCGAGGAGATCCCCGCCTGGGTGCGGGAGGCGCTGCCGCGGCTGGCCGAGGCGATGTCGGCCAGCGACCGCCGGGCCGGCGCCGTCGAGCGCGGCTGCACCGAGGCGGTGGAGTGCGCGGCCCTGGCCGACGAGGTCGGCAGCGAGCACGACGCGGTGGTCGTCGACGTGCCCGAAGGTGGCCGCGGCCGGCTCGAGGTGGCCCTGACCGACAAGCCGGTGATCGCCCGCGCCGAGGGGAGCGGGGAGCTCGGGCAGCGGGTGCGGGTGCGTGTCGAGCGCGCCGACGTCGCCGCGGGCGAGCTCGAGCTGCGGGTGCTCTGACCGCGACCGGGCGCCGCGAGCGACGACCGCACCGCGGGCGACCGGGCGCCGCGCGCGAAGACCGCACCGCGCCCCGCCGAAGGGGGTGGGGATGAGTCGGTCTGTAAGCCGGGTCCTGTCCCCGGCCGCCGTCGCCGGCGACCGGGTGACGGTCATCCATCTCGGGCCGCCGTCGCCGACGGCCTCCAGCGTCCTACCCGTGCGCTCGGGCGGGCCGCCCTCGATCACGCACTGTCTGGACTTGCTCCGGGTGGGGTTTACCGAGCCGGCCCGGTCACCCGGGCCGCTGGTGGTCTCTTGCACCACCGTTTCACCCTTGCCGCGCCCCACACCGTGGGGTCGTGGCGGTCTGTTCTCTGTGGCACTGTCCCGCGGGTCACCCCGGGTGGCTGTTAGCCACCACCCTGCCCTGCGGAGCCCGGACTTTCCTCGGCGGTGCCGGAGCACCGACGCGACCGTCCGACCGACTCATCCACGGATCACCCTACCGGTGCCGACGGCCGCCCACCCACCGGCTCAGCGGTCGAGGGCCTCCGGGCCGGTGCCGTCGCCCCCGGTGCCGCCCGCGTCGTCTCCGGGGGCGCCGCCCGCGTCGTCTCCGTGGGCACCGCTCACGTCGTCTCCCCGGACACCACCCGCGCCGGTCTCGCGCAGCGGGGTGGTCCCGCTGGCGTCGAGCAGGTCGGGGTCGACCTCGTCGGCGTCCGCCGGGGCCAGCGGCGGCGGGGTGCTGGCCGGGGTGCTGCTCAGCTCCCCGTCGTCCGTGGCGGGATCGCCCAGCTCGGCCGGGGAGGCGTCCCGGGTGGTGTGCCGGAACCAGCCGACGAAGGCGCCGATCCCGAGCACGAGCACCCCGAAGAGCACCGACTCCCAGGGCAGCACGACGGCGACGGCCAGGCAGCCGAGAAGCCCCACGGCGGGCACCACGCGCGTGGCACCGGGCGCCAGCGTCCAGGCGCTGGCGTTGGCGAGGGCGTAGTAGACGAGCACGCAGAAGGAGGAGACCCCGATCGAGGCCCGCACGTCGGCCAGCAGCACCAGCACCGCCACCGCGATGCACACCGCGAGCACCGCCGCACGGGGGACGGCGTGGGTGCCCTCGACCCGGGCCAGCTGCCGGGGCAGGTGGTGGTCCCGGGCCATCGCGACGACCGTCCGGGTCACCCCGAGCGTCAGGGCCAGCAGCGCGCCGGCCGCCGCGACCCCGGCCGTGAAGCGCAGCACCGATCCCAGCCAGCTCCAGCCGGAGATCTCGGCGGCCTCGGCCAGCGGGGCCACCCGCGCCGCCAGCCAGCCCACCCCGACGCTGGTGGTGAAGGCCAGCGCCACCGTGGCGTAGACGGCCAGCACGACGGCCAGCGACAGGCCGATCGCCCGGGGGATGGTCCGGCCGGGGGAGCGCACCTCCTCACCGAGCGTGGCGACCCGGGCGAAGCCGGCGAAGGCGAAGAAGAGGAAGCCGGCGCCCTGCAGCACGCCCCACACGCTCGACCGCGCGGTCTCCGGCTCGGCCTCGGCGACCACGTCCGGGGGAGCCAGGAACATCGCCACGACGAAGCAGCCGAGCACGAGCAGCACCAGGCCGACGATGACGGCGGCGGCCTGCGCCGACCGGGTGATCCCCTGCAGGTTGAGCACGAGCGCCCCGAGGACCACGAGCAGCCCCAGGATGGTCTCGTTCTCCGGCCACAGGTAGGCGCCGACGGTCAGCGCCATCACGGCGCAGGAGGCGGTCTTGCCGACCATGAAGGCCCAGCCCGCCAGGTGCCCCCACGGCAGGCCGAGCCGCTCCCGGGCGTAGACGTAGGTGCCGCCGGAGGTCGGGTAGCGCACCGCCAGCCGCGCCGAGGAGTGAGCGTTCGCCGCGGCCAGGAGGGCTGCCACGAGCAGGCTCAGCAGGAGCAGCTCGCCGGCCACCGCGGCCGCCGGCGCGAAGGCGACGAAGACCCCGGCGCCGAGCATCGCGGCCAGCCCGACGACGGTGGCACCACCGAGCCCGAGGCGGCGCGGCAGAGCGCTCCCCACGGGGTCGTCGGTGGCGTGCATGACTCCACCATGCCGCATGGCGCGGTGCGGGTGGGACAGGTGGTGAGAACCCGTCCCGGCGGACCGACCCCTACGGTGGGAGCATGCGCCTGACCCACCTCGGACACGCCTGCCTCCTCGTCGAGACCGCCGAGGCGCGGGTGCTCATCGACCCCGGCGCCTTCAGCGACGGCTGGCACGGGCTGCGGGACCTCTCCGCGGTGGTGGTCACCCACCAGCACCCGGACCATCTCGACTGCGAGCACGTCCCCGGCCTGATGGCGGCCAACCCGCAGGCCCGGCTGCTGGCCGAGCCGCAGGCCGCCGAGATCGCCCGCGGGCTCGGCCTGAGCTGCGCCGACCTCGACGGGACCACCGACGTGGCCGGGGCCCGGCTGGAGGCGGTGGGTCGGCAGCACGCGCTGATCCACGACGACCTGCCCCGGATCGGCAACCGCGGGGTGCGGATCAGCGCCGAAGGCGAGCCGACGGTCTTCCATCCCGGTGACGCCCTGGACGGCGAGCCGGGCGAGGTGGACGTGCTCGCCTTCCCGCTGAACGCACCGTGGCAGCGCAGCCGGGAGATGACCGCCTTCCTGCGGCGGATCGCGGCACCGGTCGCCGTGCCGGTGCACGACGGCCTGCTCAACGAGACCGGGCGGGCCCTCTACCTCGGCCAGGCCCGAGACCTGGGTCACCCGGAGACCGACGTGCGGGACCTGCGCGACGCCGGGCCGGTGTCCTTCACCCGCTGACCCCCTGCCGGGAGCCGCAGCGTCAGGAGTGCTTGGCGGCCTTCTTCGCCAGCCGGGCGGCGCCGATGATGCCGGCCTTGTTCTTCAGCTGGGCCGGCACGATCTCGGTGCGGATGTCCAGCAGCGGCAGGAACTCGTCGGCCTTCTTGCTGATCCCGCCACCGACGACGAAGAGGTCGGGCCAGATGAGGTCCTCGAGGTGGCGGTAGTAGCGCTGCAGCCGCTCGGCCCACTCCGGCATGCTGAGGTCCTCCCGGTCGCGCACGCTCTCCGCGGCCCGGGTCTCGGCGTCGTGACCGTCGATCTCCAGGTGCCCGAGCTCGGCGTTGGGCACGAGGTCGCCGTCGTTGATGACCGCGGTGCCGATCCCGGTGCCGAGGGTGGTGAGCACGACCAGCCCGTCGTGCCCCTGGGCCGCCCCGAAGTGGCGCTCCGCGACACCGGCGGCGTCGGCGTCGTTGACCACGTGCACCTCCAGCCCCAGGCGCTTGCTGAAGAGCTTCTCGGCATCGAGGTCGATCCAGGACCGGTCGATGTTGGCGGCGCTGCGCACCACCCCGTGGGTGACCACGGCCGGCACGGTGATCCCGACCGGCACCGTGCCGAGGTCGAAGTGCTCGACGATCTGGGCGACGACGTCGGCGACGTCGTCCGGCCCGGCGCCGTCCGGGGTGGCGATCCGCAGCCGGTCGTCGGCGAAGGCCCCCTTGTCCAGGTCGACGGGGGCACCCTTGATCCCCGAGCCGCCGATGTCGATACCCAGCGCGTGCGCCTTCTTGGCCATGATCGCTCCTGCCCGGCTCACCCGAGGGTGAGGATCTCGTTGCCGCTGTCGGTGATGAGGATGGTGTGCTCGAACTGCGCCGAGCGGCGCAGGTCCTTGGTGACCACGGTCCACCCGTCGTCCCACATCGTCCACTCGTGCGTGCCCAGGTTGAGCATCGGCTCGACGGTGAAGGTCATGCCCGGCTCGATGACGGTGTCGTAGCCGGGAGCGGCGTCGTAGTGCGGCACGATCAGGCCGGAGTGGAAGGCGCTGCCGATCCCGTGGCCGGTGAAGTCGCGGACCACGCCGTAGCCGAAGCGGGCGGCGTACTTCTCGATGACCCGGCCGACGATGTTCAGCTGGCGGCCCGGGACGGCCGCCTTGATCCCGCGCATCATCGCCTCGTGGGTGCGCTCGACGAGCAGCCGGGACTCCTCGTCGACGTCGCCGCAGAGGTAGGTGGCGTCGGTGTCTCCGTGCACCCCGTCGAGGTAGGCGGTGATGTCGATGTTGACGATGTCGCCGTCCTCGAGCCGGCGGTCGTCCGGGATGCCGTGGCAGACCACCTCGTTGACCGAGGTGCACACCGACTTCGGGAAGCCCCGGTAGCCCAGCGTCGAGGGGTAGGCGTGGTGGTCGAGGAGGAACTCGTGGGCGATCGCGTCGATCTCGTCGGTGGTCACCCCCGGCGCGATCGCCTCGGCGGCGGTGGCCATCGCCTGGGCGGCGACCCGTCCGGCCACGCGCATCCTGGCGATGGTCTCCTCGTCCTTGACCTCGCTGCCGGTGAAGGGGGCCGGCGCGGGCTTGTCGACGTACTCGGGTCGGACGATGCCGGCGGGCACCGGCCGACGCCCGGACACGGTGCCGGGGTGGACGCTTGCGAGCGAGGCGGACATGAGGTGGAGTCTAGGCAACGACGGTGCGCCGCGGCGCGGGTACCGTCATCGCAGCCGACGAGCGAGGAGCAGCCCGTGCAGTACTGGTTCAACATCCAGACCCGCCAGGTGGAGAGCGACGACGAGAAGTCGCCCGGCGCCGAGGTCATGGGCCCCTACGCCACCCGCGAGGAGGCCGGCCGCGCCCTGGAGACGGCCGCCGCGCGCACCGAGGCCTGGGACGAGGAGGACCGCCGCTGGGAGGAGGGCGAGGCCTGAGCGCTGGTCCCCCCGGGGCCACCCCCGCTCGGCCGCCCCGGGCCACCCCGCGCGACCGGCTCAGGCCGGGCGGTGCAGGCTCAGCCGGTAGGTCCCGTCGCCGGGCCAGGGCGCCCGGTCCCACGAGGCGTACTGCTGCACCAGGGCCAGCCCGGCGGCGAAGGCGGCCCGCTCGAAGTCGCGCACGCTCACCTCGGCGGCGCCGCGCGGCTGCGATCCCGGCAGCGAGTATCCGGTGACCAGCAGACCGCCGGCGTCGAGGTGCTGGCGCAGCCGACGCAGCACGTCCACCAGGGTGCCGTCGGCGAGGTAGGGCACGACGTTGCCGGCCAGCAGGATGAGGTCGAAGGACTGCGAGCGCAGCGACAGCGTCGCCAGGTCGGCGACGACGAAGCGGGTCTGGGTGTCCCGCTCCTCGGCGAGCTCGAGCAGGTGCCGGTCGGCGTCGACACCGACGACGTCGTGACCCAGCCAGGTCAGCCGGGAGGCGATCCGCCCCTCGCCGCAGCCGGCGTCCAGCACCCGTGACGGCGGTGGGCGCAGGGCGGTGACCAGGCGGGCCTCGCCGTGCACGTCGACGCCCTGCTCGACGAGGTCGTCGAAGCGCTGCCGGTAGGCGTAGGCGGCCTCGATGCCGCCGCTGACCTCCGACCAGCGGGTGCGGATCTCGGGCAGGTCGTCGCCGCTGGGCTGCTCGGGCACGGTGGGGCCGTCCTCAGGAGTCGAAGGAGTGCTCGGGCCCGGGGAAGGTGCCGGCCGAGACGTCCTCGGCGTAGGTCCGGGCCGCCTGGGCGAGGGTGGAGCGCAGGTCGGCGTACTGCTTGACGAAGCGGGCACCCTTGCCGCCGCGCAGCCCGGCCATGTCCTGCCACACCAGCACCTGCGCGTCGCAGTCCGGTCCGGCGCCGATGCCGATCGTCGGGATGCTCAGCTCCTGGGTGATCCGGGCCGCGATCGGCGCCGGGACCATCTCCATGACCACGGCGAAGGCCCCGGCCTGCTGCACCGCGAGGGCGTCGGCGACGAGCGCGTCGGCCTGCTCGCCGCGTCCCTGGACCTTGTAGCCGCCGAGGGCGTGCTCGCTCTGCGGGGTGAAACCGATGTGCGCGCAGACGGGCACCCCGCCGGTGACCAGCCGCTCGATCTGCGGGGCCATCTCGGCGCCGCCCTCGAGCTTGACCGCGTGCGCCAGGCCCTCCTTCATGAAGCGCACCCCGGTGGCGTAGGCCTGCTCGGGGGAGCCCTGATAGCTGCCGAAGGGGAGGTCGGCGACGACCAGCGCCCGCCGGGCCGCGGTGGCCACCGCACGGGTCAGCGGCAGCATCTCCTCGACGGTCACCGGGAGCGTGGTGGCGTATCCCAGGACGTTGTTGCCGGCGGAGTCACCGACGAGCAGCGCCGGGATCCCGGCCTCGTCGAAGACCTGGGCGGAGTACATGTCGTAGGCGGTGAGCATGGCCCAGCGCTCGCCGCGCTGCTTCATCTCGTGCAGGTGCGGGATGCGGACCCGGCGCAGGGCGTTGGGCGCGGCGGCCGGGGTGGCGCCGCTGCCGTACGGAGCGGCCGTCTCGGCGGAGGTCTGCGGGGGCGTCTGCTCGCTCATGGCCCCAGCCTAGGCGTCAGGATTCTTCCTGCGAATCGTCAGAACTTCTTAAAGACGTCCGGCCGACGGCCCATCACGCCGGTGACTCTTGGTTGCATGCGCTTACCCCTTGTGGGCCACGCCACACGCACGAGAGAGAGTCCCCCGTGAAGAGATCACGCAGCACCCTGCTGACGGGCGCCGTCGCGGCGCTCGCCCTGAGCGCGGCACCCCTGTCCATGGCGGCCACCACCGCCCAGGCCGCCGACCAGCGCGTCACCGCTCCCACCCCCTCGCCGCCGGACCCGAGCACCGAGCCCGAGCAGGTCGACGACATCCCGCACCCGCTCGGCGAGCGTCAGCGGGCGCTGCGCGAGGCCGCGGTGGAGCAGCTGGTCACCGGCGAGGCCGAGGTCGAGACGAAGGCGGGCAAGAAGGTCATCGAGGTCGAGGCGGCGGACGCGCCCGACGACGTACGCGGCGCCGCCGCCCGCCAGCGCGGACCGCGCTACGTGCAGTACGACGTCGAGCGCACGGCGAACATCTTCACGATCCTCACCGACTTCGGCGACCGGACGATGCAGCCCCAGGGCGGCGAGGCCGGCCCGGTGCACGACCAGATCGAGAAGCCGGACCGGATCTGGGACGGCGGCGAGACCGACGACAACTCGACGATCTGGCGGCGCACCTTCGACCGGCAGCACTACCTGGACCTGATGTTCGCCGACGACAAGCAGTCGCTGAAGCACTTCTACGACAAGCAGTCCAACGGCCGCTTCGAGGCCACCGGCGACGTCTCCGACTGGGTCACCGTGCCGTACAACGAGGCCCGCTACGGTCACAACCCGGTGGAGGGCGACGGCACCAGCGAGGCCGAGGGCTACTGGGCCTACGTCCAGGACACGGTCGAGGCCTGGTACGCCGACCAGCGCGCCCAGGGCAGGACCAACCGGCAGATCAAGCAGTACCTCGCGCAGTTCGACGTGTGGGACCGCTACGACCACGACGACGACGGCGACTTCGACGAGCCGGACGGCTACATCGACCACTTCCAGGCGATCCACGCCGGCGAGGGCGAGGAGGCCGGTGGCGGCGCCCAGGGCGAGGACGCCATCTGGTCGCACCGCTACTACGCCTTCGACAACGACATCGGCCGCACCGGGCCGCAGGGCAACCTCAACGGCGGCGTGCAGATCGGCCGCTCCGGCATCTGGGTCGGCGACTACACCACCGAGCCGGAGAACGGCGGCCTCGGCGTCTTCGCCCACGAGTTCGGTCACGACCTCGGCCTGCCGGACCTCTACGACACCCAGGGCGGCGACAACGGCACCGGCTTCTGGGCGCTGATGTCCGGCGGCAGCTGGCTCAACCGGGGCACCGTCGACATCGGCTCCAGCCCCGGCTACATGGGCGCCTGGAGCAAGCTGCAGCTCGGCTGGCTGGACTTCGAGACCGTCCAGGCGCAGCGCCGCAAGCAGCGGGTCGACCTCGGCCCGGCGGCCAAGGACCACCGGGATCTGCCGCAGGCGGTCGCGGTGACCCTGCCGGACAAGACGATCACCACCGACTACAACACCCCGCACTCCGGGGAGAGCGAGTGGTGGAGCGGGTCCGGGGACAACCTCAGCACGACCCTGACCCGCACGGTGGACCTCACCGGCGCGCAGGACGCCGAGCTCTCGGCCTGGATCAGCCACGAGATCGAGGCGGGCTACGACTTCCTCGTCGCCGAGGTCAGCACCGACGGGCAGACCTGGGAGCAGGTCGGCGAGCTCGTCGACGGCGGCGACATGAGCTGGCGCGAGCACAGCTTCGACCTCTCCGAGCACGTCGGCGGCGAGGTGCAGGTGCGCTTCCGCTACCAGACCGACGGGGCGGTCACCGAGAACGGCGCCTTCATCGACGACATCGCCGTCACGGTCGACGGGTCCACCGTCCTGTCCGACGACGTCGAGAGCGGCGACAACGGCTGGAGCGCGGACGGCTTCACCCGCACCAGCGGGACCACCACCGAGGTCAAGACGCACTACTACCTCGCCGAGAACCGGACCTACGACGGCTACGACCGCTACCTGGAGACCGGCCCGTACAACTTCGGCTGGTCCAGCACCCGGCCGGACTGGGTCGAGCGCTTCCCCTACCAGGAGGGGATGCTCGTCTGGTACGTCGACAACCAGTGGGACAACAACAACACCTCGCAGCACCCCGGGCACGGCCTGGCGCTGCCGGTGGACGCGCGACCGGAGCCGATCACCTTCCGTGACGGCAGCCTGCTGGGCAACCGGCGCCAGCCCTTCGACGCCACCTTCGGCCGGCAGCGCACCGACGCGGTGACCTTCCACCGCAACGGCCAGCCCGAGCGGGTGCGCTCCTCGCGCGGCATCCCGATGTTCGACGACAAGGACGTCAACGGCTACTGGGACGCCGACAACCCGTGGGGCTCGACGAAGGTGGCCGGCACCGGCACCCGGATCAAGGTGGTCGCCACCGTCGAGGACGCGATGGTCGTGGACATCGACAAGCGGTAGCCGACAGCCCACGCCCGGACGGGCACGCGCACCCGTGCGCGTGCCCGTCCGTCCGTGGTGCCGGCGGCTGAGGCAGGATGGGCGCATGGATCGCCAGCAGGAGTTCGTCCTCCGCACCATCGAGGAGCGGGACATCCGCTTCGTCCGGCTGTGGTTCACCGACGTGCTGGGCACGCTGAAGTCGGTGGCCATCGCTCCTGCCGAGCTCGAGGGGGCCTTCGCCGAGGGCATCGGCTTCGACGGCTCGGCCATCGAGGGCTTCACCCGGGTGTACGAGGCCGACATGCTGGCCCACCCCGACCCGGCCACCTTCCAGGTGCTGCCCTGGCGCGGGGAGAACCCGGGCACCGCCCGGATGTTCTGCGACATCTCCCTCCCGGACGGCTCGCCGGCCCGGGCCGACGCCCGCTACGTGCTGCGCCGCACTCTGGACAAGGCCGCGGACATGGGCTTCTCCTTCTACACCCACCCGGAGATCGAGTTCTTCCTGCTGGAGACCGGCACCCCGCCGGGCCAGACCCCGGTCCCGGTGGACTCCGGCGGCTACTTCGACCATGTGCCGAAGGGGACCGCCCACGACTTCCGCCGGGCGGCCATCACCATGCTCGAGTCGGTGGGCATCTCGGTGGAGTTCAGCCACCACGAGGGGGCCCCGGGGCAGAACGAGATCGACCTGCGCTACGCCGACGCGCTGACCACCGCGGACAACATCATGACCTTCCGCACCGTGGTGAAGGAGGTCGCCATGGAGCAGGGCATCTACGCGACCTTCATGCCGAAGGTCTTCGCCGAGCACCCCGGCAGCGGGATGCACACCCACATGTCGCTCTTCGAGGGTGACACCAACGCCTTCTACGAGGCGGGCGCGCCCTACCGGCTCTCCACCGTCGGGCGGCAGTTCATCGCCGGGCTGCTGCGCCACGGCGGCGAGTTCACCGCGGTGACCAACCAGTGGGTCAACAGCTACAAGCGGCTCTGGGGAGGCGGCGAGGCCCCGGCCCACCTCACCTGGGGGCACAACAACCGCTCGGCCATGGTCCGGGTGCCGATGTACAAGCCCAACAAGAGCAACTCCTCGCGGGTCGAGCTGCGCAGCGTGGACGCAGCCTGCAACCCCTACCTCGCCTTCGCGGTGATGCTGGCGGCGGGGCTGAAGGGGATCGAGGAGGGCTACGAGCTGCCCGTCGAGACCGAGGACGACGTCTGGGGCCTGACCGACCGGGAGCGCCGGGCGATGGGCATCCGCCCGCTGCCGGCGTCGCTGTCCGAGGCGATCGACGCGATGGAGAGCAGCGAGCTCGTCGCCGAGACCCTCGGCGAGCACGTCTTCGACTTCTTCCTGCGCAACAAGCAGCAGGAGTGGGTGGACTACCGGCACCAGGTCACCCCCTTCGAGCTCGAGCGCCTGCTGCCGCGGTTGTGAACCCGGGCAGCGCGGAGACCGGCCGGCCGGCGCGGACCCTCGCCCGGCGCGGCTTCGCCGAGCCCACCAAGGCCGAGGGGCTGCTGCAGGACGCCACCCTGGCGCCGCTGGGGGAGCATCTCGACGAGCTGCTCGCCACGCTGGGCCGGGTGCCCGACCCGGACGCCGCGCTGCTCGGCCTCGTCCGGGTGCTGGAGTCGGCCGGCGGGGACGCCGAGCGGCTGCGCGGCACCCTCACGCAGGACGCGTCGCGCCGGCGGGTGCTCGGCGTGCTCGGCTCCTCGGCGGCCCTCGTCGACCACCTGGTCGCCCACCCCGAGCACTGGGACGAGGTGATCGACGCCCGCTGGCTGGAGCTCGACGAGCGGGTCGCGGCGCTCGTCGCCGAGGTGCGCGACCCCGGCGAGCTGGAGCCGCAGGACGCGCTGCGGGTCGGCTACCGCCGCCAGCTGCTGGGCATCGCCGCTCTGGACGTCGTCGCCGACGACCCCACCGAGGTGCTGCCCGAGGTGTCGGCCGCGCTGGCCGACCTGGCCTCCGCCGCGCTGGAGGCGGCGCTGGTGATCGCCGCCGACGAGCAGGGCGAGGACGCGGCGCGGTGCCGGCTGTCGGTGATCGGCATGGGCAAGGCCGGTGGCCGCGAGCTGAACTACATCTCCGACGTCGACGTCATCTTCGTCGCCGAGCCCGCTGACGGCGCCGACGAGGCGGCCGCGGTGGACGTGGCCACCCGCATGGCGACCCGGCTGATGAGCGCCTGCAGCGCCTCCACCGCGCACGGCTCGCTGTGGCAGGTGGACGCGGCGCTGCGGCCGGAGGGCAAGAACGGACAGCTGGTGCGCACCGTGGCCAGCCACCGCAGCTACTACCAGCGGTGGGCCAAGACGTGGGAGTTCCAGGCGCTGCTCAAGGCCCGCACCATGGCCGGGGACCGCGAGGTCGGCCAGGCCTACCTCGACGTGGTGCAGCCGATGGTCTGGGAGGCCGCCTCCCGGGACGACTTCGTCGACGACGTCCAGTCGATGCGCCGCCGGGTCGAGCAGCACATCCCCAACGCCGAGGTGGATCGCCAGCTCAAGCTCGGACCGGGCGGGCTGCGCGACGTCGAGTTCTCGGTGCAGCTGCTGCAGCTGGTGCACGGGCGCACCGACGAGACCCTGCGCTCGCGCAACACCCTGCGGGCGCTGGCCGCGCTCGGCGACGGCGGCTACATCGGCCGCGGCGACCAGCAGGTGCTCGGCGAGTCCTACCGGGTGCTGCGCACCCTGGAGCACCGGGTGCAGCTCTACCGGATGCGGCGCACCCACCTCATGCCCACCGGCGAGAGCGACCTGCGGCGGCTGGGCCGGGCGCTGCACCTGTGGGAGCGCCCCGCCGAGGAGGTGGTCGCGCTGCGCGCCGAGCGCTCCCGCGAGGTGCGCCGGCTGCACGAACGGATCTTCTACCGGCCGCTGCTGAGCGCGGTGGCCCGGCTCAGCCCGGACGAGGCCCGGCTGACCCCCGAGGCGGCCCGCGAGCGGCTGGCCGCGCTCGGCTACCGCGACCCCTCCGGCGCGCTGCGGCACATCGAGGCGCTCACCGGCGGGGTGAGCCGCAGCGCCTCGATCCAGAAGCAGCTGCTGCCGGTGATGCTCTCCTGGTTCGCCGAGGAGGCCGACCCGGACAGCGGGCTGCTCGCCTTCCGCAAGGTCAGCGAGGAGCTGAGCGACTCGCAGTGGTACCTGCGGCTGCTGCGCGACGAGGGCAGCGCCGCGGAGACCCTGGCGCACACCCTCGGCGCCAGCCGCTTCGCCGGCCAGCTGCTGCTGGTCAGCCCGGAGGCGGTGCAGATGCTCGGCGACGCCGACGGACGACGTCCGCGCGGCCAGGAGGACCTGCGGCGCCGGATGCGCGCCGCGGCCGGGCGTCGCGAGGACCCCGAGGCGGCCGTGGCCTCGATCCGGGCCATCCGGCGGGCGGAGATCTTCCGGATCGCGGTCGCCGACCTGGCGGACGAGCTCGACCTGGAGCAGGTCGGCGAGGCGCTCGCCGACCTGGCCGACGCCACCATCGTCGCCAGCCTCGAGGCGGTCACCCGGGCGGTGGAGCGGCGCCGCGGCCAGCCGCTGCCCACCGACCTGCTCATCGTCGGGATGGGCCGTCTCGGCGGCCGCGAGATGGGCTACTCCTCGGACGCCGACGTGCTCTACGTGCACGACCCGCACGAGGGCGCCGACGAGCAGCTCGCCCAGGAGATGGCCGCCGAGGTGGTCACCGAGCTGCGCCAGCTGATGGGCGCGCCCGGCTCGGACCCGCCGCTCGGGCTGGACGCGGACCTGCGCCCGGAGGGCAAGGCCGGGCCGATGATCCGCAGCCTCGCCTCCTACGCCACCTACTACGAGCGCTGGTCGGAGACCTGGGAGGCGCAGGCGCTGCTGCGCGCCCGCCCGGTCGCCGGCGACGACGACCTGGCCCGGCGCTACCTCGAGCTGGTCGACCCGATCCGGTGGCCCGCCGACGGGCTCACCGGCGAGCAGGTCCGCCAGGTGCGCCGGCTCAAGGCCCGGATGGAGGGGGAGCGGCTGCCGCGGGGGGCTGACCGGCGCACCCACTTCAAGCTCGGCATGGGCGGGATCAGCGACGTCGAGTGGAGCGTGCAGCTGCTGCAGCTGCAGCACGCGCACGCCCTGCCGAGCCTGCGGACCACGCAGACCCTGCCGGCGATCGCCGCGGCCGCCGAGGAGGGGCTGATGAGCACCGAGGACGCGGCCGTGCTGCGCGCCGCCTGGTCCACGGCCAGCCGGCTGCGCAACGCCGGCATGCTCTTCCGCGGACGACCGGTCGACTCGGTGCCCTCCGACCTGCGCGACGCCGACGGGATGGGCCGGATCGTCGGCCTGGCCCCGCTCTCCGGCTCCGACCTGGCCGACGCCTACCGGCGCACCGCGCGGCAGGCGCGCAGCGTCACCGACCGGCTCTTCTACGGTGAGCAGTGACCGCGGCGAGGTGACCGGAAGGGCGTCGGCGCGGGCGACCTAGACTGTGCCCATGCTCGCAACGATCGACCTGCGGTCCGCCACGCTCGGACCCCGCCGGCTGCGCGAGGTCATGCCCCGGGCCGAGTACGACGTCGAGGCCGCGCTGGAGACCGTGCGGCCGATCTGCGACGACGTCCGGGACCGCGGCGCCGAGGCCCTCTACGACCTCGCCGAGCGGTTCGACGGGGTGCGCCCGACCCACCTGCGGGTGCCCGCCGAGATCCTGGCCCTCGCCCTGGAGCGGCTGGACCCGGACGTGCGGGCCGCCCTCGAGGTCTCCATCGAGCGGGCCCGGCGCGTGCACGCCGACCAGGTGCGCACCGACACCACCACCGAGGTCGCCCCGGGCGGCACCGTCACCGAGCGCTGGGTGCCGGTCGACCGGGTCGGGCTCTACGTGCCCGGCGGCCGGGCGGTCTACCCCTCCTCGGTCGTCATGAACGTCGTGCCCGCGCAGATCGCCGAGGTCGGTTCGCTCGCCGTGGCCAGCCCGCCGCAGCGGGACAACGTCGGCGAGCTGGCCGGCTACCCGCACCCGACGATCCTCGCCGCCTGCGCGCTGCTCGGGGTCGAGGAGGTCTGGACGATGGGTGGCGCCCAGGCGGTCGCCGCCTTCGCCCACGGCGTCGTCGGCACCGACGGGGCCACCTGCGAGCCGGTCAGCCTGGTCACCGGCCCGGGCAACATCTACGTCGCCGCGGCCAAGCGGCTGCTCAAGGGGCTCATCGGCATCGACTCGGAGGCCGGTCCCACCGAGATCGCCGTGCTCGCCGACGCCTCGGCCGACCCCGAGCTGGTGGCCGCCGACCTGGTCAGCCAGGCCGAGCACGACCCGCTGGCCGCGTCGGTCCTGGTGACCGACGACCCGGCCCTGGCCGAGGCGGTCGACGCCGCGGTGGCCCGGCGCGCCGCGGCCACCAAGCACAGCGAGCGGGTGAGCACCGCCCTCACCGGCCGCCAGTCCGCGGTCGTCCTCGTCGACGACCTCGACGCCGGCCTGGACGTGGTCAACGCCTACGGCGCCGAGCACCTGGAGATCCTCACCGAGGACGCGCCCGCGGTCGCCGCACGGGTCCGCAACGCCGGGGCTGTCTTCGTCGGCCCGTACAGCCCGGTCAGCCTCGGCGACTACGCCGCCGGGTCCAACCACGTGCTGCCCACCGGCGGCTGCGCCTGCCACTCCAGCGGCCTGTCGGTGCAGTCCTTCCTGCGCGGGATCCACGTCGTCACCTACGACGAGGCGGCTCTGACCGAGGTCGGGCCCGCGGTGGTCACCCTGGCCCAGGCCGAGGACCTGCCGGCGCACGGCGAGGCCGTCACCGCCCGCACCGACCCGGGGTCGGGCCGATGAGCGCGATCACCGGGCTGCTGCGCGAGGAGCTGCGCGGGCGCACCGCCTACGGCGCCCCCCAGCTCGACGTGCCGGTGCAGCTGAACACCAACGAGAGCTCCTACCCGGTGCCGGAGCCGGTCGTCGCCGCCGTGCTGGCCGCGCTGGAGGGCGAGCTGCGCGGGCTGAACCGCTACCCCGACCGGGAGTTCACCGCGCTGCGCGCCGCGCTCATCGACTACCTGCAGCTGCAGGCCGGGGTGCGCCTGACGCCCGAGCGGCTGTGGGCCGGCAACGGCAGCAACGAGGTGCTGCAGCACCTCGTCCTGGCCTTCGGCGGGCCCGGTCGCACCGCGCTCGGCTTCACCCCCGCCTACTCGATGCACCCGATCATCACCGAGACCCTCGGCACGACCTGGGTGGACGGGCGCCGCGAGCCGGGCAGCTTCGACCTGACCCCGGAGTCGGCGGTGGCCCAGGCGGCCGAGGTCGACCCGGACCTGGTCTTCCTCTGCTCGCCGAACAACCCCACCGGCAGCGCGCTGCCCTTCGAGGTCATCGAGGCGATGCTGCAGGCCGCCCCCCGGGCGGTGGTCATCGTCGACGAGGCCTACGCCGAGTTCGCCCGGCCGGGCACCCGCAGCGCCCTCGAGCTCGTCGAGGAGCACGAGCGGCTCGTCGTCACCCGCACGATGAGCAAGGCCTTCACCCTCGCCGGTGGCCGGCTCGGCTACCTGGTCGGCCACCCCGACCTCGTCGACGCGCTGCGGCTGGTGCGGCTGCCCTACCACCTGTCCACGCCCACCCAGACGATCGCCCGGGTCGCGCTCGAGCACGCCCCGGCGCTGCTCGGCACGGTCGAGGCGATCAAGGAGCAGCGCGACCGGCTGGTCGCCGAGCTGGCGGCCCTCGGGCTGCCGCCCGTGCCCAGCGACGCCAACTTCGTCCTCTTCGGCGGGCTGGCCGACGCCCCGGCGACCTGGCAGGCGCTGCTGGACGACGGGGTGCTGGTCCGCGACGTCGGCATCCCGCACCACCTGCGGGTCACCGCCGGCACCCCCGAGGAGACCGACCGCTTCCTCGAGGCGGTCGCCGCACTGGCGCCGACCCACCGCGAGGTCGCGGACCCGCCCGCCTCGCCGGAGGCCGTGCCCGCGGCCGCCGCACCCCCGAGCCCGCACGCACCGACCACCCAGGAGCAGCCGTGAGCAGCGCCGCCCGCACCGCCACCGTCAGCCGAGGCACCTCGGAGAGCCGGGTCGAGGTGAGCGTCGACCTCGACGGCTCCGGCCGTGGCGAGGTGCGCACCGGCGTCCCCTTCTACGACCACATGCTCCTCTCGCTGGCCAAGCACAGCCTCATCGACCTCACCGTCGTCGCCGACGGCGACATCGAGGTGGACGCCCACCACACCGTCGAGGACGTGGCGATCGTGCTCGGGCAGGCTGTGCGCGAGGCCCTCGGCGACAAGCGCGGCATCGCCCGCTTCGGCGACGCCACCGTGCCGCTGGACGAGGCCCTGGTCCAGGCGGTCGTGGACGTCGCCGGGCGCCCCTACGTGGTGCACACCGGCGAGCCCGAGGGGCAGCAGTACGTGCTCATCGGCGGGCACTACGTCGGCTCGCTGACCCGGCACGTGCTGGAGTCCTTCGCGATGAACGCGCAGATCGCGCTGCACGTCCGGGTCCTCGGCGGCCGCGACCCGCACCACATCGTCGAGGCCCAGTTCAAGGCGCTGGCCCGGGCGCTGCGCACCGCGGTCGCGCTCGACCCCCGGGTCAGCGGCATCCCCAGCGCCAAGGGCGCGCTCTGAGCGTGGCCGACCCCGCCGCCCGCGGAGTCGGTCTCGTGCTGCTCTCCGGCGGGGCCGCCCGCGCGGCGGAGTGGGTCCGCCGCGGGGTCGTCCCCTGCCACGTCGGGGAGCACCCGGCCTGGACGATGGTCACCCCGGCGAGCGCGGTCACCGCCGCCGCGGCGCCCTACGACGACGCGCTCACCCTGCTGGCGTCCCGGCACGTCGGCCCGCGGCAGTCGCCGACGATCGGGCTCTTCGTCATCGACGATGCCGCGGTGATCACCGCGCAGGCCGCCGGCTGGCGGACCGTCCGGCGCTGGGCGCTGCGCGGCGTCGAGCGCGAGGTCCGGCCCGGGCCCGAGCTGCCGGCGCTGCGCCCGCAGGACCTGCACCGGGTGCTCGCCTCGGCGGCGCCGCAGCGCCGGATCCGGCTGGCCGAGATCACCGACCTGTGGCGACGCACCGACCTCACCCAGCGCGAGTGGCTGGTCGAGGCCGCCCAGGTGCTCGGTCTGCCCGGGGCCCGGGTGCTCTCCGGCCAGGACCCCGCACCAGGCCCGCGGATCGACCCGGACCCCCGCGCCGTCGGGGCCTTCGAGACCGTGGTGAAGGATGTGCAGCCATGAGTCAGCAGCAGGTCGTCGTCCTCGACCACGGCAGTGGCAACGTCCGCTCCGCGGTCCGGGCGCTGGAGCACGTGGGGGCCGCGGTGACGCTCACCGCCGACCGGGAGGCGGCACTGGCCGCCGACGGTCTGCTCGTCCCCGGCGTCGGCAACTTCCACGCCTGCATCGCCGGGCTGCGCGGCGTCGGCGGTGGCGAGATCATCGATCAGCGCCTGGCCGACGAGCGTCCCGTGCTCGGCGTCTGCGTCGGCATGCAGGTGCTCTTCGAGGGCTCCACCGAGCCCAGCGGCGACCCGCAGCCTGGCCTGGCCCGGTGGCCCGGCCAGGTGGTCCGGCTGGAGGCCGAGGTCGTCCCGCACATGGGCTGGTCACCGGTCACCCCGGCCGAGGGCAGCACGCTCTTCGCCGGCCTGGCGGGGGAGCGGTTCTACTTCGTGCACTCCTACGCCGCCGCCTCCTGGCCGGACGACGCCGCCGCGGGCGGCAGCGCCCGGCCCTCGTGGGGCCAGCACGGCTCCCCCTTCGTCGCGGCCGTCGAGGACGGCCCGTTGTCCGCCACGCAGTTCCACCCGGAGAAGTCCGGGGACGCCGGGCTGCACCTGCTGAAGAACTGGGTGATGTCGCTGTGACCCGTCCGACCACGACCGAGCCGGCCGCGCCGCGGCTGGAGCTGCTGCCCGCCGTCGACGTCACCGAGGGCCAGGCCGTCCAGCTGGTCCAGGGCGTCGCCGGCAGCGGCGGCCAGTTCGGCGACCCGCTGCGGGCGGCCCAGGAGTGGCAGGACCAGGGCGCCGAGTGGTTGCACCTGGTGGACCTGGACGCCGCCTTCGGGCGCGGCTCGAACGCCGAGCTGCTCGCCGAGATCGTCGGACGCCTCGACCTGAAGGTCGAGATGAGCGGCGGCATCCGCGACCAGGAGAGTCTGGAGCGGGCGCTGGCCACCGGCTGCCGCCGGGTGAACATCGGCACCGCCGCGCTGGAGGACCCGGAGTGGACCGCCCGGGCCATCGCCGAGCACGGCGACCGGGTGGCCATCGGCCTCGACGTGCGCGGCACCACCCTCGCCGCCCGCGGCTGGACCAGCGAAGGGGGCGACCTCTGGGAGACCCTCGCCCGCCTCGACCGCGAGGGCTGCGCCCGCTACGTCGTCACCGACGTCGCCAAGGACGGCATGCTCGCCGGGCCCAACCTCGAGCTGCTCAGCCAGGTGTGCGCGGCGACCGCGGCACCGGTCGTCGCCTCCGGCGGGGTGACCACCGTCGACGACGTCACCGCGCTGCGCGGCCTCGTGCCCGAAGGGGTCGAGGGCGCGATCATCGGCTCCGCGCTCTACAAGGGCACTGTCACCCTGGGCGAGGCGCTCGACGCCGCGGGGCGGCCGTGACCTCCGCCGGCGACGGCGGCTACCCCGGCTCGATCGGCGGGGCGGACTCCGGCGGGGTCCCGTGGAAGGGACGCAACCTCCCCGACGCCGGCTTCGCCGGGGACGACGGCAACGCCGACCCGGCCCTGCTGGACGCGCTGACCAGCGGGGACGACGCCGCGGTGATGGCCCGGCTGCCCGGGGTCCGCCTGCTCGTCCCGGTGACCGCGGTGGCGGCCGAGACCACCACGGGTGCGCACGGGCAGACCGCCGACGCGCAGAGCGACATGGCGGTCATGCTGCTGGAGCACCCGGACGGCCGGACCGCGCTGCCGGCCTTCACCTCCCAGGCGGCGCTGGCCGCCTTCGACCCGCAGGCCCGGCCGGTGCCGGTCGTCGCCGAGCGGGCGGCAGAGGCGGCGATCAGCGAGCGGGCCGACCTCATCGTGCTGGACTGCGCCGACGCGCAGGCCCGGGAGGTCCGGGCGAGCATGGTCTGGGCGCTGGCGCAGCGCCGAGGCTGGCTGCCGGCGCACGCCGACCCCTTCGTCGCCGGGTCGCTGGAGCGAGCGGTCGCGGAGGTGCCCGAGATCCGCGACCACGAGCTCGCCGAGGGCGAGCCCGCGGGCACCGGCGTGCTGCAGGTCGAGCTCACCCTGGTACCTGGGCTCAGCGGGCCGCAGGTGCAGCAGCTGGTCACCGCGCTGGGGGAGCGGCTGGCCGCCGACGGCGAGCTGCGGGCCCGGGTGGACGGCCTCGCCTTCCGGGTGCGCTGAGGCAGGCGCGCCGCTGCGGGCACCTGTGCGGGGGCGCCGAGGCGGGCGGTCTGCGGGAATTTCCGCGGGCCGACCAGCGCTGCTACCCTTGAGGCCGACCGGCTACCTCCAGGTCGTCCCGGTGCCCTCCAGGCACGGGCTGACGACGATCACGGGGGCAGCGCAAGAGAGGCTCCACCGCTTCCACCCGGGTCGCCACCGCGGCCGGGTCCCAGGTTGCGACACGACGTCGCCCGGCCGTCCCGGCCGTGGTGCACCGGCGTGACGTGCTCTTCAGGTGAGGCTTCTCGTGGACGACGAGGGGCCTCTTCGTCGTTCTCACGGCCTACCAGCACGACCCGATAGAAGGAGCACCACATCAGCGAGCCCCGTATCAACGACCGGATCCGCGTCCCCGAGGTGCGGTTGGTCGGCCCGAACGGCGAGCAGGTCGGCATCGTCCGCGTGGAGGATGCCCTGCGCCTGGCCGCGGAGGCGGACCTCGACCTCGTGGAGGTCGCCCCTCAGGCCAAGCCGCCCGTCGCCAAGCTCATGGACTTCGGCAAGTACAAGTACGAAGCCGCCATGAAGGCCCGGGAGGCCCGCAAGAACCAGGTCAACACGGTCATCAAGGAGATCAAGCTCCGACCGAAGATCGACGGCCACGACTACGGCACGAAGAAGGGCCACGTCGAGCGCTTCCTGGGCGGCGGTGACAAGGTCAAGGTGACCATCATGTTCCGCGGCCGCGAGCAGTCCCGCCCCGAGCTGGGCTTCCGGCTGCTGCAGCGCCTCGCCGAGGACGTCGTCGAGCTCGGCACCGTCGAGTCGGCGCCGAAGCAGGACGGCCGCAACATGGTCATGGTCCTGGCGCCGACCAAGAAGAAGTCCGAGGCCAAGGCGCAGCAGCGCCGGAAGCGGGACGAGGCCAAGGCGGCCGCCCGGCAGGAGCCGAGTGAGGACGTCACCACCGAGGACGTCGCCGACGAGGGCGTCCAGGCCTGACCCCGCGCCGCCGGGCGAGCTCGCCCGGCGGGAGAAGACCACCGCAGCACGACGAAGGAGATCGGCACCATGCCGAAGAACAAGACGCACAGCGGCGCCAAGAAGCGCTTCCGGGTGACCGGGTCGGGGAAGATCATGCGCGAGCGGGCCAACCACGTGCACAAGTTCCACGAGAAGACCCCGCAGCACGCCCGTCGCCTGGCGAACGACGTCGTCGTCGCCAAGGCCGACGAGAAGAAGATCAAGAAGCTGCTCGGTCGCTGACCGACGCCCCCTGACGCACCAGAAGAAGGAGTACTCACGTGGCACGCGTGAAGCGGGCGGTCAACGCCCAGAAGAAGCGCCGGGTCGTCCTCGAGCGCGCCTCCGGCTACCGCGGGCAGCGCTCGCGGCTGTACCGGAAGGCCAAGGAGCAGGTCACCCACAGCCTCGGCTACAGCTACCGCGACCGCCGGCAGAAGAAGGGCGACTTCCGTCGCCTGTGGATCCAGCGGATCAACGCCGGCGCCCGCGCCAACGGTATGACCTACAACCGGTTCATCCAGGGCCTTCGCGCCGCCGACGTCGAGGTCGACCGTCGGATGCTCGCCGAGCTCGCGGTCAACGACGAGGCCGCCTTCGCCGCCCTGGTCGAGATCGCTCGGGCGAACGTGCCGGCCCAGCCGGCCAAGGCCTGAGCCAGCAGCCCCACCCCGAGCGCCGGGAGAGCCGCGTGCTGACCAACCCGAGGTCTGATCGGGTCCGGTCGGTGCGCGCGCTCTCCCGGCGCTCGGTGCGTGCGCGCAGCGGCCGGATCCTCCTCGAGGGCCCGCAGGGCGTCCGCGAGGCGGTGCGGCACGCCCCCGACCAGGTCGTCGACCTCTACCTCACGGCGGAGACGGCCGCGCGCTACCCGGAGATCGCCGACGCCGCTCGGGCGGCCGGCCGCTGGGTGCACGAGGTCAGCGAGGACGTGCTCGCCGCGATGTGCGACGCCGACAGCCCCCAGGGCATGGTCGCGGTCTGCGAGTGGTCGCCGGGCGAGCTGGCGGACGTGCTGGCCAGCGACCCCGCCTGCCTGGTGCTGCTCGCCGAGGTGCGCGACCCGGGCAACCTGGGCACGGTGATCCGTGGCGCCGACGCCGCCGGCGCTGCCGCGGTGCTGGTCAGCGCCGCGTCCGTCGACGTCACCTCCCCGAAGGTGGTCCGCTCCACCGCGGGCTCGCTCTTCCACCTGCCGGTGGTCACCGGCCTCGACGTGACCGAGACGATCGCCCGCCTGCAGGCGTCCGGGATCGTCTGCCACGCCGCCGACGGCGCCGGTGAGCGGACGGTCGACGAGGCCGACCTCGGCCCGGCGCACGCCTGGGTGATGGGCAACGAGGCTCGCGGCCTGCCGCCGGAGGTCGCGCACGCCTGCGACGACGTGCTCCGTGTGCCGATCCACGGGCAGGCCGAGTCGCTCAACCTCGCCATGGCCACGACGCTGTGCGTCTACGCCTCGGCCCGGGCGCAGCGCGGCTGACCCTCCCGGGAGGTCCCTCGCCGAGCTCGGGGGCAGGGGGTGTCGTTGCAGGTGAGCGTCGTCTCGATCCTGGCCAACGAGGCCCGGGCCGCCTACGCTGACCGGCCAGGCAGGGGAGGTCGAGGATGACGACGGTCAGTCATGGGCAGGACCCGGA
The DNA here is from genome assembly GCF_013408565.1 of Janibacter alkaliphilus. Classification (NCBI taxonomy): domain Bacteria; kingdom Bacillati; phylum Actinomycetota; class Actinomycetes; order Micrococcales; family Intrasporangiaceae; genus Janibacter; species Janibacter alkaliphilus. The sequence continues at coordinate 2,981,049 of NZ_JACBZX010000001.1, read as the reverse complement.
GCGGGTCGATGCGGTCGGTGAGGCGCTTGGTGTGCTCGCGGAGCGGGTGGACGGGGTGAGTCAGACCGGTCGGGCCGGTGTGGTGGTGCTCGCCGACGCGTGGGGCGGTCCGGACGCGGAGCGCTTCGCGGGGGAGTGGAGCGGCGCGGAGAGCGCGCTCGCCTCGGCGGCGCAGGTGCTGCGGGAGACGGGGAGGATCGCCCGGACCCAGGCGGCCGATCAGCGTTCGGCCAGCGAGGGCGCCGCCACCGGAGGTGCGGGAGCACCGCGGGGCGGGGCACGCGCCGTAACTGCAGCGACCGGTGCGCTCGCCGGGGCGACCGGTGGTGTTCTGGGAGCCGACCCGGAGGACTTCGGCCTCCCCGAGGACTACGAGGACGGCCCGGAGATCCCGTTCAGCGACAAGGGGCAGGTCCCCCAGGGGATGAGCTATGACCCGGTCAACGACGAGCTCGTCTACACCTTCTACGACGAGGACGACGACACCGACGGCGAGATCGTCTTCGTCGACCGCGAGACCGGTGAGGTGACCTCACGGGTGCCGCTGCGGGGCCAGGACCACTACGGTGGCGTCGCGGTGCACGGCGAGTACACGTACGTCTCGGGCGGGGGAGACGTGCAGGTCTACCGGACGGAGGACCTGCGCGACCCGGAGCAGACGTCGGTGGAGCTGCCTGGTCTGGGCAGCTATCCGGTGACGGTGCCTGCCGAGCCCATCGACACCGTCGACACCGCGGCGCACTCGACGGTCACGGTGCACAACGACGAGCTGTACGTCACGCAGTTCACCGAGGACGAGAACACCCCAGGGACGATGTACCGGTACGAGATCGGCGCGGACGGGTCCCCGGTCGGCGACCCCGTCGGCGAGTACGCGGTGCCCCCGCAGACCCAGGGCGTCAGCTTCGACGAGGCCGGCAACGCCTACTTCGCCCAGAGCTATGGCCGAGGCAACACCTCCACCCTGACCCAGCTCAGCCCCTCCGAGCTGCAGGATGGTGGATGGCACGAGGGCGCGGGCACCAGCCAGACCATCCCGAACATGGCGGAGGGCAACGTCATCATCGACGGGCAGCTCTACCAGCTGTACGAGTCGGGGGCAGACAAGTACGACGACTACACAGGGCCGGACGGCATCGTCGAGGAGTTCGCGGGTGAGCTGGACCCGCGGGACCGGGTGACGGTCCACGACCTCCGGCGCTGACGAAACCGGTGCGACCGGTGAGGGCCGCGCGCCATAGACTCACCTGCGATGTCTGGACCGAACACGAACTACGACCCCGTCGAGGTGGCGGCGCTGGACCCGGAGGCGGTCGAGGCCGCCGTCGAGGCCGCGCTCGCCGCGGCTGCCGCGGCCGGCTCGCTCGCCGAGCTCAAGGCCGCCCGGCCGGCCCACCAGGGCGACAAGAGCCCGCTGGCCCTGGCCAACCGCGAGATCGGCGCCCTGCCCCCGAGCGCGAAGGCCGAGGCCGGCAAGCGGGTCGGCGCCGCCCGAGGTCGGGTCAAGCAGGCCTTCGCCGAGCGTGAGGCCGCGCTGGAGGCGGAGCGGGACGAGCAGATCCTGCGCGAGGAGACCATCGACGTCACCCAGCCCACCGGCCGGCGACCGATGGGCCGGCGGCACCCGATCCCGCTGATGTCCGACCGGATCGCCGACCTCTTCGTCGGCATGGGCTGGGAGGTCGCCGAGGGGCCCGAGGTCGAGGCCGAGTGGTTCAACTTCGACGCGCTGAACTTCGACGCCGACCACCCCGCCCGGCAGATGCAGGACACCTTCTACGTCGAGCCGCCCGAGGGGGGCCTCGTGCTGCGCACCCACACCTCCCCGGTGCAGGCCCGGGCGCTGCTCGAGCGCGGCGTGCCGCTCTACGTCGCGGCCATCGGCCGGGTCTTCCGCACCGACGAGCTCGACGCCACGCACATGCCCGCCTTCCACCAGGTCGAGGGGATCGCCGTCGACGAGGGCATCACCATGGCCCACCTCAAGGGCACCCTCGACCGGCTCGCCGGCGAGCTCTTCGGCGACGGCATCACCACCCGGCTGCGCCCCTCCTACTTCCCCTTCACCGAGCCCAGCGCCGAGATGGACCTGCGCTGCTTCGTCTGCCTCGGCCAGGACCCTGACTGCCGCACCTGCAAGGGCACCGGCTGGATCGAGTGGGGCGGCTGCGGGATGGTCAACCGCAACGTGCTCACCGCCTGCGGGGTCGACCCGGAGCGCTACACCGGCTTCGCCTTCGGGATGGGCATCGACCGGGCGCTGATGTTCCGGACCGGGGTGTCCGACATGCGCGACATGATCGAGGGAGACGTGCGCTTCGACGCGCAGTTCGGGATGGAGATCTGATGCGGGTACCGCTCGACTGGCTCGGCGAGCACGTCAGCCTCCCCGACGGGGTCACCGGCGCCCAGGTCGCCGCCGACCTCGTCCGGGTCGGCCTCGAGGAGGAGGGGCTGCACACCGGCGACGTCACCGGCCCGCTCGTCGTCGGCCGGGTGCTCACCATGCAGCCCGAGGAGCAGAAGAACGGCAAGACGATCAACTGGTGCACCGTCGACGTCGGTGACGCGAACGGCACCGGCGAGCCCCAGGGCATCGTCTGCGGCGCGCACAACTTCGCGCCCGGCGACCTCGTCGTCGTCATCCTCCCCGGCGGCGTGCTCCCGGGCGGCTTCGAGATCACCGCCCGCAAGACCTACGGGCACGTCAGCGCCGGGATGATCTGCTCGGTCGCCGAGCTCGGTATCGGCGAGGACCACGACGGCATCCTCGTCATCACCGACCGCCCCGACGCGGACGGCCTGGTGCCCGGCCAGGACGCCATCGGTCTCCTCGGCCTCGACCGGGAGACCGTCGAGATCAACGTCACCCCGGACCGCGGCTACTGCTTCGCGATCCGTGGCGTCGCCCGTGAGTACGCCGCCTCCACCGGTGCCGCCTTCACCGACCCGGCCACCGGGCTCGGCCAGCGGGCACCGAAGGGGGACGAGAGCGGTCACCCGGTCCGCCTGGAGGACGCCGCGCCGATCCGTGGCCGCCAGGGCTGCGACCGCTACGTGGCGCGGGTCGTGCGCGGCGTCGACGTCGCCGCGCCCACCCCGGGCTGGATGGCCACCCGCCTCACCGAGGCCGGGATGCGCCCGATCTCGCTGCCGGTGGACATCACGAACTACGTCATGCTCGACCTCGGGCAGCCGCTGCACGCCTTCGACGCGGCCACCCTGCAGGGCCCGATCGTCGTCCGCCGGGCACGACCCGGCGAGCGGCTGACCACCCTCGACGACGTCGACCGGGCGCTGTCCGAGGAGGACCTGCTCATCACCGAGGACGGCGAGCGGCCGCTGGCCATCGCCGGGGTGATGGGCGGCGAGGACAGCGAGGTCGGCGAGAGCACCACCGACGTGCTCATCGAGGCGGCGCACTTCGACCCGGTCACCGTGGCCCGCTCGGCGCGACGGCACAAGCTGCCGTCGGAGGCCTCCCGCCGCTTCGAGCGCGGCGTCGACCCGGCACTGGCGCCGGCCGCCGCCCAGCTGGCCGTCGACCTGCTCGTCGAGCACGGTGGTGGCCACGTCGACGCAGGCGTGACCGATGTCGGGGAGCCGCTGCTGCCGCAGCCGGTCACCCTGCCCGCCGGGATGCCCGGCCGGATCGTCGGCGTCGACTACACCCCGGAGCAGGTCACCGACGCGCTGGTCCGGGTCGGCTGCGAGGTCTCCGGGAGCGACCCGATGACCGTCACCCCGCCGACCTGGCGCGGCGACCTGCGCACCGGCGAGGACCTCGTCGAGGAGGTCGCCCGGCTCGTGGGCTACGACCAGATCCCGTCGGTGCTGCCGGTGCCCACCGGCGGCAGCGGGCTGACCCACGCGCAGCGGGTCCGTCGCCTCGTCGCCGAGGTGGTCGCCGCCCAGGGGCTGCACGAGGTGTGGGCCGCCCCCTTCGTCGGGGACGAGCAGCACGCCGCCCTCGGGCTGGACGTCGCGGCCGAGCGGTCCCGCACCGTCACCGTGGCCAACCCGCTGTCCGAGGAGCAGCCGCTGCTGCGCACCCGGCTGCTGACCAGCCTGGTGGAGACGCTGCGCCGCAACGTCTCCCGCGGCGGCCGCGATCTCGGGCTCTTCGAGATCGGGCTGGTCGTCGCGCGGGAGGGCGAGCAGCGCAGCGCACCGACGGTGGACGTCGGCATCCAGCCGGACGACAGCACGATGGAGCGGATCCGGGCCGCGGTGCCGGACCAGCCGCGCCACCTCGGTCTCGTCCTGGCCGGCGACCGGGACCGGGCCGGCTGGTGGGGCACCGGTCGACCGGCCGACCTCGGCGACGCGATCGAGATCGTCCGGGCGGTGGGGGAGAGCCTCGCCGTCGAGCTCGTCCTGGCCGCCGACGCGGAGCCTCCCTTCCACCCCGGCCGGTGCGCCCGGGTGAGCCTGACCGACGGCACCCTCGTCGGGCACGTCGGCGAGCTGCACCCGAAGGCCGTCTCCCGGCTCGGTCTGCCGGAGCGCACCGTCGCCGCCGAGCTCGATCTCGACGTGCTGGTCGTCGCCTCCGGCGAGCCGGTGCAGGCGCAGACCCTGTCGACCTACCCGGTGGCCCGCAGCGACGTGGCCCTCGTGGTCGACGACGGGGTCCCGGCCGCCGACGTCACCGCGGCCCTGCGCCGCGGGGCGGGGGGCTCGCTGGAGTCGCTGGAGCTCTTCGACGTCTACCGCGGCGACCAGACCGGTCAGGGCAGCAGGTCGCTGGCCTACCGGCTGGGCTTCCGCGCGGAGGATCGCACGCTGACCACCGACGAGGTCAGCGCCCTGCGCGACCAGGCGGTCGCCGAGGCGGCCGCCGCCACCGGGGCGGTGCAGCGGTGACCGGCCCTCGGGTGGCCCTGGTCACCGGCGCGAACCGGGGGATCGGCGCCTTCGTCGCGGACGCCCTGGAGGCCGATGGCTGGGTCGTCGAGCGGGGCTCGTCGGCGGTCGCCGACACCACCGACCGGGCCGCGGTCGAGGCCTGGGTCGGGGAGGTCGGGGAGCGCCACGGGCGGCTAGACCTGCTCGTGAACAACGCCGGGGTGATGGAGCAGGAGGTGACGCTGCCGGAGTCCGACCCGGACGAGTGGTGGCGCACCGTCGAGGTCAACGTCCGCGGGCCCTACCTCGTCACCCGAGCCGCCTGGCCGCTGCTCGTGGCCGCCGGGGGGCGGGTCATCAACCTCAACAGCGGCGCCGGGGTGCGACCGGGTCTGCAGGCGTCGGCCTACAACGTCAGCAAGACCGCGCTGGCCCGGATCACCGGGAGCACCGACCTGGCCGGACGCGAGGTCGGGGTCCGCGCCTTCGACCTGGCGCCGGGCGTGGTGCGCACGGACATGACCGCGGCGATGCGGGCGCACGCCGACCGCACCGACTGGACCACGCCGGAGCAGGTGCTCGAGCTCGTCCGGGCCCTGGTCGACGGCCGGCTGGACGCCTACTCGGGGCGGATGGTGCGCGCCGGGGTCGACGACGTCGCCACCCTCGTCGCCGCCGCGGACCGGCTGGGGGAGCGAGAGCGCACGATCACCGTGGTCCCCTACGCCGACGACGATCCCCTCGTCCCCTGATCCACAACTGCCCGGGCAATTCACAGCCACCTGCGCAACTGCCCGGGCAATTCACAGTCACCCGCGCAACTGCCCGGGCAATTCACAGTCACCCCGGCAACTGCCCGGGCAATTCGCAGCCTCCTGCGCAACTGCCCGGGCAGTTGCGGGTGGAGGGTGGCCGGTGTGAATACTTCTGGCTAGGTGCGTATAGTCATGCAGGTGTTCACCGCAGCCATCGCCGGAGCCAGCGGCTACGCCGGCGCCGAGATCGCCCGTCTGCTCCTGCGTCACCCCGAGGTGGAGATCGGGGCGCTGACCGCCTCCGGCAACGCCGGGTCCCCGGTCCGTGAGGTCGCCCCGAACCTCGTGCCGCTGGCCGACCGGGTGCTCGCCCCGACCACCGTCGAGGAGCTCTCCGGCCACGACGTCGTCTTCCTCGCGCTGCCGCACGGGCACTCCGCCGAGATCGCCGCGCAGCTGCCGGAGGAGACCCTCGTCGTCGACTGCGGCGCGGACTACCGGCTCGAGGACGAGAGCGCCTGGACCACCTTCTACGACACCCCCTACGCCGGGGCGTGGCCCTACGGCATGCCCGAGCTCGTCCGCTCCGACGGCAGCCGTGCCCGGGACGCCCTGCGCGGCGCCCGCCGGATCGCCGTCCCCGGCTGCTACCCGACCGCGGTCAGCCTGGCCATGGCGCCCGGCCTGGCCGTCGGCGTGGTCGCCCCCGAGGACCTCGTCATCGTCGCCGCATCCGGCACCTCCGGGGCCGGCCGCTCGGTCAAGCCGCACCTGCTCGGCAGCGAGGTCATGGGCTCGATGTCGCCCTACGGGGTCGGTGGCGCGCACCGGCACACCCCGGAGATCGAGCAGAACCTCGGCCGCGCCGCCGGCTCCGCCACCACCGTCTCCTTCACCCCGACGCTCGCCCCGATGCCCCGCGGCATCCTGGCCACCGCGACCGGGCGGCTGGCCGACGGCGCCGATCCGGCCACGGTCCGCGCCGCCTGGGAGGACACCTACGCGGCCGAGCCCTGCGTGCGCCTGCTCCCCGAGGGCAGCTGGCCGCGGACCAGCGACGTCCTCGGCAGCAACGTCGTCGAGGTCCAGGTCACCGTGGACGAGCGGGTCGGCCGGGTGATCGCCGTGGCTGCCGTCGACAACCTCACGAAGGGGACCGGCGGCGCCGCCGTGCAGTGCATGAACATCGCCCTGGGGCAGGACGAGACCACCGGCCTCCCGCTGGCCGGGCTCGCCCCGTGAGCCGTCCCGGACCGAGCCGCACCCACCCTCCGGAAGGACACCGCCGATGAGCACCACCCACCCCGCCGGCTTCCGTGCCAGCGGCGTCACCGCCGGGCTGAAGGCCTCCGGCGCCTCCGACGTCGCGCTGCTGGTCAACGACGGCCCGGACCACCACGCGGCCGCGGTCTTCACCGGCAACCGTGTCGAGGCCGCCCCGGTCACCTGGTCCCGTCAGGTCGTCGCCGACGGCCGGGCCGACGCGGTCGTGCTCAACTCCGGCGGCGCCAACGCCTGCACCGGCGCCCAGGGCTTCACCGACACCCACCGCACCGCCGAGCACGTCGCCGGGGTCCTCGAGGTCTCCGCCGGTGACGTCGTCGTCTGCAGCACCGGGCTCATCGGTGAGCTGCTGCCGATGGACAAGCTGCTCCCGGGCGTCGACGCCGCCGCCGCGGCGCTCACCGGCGACGGCGGCCCGGACGCGGCCCGGGCGATCATGACCACCGACTCGGTCCCCAAGACCGCCGTCGCCCAGCGGGACGGCTGGAGCGTCGGCGGGATGGCGAAGGGGGCCGGCATGCTCGCCCCCGCGCTGGCCACCATGCTCGTCGTGGTGACCACCGACGCGGTCACCACCCCCGAGCAGCTGGACGCCGCGCTGCGCGAGGCGACCCGGACCACCTTCGACCGGATCGACTCCGACGGCTGCATGTCCACCAACGACGCCGTCGTCGCGCTCTCCTCCGGGGCCTCCGGGGTGACGCCGGCCCCCGACGAGCTGACCGAGGCGCTGCGCGAGGTCTGCGGCGAGCTGGCCCGGGCGCTCATCGGCGACGCCGAGGGCGCCGCCCACGACATCGCCGTGACCGTCCGCCGGGCGGCCACCGAGGAGGACGGGCTCGAGGTGGCCCGCGCGGTCACCCGCAGCAACCTGCTCAAGTGCGCGATCTTCGGCCAGGACCCCAACTGGGGCCGGGTGCTCTCCGCGGTCGGCACCACCGCGGCCACCTTCGACCCCCGCGACCTCGACGTCTCGATCAACGACGTCATGGTCTGCCGGGAGAGCGGCGTCGGCGAGGACCGCGACCTGGTCAGCCTCGCCGAGCGCGAGGTCCGCATCGACATCGACCTGAAGTCCGGCGAGGAGGAGGTCACGGTGTGGACCAACGACCTCACCCACGACTACGTCCACGAGAACTCCGCGTACTCCACCTGAGCGCGTACCTCACTCGAGCGACCGACCACCTGAGCGACCGATCCACCTGAGCGAGCAGCCCATGAGCGACGACACCCCCAGCACCGGCCTCGGCGCGACCGCGCCGGCCCCGACCAGCCCCGCCCCGGCGCCCACCGACGCCACCCTGCGCGGCGCCATCGACGCGGCCGCGCTGCGGGTGGCGCGCACCAAGGCGACCACCCTCGTCGAGGCGCTGCCGTGGCTGGAGCAGTTCCGCGACGCGCTGGTCGTCATCAAGTACGGCGGCAACGCCATGACCAACCCCGAGCTGAAGGCCGCCTTCGCCCAGGACGTCGTCTTCCTGCGCTACGCCGGGCTGCGCCCGGTGGTGGTGCACGGCGGCGGTCCGCAGATCCAGGCGATGCTCGACCGGCTCGGGCTGGAGAGCGAGTTCCGCGGCGGGCTGCGGGTGACCACCCCGGAGGTCATGGAGGTCGTCCGGATGGTGCTCACCGGCCAGGTCGGCCGCGAGCTCGTCGGCCTGCTCAACCAGCACGGCCCGGTGGCCGTCGGTCTCTCCGGCGAGGACGCCGCGCTCTTCGGGGCCCGCCGACGCGGCACCGTCGTCGACGGCGAGGAGGTCGACCTCGGGCTCGTCGGCGACGTCGAGACCGTCGACCCCTCGGCGGTCCAGGACATCCTCGACGCCGGCCGGATCCCGGTGGTCTCGACGATCGCCCCCGACCTCGACCACGACGGCCAGGTGCTCAACGTCAACGCCGACACCGCCGCGGCCGCCCTGGCCGCCGCGCTGCGGGCGAAGAAGCTCGTCGTGCTCACCGACGTCGAGGGCATCTACGCCGACTGGCCCGACCGGGGCTCGCTGCTGCGCGGGCTCACCGTCTCCGGGGCCCGCGACCTGCTGGAGCGGGTCGACACCGGGATGATCCCCAAGCTCGAGGCCTGCATCCACGCGGTCTCCCGCGGCGTGCCGCAGGCGCACGTCGTCGACGGGCGCGAGCCGCACTCCATGCTGCTCGAGCTCTTCACCAAGGAGGGCGTGGGCACGATGATCCGCCCGGACGACGACGAGACCGAGGACGAGACCGGCGAAGGGAGCCCGTCATGACCGAGCTGCGCCACCCCTCCCAGGAGCAGCAGGCGCTGCTGGAGCGCTACCGCGGCAGCCACGTCGGGGTCTTCGGCCAGCCCGGGCTGGTGCTGACCCACGGCGACGGCGCCTGGGTCTGGGACGTCGACGGCCACCGCTACCTCGACCTGCTCGGCGGGATCGCGGTCAACCTCCTCGGCCACGGCCACCCCGAGCTCGTCGCGGCGGTCTCGAAGCAGGCCGGTGAGGCCGTGCACGTCTCCAACTTCTTCACCACCACCGCGCAGATCGAGGCGGCCGAGACGCTGCTGGAGGTGGCCGGGGCGCCCGAGGGCAGCGGGGTCTTCTTCGCCAACAGCGGCGCCGAGGCCAACGAGGCGGCGATCAAGCTGGCCCGCAAGACCGGCCGGCCCGGCATCGTGTCGGTCTCCGGCGCCTTCCACGGGCGCACCACCGGCGCGCTGGCGCTGACCCACAAGGAGTCGCACCGGGCGCCCTTCGAGCCGCTGCTGCCCGGGGTGACCCATGTCCCGGCCGGCGACGTCGCCGCGCTGGAGGCGGCGGTCGGCCCGGACACCGGCATGGTCATCCTCGAGCCGCTGCAGGGCGAGGCCGGGGTCGTGCCGCTGCCCGAGGGCTACCTGGCCGCCGCCCGCCGGATCACCACCGAGGCCGGCGCCCTGCTCGTCGTCGACGAGATCCAGACCGGGGTCGGTCGGACCGGGGCCTGGTTCGCCCACCAGCACGAGGGCGTGAGGCCGGACGCGATGACCCTGGCGAAGGGGTTGGGCGGCGGCGTGCCCGTCGGCGCCATGGTCACCTTCGGCCCCGAGGTCACCGGGATGCTCACCGCCGGTCAGCACGGCACCACCTTCGGCGGCAACCCGCTGGCCTGCAGCGCGGTGCTCGCCGTGCTGCGCACCGTCCATGAGAAGAGGCTGGTCGAGCACGCCCGCGCCGCCGGGCAGCGCCTGGCCGAGCGGGTCGAGGCGCTGGGCGACCCGCGGGTGGCCCAGGTGCGCGGCGCCGGCCTGCTGCGCGGCATCGTGCTCACCGAGCCGCTGGCCGCGGCCGCGGTCGCCGCTGCTCGCGAGCGCGGCTTCATCATCAACCCGGTCGCGCCCGACGTCATCCGGCTGGCCCCGCCGCTGGTGGTCACCGACGACCAGCTGGACACCTTCGTCGACGCGCTGCCGGCGATCCTCGACGCCGCCCAGGCCGCCCACCAGGAGGCTGCGCCATGACCGTCCGGCACCTGCTCGCCGACGACGACCTGTCCGCGGCCGAGCAGCGTCAGGTGCTCGACCTGGCGCTGGAGCTCAAGGCCGACCGCTACGCCCGCCGGCCCCTGGAGGGCCCGCAGGCGGTGGCGATCATCTTCGACAAGCCGACGCTGCGCACCCAGCTGTCCTTCAGCACCGGGATCGCCGAGCTCGGCGGTCACCCGATGATCCTCGACGGCGGGCTGGCCCAGGTCGGCACCCGCGAGCCGGTCGAGGACGTCGCCAGGGTGATCGGGCGCCAGGTGAGCGCCGTCGTGTGGCGAACCTTCGGCCAGGACCGGCTCGCGCTGATGGCCGAGCACGCCGGCGTCCCGGTGGTCAACGGCCTGACCGACGACTACCACCCGTGCCAGCTGCTCGCCGACCTCATGACGGTCCGGGAGCACCACGGCGAGCTGGCCGGGCGCACCCTGACCTACGTCGGCGACGGCGCCAACAACATGGCCCACTCCTACCTGCTGGCCGGGGCCCTGGCCGGGATGCACGTGCGGATCGGCACGCCGGGCTCGCACCAGCCGCGCCCGGACATCCTGGAGCGTGCCGCGGCGCACGCCACGGCCCAGGGCGGCTCGGTGGCGGTCACCGACGACCCGGTGACGGCCGTCGCCGGGGCGCACGCGGTGGCCACCGACACCTGGGTGTCGATGGGCATGGAGGAGCAGCAGGAGGGACGCACCGGCGCGAGCACCCCCTTCGCCCGTTTCGCCCTCACCCGGGACCTGCTCGCGCACGCCGCGTCGGACGCGGTGGTGCTGCACTGCCTGCCGGCCTACCGCGGGGCGGAGATCGAGGCCGAGGTCATCGACGGGCCGCGTTCGGTGGTCTGGCAGGAGGCCGAGAACCGGCTGCACGCCCAGAAGGCGCTGCTGACCTTCCTCCTCGAGGCGGGCGACGAGGGGTCGCGGTGACGGTGGCCACCCGTCCCGGCCGCCAGGCCCGCATCAGCCAGCTGCTGCACGACCACGCGGTGCGCAGCCAGGCCGAGCTGCTGGCGCTGCTGGCCGCCGACGGCATCGACGTCACGCAGGCGACGCTCTCCCGCGACCTGCTGGACCTGCGCGCGGAGAAGGTCCGGGTCGGCCGGGACCTGGTCTACGCCGTCCCCGGCGAAGGGGGCGACCGCACCCCGCGGGCCGCGGTCGACCCGGCCGAGACCGACGCCCGGCTCCGTCGGCTGTGCGAGGAGCTGCTGGTCACCGCCGAGGTCAGCGCCCAGCTGGTGGTCGTGCGCACCCCTCCCGGTGCGGCCAGCTATCTCGGCTCGGCGATCGACCACGCCCGGCTGCAGGACGTGCTCGGCACCATCGCCGGGGATGACACCCTGATGATCATCACCACCAACCCCAGCGCCGGGCGGCCGCTGGCCGACCGGCTGCTGGCGCTCGGCAGCGCCGGGACCGACGGCGCCAGCACCGAGAGCCTGAAGCCCGAGCGCACCACCACCGAGCGCACCCGCACCGACAGCACCCGCACCGACAGCACCCAGGAGAGCCCGTGAGCACGCCGCAGACCGACCAGCCCGCCGAGCGCGTCAGCCTCTGGGGCGGCCGCTTCGCCGGCGGGCCGAGCGAGGCGCTCGCCGAGCTGTCCCGCTCCACCCACTTCGACTGGCGGCTGGCCCCCTACGACATCGCCGGCTCCCGCGCGCACGCCCGGGTGCTGCACACCGCTGGCCTGCTCGACGAGACTGCCCTGGCGGCCATGCTGCAGGCCCTGGAGCAGCTGCGCGCGGACGTCGCGAGCGGCGTCTTCGCCCCGGACCCGGACGACGAGGACGTGCACACCGCGCTGGAGCGCGGGCTGATCGAGCGCGCCGGGCCCGAGGTGGGTGGCCGGCTGCGCGCCGGGCGCTCCCGCAACGACCAGGTGGCCACCCTCTTCCGGATGTACCTGCGCGACCACGCCCGGGTGGTCGGCGGGCACGTGCTCGACGTCGTCGCGGCGCTGCTGCAGCAGGCCCGGGAGCACCTGGACGTGGCCATGCCGGGCCGTACCCACCTGCAGCACGCCCAGCCGGTGCTGCTGAGCCACCACCTGCTCGCGCACGCCTGGGCGCTGCTGCGCGACGTCGAGCGGCTGCTCGACTGGGACCGGCGAACCGCCCTGAGCCCGTACGGCTCCGGGGCGCTGGCGGGCAGCTCGCTCGGCCTGGACCCGGAGGCCGTGGCCGCCGACCTCGGCTTCGACGGTGCGGTGCAGAACTCCATCGACGGCACCGCCTCCCGCGACTTCGTCGCCGAGCTCGCCTTCGTCGCCGCGATGACCGCGGTGGACGTCTCCCGGCTGTCCGAGGAGGTCATCCTGTGGGCGACGAAGGAGTTCGGCTTCGTCACCCTCGACGACGCCTTCTCCACCGGCTCGAGCATCATGCCGCAGAAGAAGAATCCGGACGTCGCCGAGCTGGCCCGCGGCAAGGCCGGCCGGCTGGTCGGCGACCTGGCCGGCCTGCTGACCACGCTCAAGGCGCTGCCGCTGGCCTACAACCGGGACCTGCAGGAGGACAAGGAGCCGGTCTTCGACGCCGTCGACACCCTCGAGCTGCTGCTGCCCGCGGTAGCCGGGATGGTCGGCACGCTGACCTTCCACGGCGAGCGGATGGCCGAGCTCGCCCCGCAGGGCTTCTCGCTGGCCACCGACGTCGCCGAGTGGCTGGTCCGCGAGGGGGTGCCCTTCCGGGTCGCCCACGAGGTGGCCGGGGCCTGCGTGCAGGCCTGCGAGTCCCGCGGGATCGAGCTGTGGGACCTCACCGACGCCCAGCTGGCCGAGATCTCCGAGCACCTGCACCCGGGGGTGCGCGAGGTGCTCTCCGTTGCGGGCTCGCTCGCCTCGCGCGACGCCAAGGGCGGCACCGCCCCGGCCCGGGTCGCCGAGCAGCTGGACGCGGCTGCGGCCCGCGCCGCCGAGCTGGGGGAGTGGACCGCCACCCGGATCGTGGCGCGCTGAGCGTGCCCGCGACCGCCGGGGCGGGACGGGCCTGGACCCGTGCCGAGCTGGCCACCGACCCGCTGGTGGTGGCTCCTGCCCTGCTGGGCAGCACGCTGACCCACGGCTCGGTGACGCTCCGGCTCACCGAGGTGGAGGCCTACCGGGGCGCCGACGACCCGGGCAGCCACGGCTACCGCGGCCCGACGCCGCGCACCGCGGTGATGTTCGGGCCGGCCGGGCACCTCTACGTCTACCTCTCCTACGGGGTGCACTGGTGCGCCAACGTCGTCTGCGGCGAGGACGGCACCTGCGCGGCCGTGCTGCTGCGGGCCGGCGAGGTGGTCGCCGGGCACGAGGAGGTGGCTGCCCGGCGGGCGGGGATCCGCCCCCGGGACCACGCCCGCGGACCCGGCCGGCTGACCCGGTCCCTGGGGCTGGACGGCGGCCACGACGGTGCCGTCCTCGTCGGCGATCGGGCCGACCCGGTGCTGCGGCACCCCGAGGTGGCGGTCGACCCGGGCGCGGTGCGCACCGGCCCCCGCGTGGGCGTCTCCGGGCCCGGCGGCGACGGGCAGCGGCACCCGTGGCGCTACTGGCTGGCCGACGAGCCGACCGTCTCGCCCTATCGCCCCGGTCGGCCACGACGCACCTGAGCGACCGCCCGGAGCGGCCGCCTGCCGGACTTGCCCCGGACGTGCCTCGGCCGCGGGCACCGGTTCAGGGGTCCGGTGCGCGCGGCCGAGGTGGTTCGCGGTGGCCGGGTCAGGCCACGCTGGAGAGGATCTCCTGCACCTCCTCGGCCGAGGTGGCCGCCTCGAGCCGGGCCACCTGCGCCTTGTCCGAGAAGATCTTGGCCAGCTTCGCGAGGATCGCCAGGTGCTCGTCACCGGCGCCGGCGACCCCGACGACGAAGGTGGCCGGCTTGCCCTTCCAGTCCACCGGCTCGTCGTAGCGGACGAAGGAGACGGCGGTGCGGCGGATGGCCCCCTTCGCCTCGTTGGTGCCGTGCGGGATCGCCAGGCCGTTGCCCATGAAGGTGGACACCGAGGTCTCCCGCTCGTGCATCGCCTCGACGTAGGCGGGCTCGACCGCCCCGGTCCGCACGAGCAGCTGACCGGCCTCCTCGATGGCCTCGGTCATCGACGAGGCGCCGCCGCCGAGGACGATGGACCCGGTGGACAGCACCGGGTCGCTGGTCCCCTTCGTGCCGTCGGTGCCGTCCGTGCCCTCGCCACCGTCGCGGTCGTCGTCGGGCGAGCTCGCGGGCGCGGCGCCCGCCCCGGCACCGGCAGCGCCGGCACCGGCAGCGCCTGCGCCAGCAGCGCCCGCACCGACGGTCGCGCCGGCGTTCGTCCGGTGCAGCAGCTCGACGATCTCGTCGTAGCGCGGGCTGCCCATGAAGTTCTCCACCGACACGTGCGTGGCCGAGGCGGTGCGCTGCTGGGCGCGGGCGGTGAGGTCCTGGTGGGTGACCACGAGGTCGTAGTCGTCGCCCAGGCTGGAGATGGCCTTGTTGACCACGGTGACGTCGTCGAATCCGGCCTCGGTGATCTTCCGGCGCAGCACCGAGGCACCCATCGCGGACGACCCCATGCCGGCGTCGCAGGCGAAGACGATGCTGTGGATCGGGCGCTCCCGGTCCGCGCCGGCACCGCCGCCGAGCGCTCCGCTGGCCACCGACTTCTTCCCCTTCATCGCCTCCATGCTGGCGGTCGCCTGGGAGAGGTCGCCCTCGTCCTCGCTGCGGTCGAGCTTGAGCAGGAAGGCGGCCACGAGGAAGGTGACGGTGCAGGAGAGGATCACCGAGAGGATGACCCCGACGAAGGTGTCCGCGGGCGTCTGCAGCAGCACCGCGATGATCGAGCCGGGCGCCGCCGGGGCACGCAGCCCGGAGTCGAAGAGGACGTTGGTGAAGACGCCGGTCATGCCGCCGAGGATCAGCGCCAGGATGAGCCGCGGCTTGGCCAGCACGTACGGGAAGTCGCAAGGGCTGGATGGAGGTCTGCCAGAACCAGACCTCGGTCGGCTACCAGTACGACGGCTTCGCCGAGTACATGACCGTCCCGGAGCAGGTGCTCAAGGTCGACGGCCTCAACCGCATCCCGGACAACGTCGACTTCGACGAGGCCTCGGCCGCCGAGCCCTTCGCCTGCGCCATCAACGCCCAGGAGCAGCTCGGTATCGAGGAGGGCGACTTCACCGTCGTCTTCGGCGCCGGACCGATCGGCTGCATGCACATCCGGATCGCCCGCGGGGTGCACAAGGTGGGCACCGTGGTCCTGGTGGACATCAACGACGAGCGGCTGCAGATGTCCGCGGACGCGGTCCAGCCCGACCACGTCGTCAACGCCGCCGAGGTGGACGTCGTCGAGAAGATCATGGAGCTCACGGACGGCCGTGGCGCCGACGTCATCATCACCGCGACGCCGGCCAACGTGACCCAGGAGCAGGCGATCTCGATGGCCGCCCGGCAGGGCCGGATCTCCTTCTTCGGGGGGCTGCCCAAGACCGACCCGACGATCACCGCCGACTCCAACCTCATCCACTACCGGCAGCTGCACGTGCACGGCGCGAACGGCTCCTCGCCGGACCACAACAAGCGGGCGCTGGAGTACATCTCCACCGGTCAGGTGCCGGTCAAGGACCTCATCACCCGGCGGCTGCCGCTGGAGCAGGCGCTGGACGCCTTCGACATCGTCGCCCGGGGCGAGGCCATCAAGGTGACCATCGAGCCCTGAGCGGGCACGCACCCGCTCCAGCACGTCGGCCGGTCCGATCCTCGGGCCGGCCGACGCGCGTCCGGGCGGCGGTGGCAGGCTGGGCAGCCACCGGCCGGGCCACCGCCCGGCCACGAGCGAGAGGGAGACCGTGGCCGACATCCTGGACGAGCTGCGCTGGCGGGGCCTGGTGGCCCAGACCACCGACGAGGAGGACCTGCGCGCCCAGCTCGCCGACGGTCCGGTCACCGTCTACTGCGGCTTCGACCCGACGGCGCCCTCGCTCCACTTCGGCAACCTCGTCCAGCTCATCCTGCTGCGCCACCTGCAGCGCGCCGGGCACCAGGTGATCGGGCTCGTCGGGGGATCGACCGGTCTCATCGGCGACCCGCGACCGACCAGCGAGCGGGTGCTGAAGACCCGGGAGCAGACCGCCGAGGACGTCGAGCGCATCGCGGCGCAGGTGCGGCGCATCCTCTCGGACGAGGAGGGGCCGGCGCCCATCTTCGTCAACAACCTCGACTGGACGGCGCCGCTGAGCGCGCTGGACTTCCTGCGGGACCTGGGCAAGCACTTCCGGGTGAACCAGATGATCAAGAAGGACGCCGTCGCCGCCCGTCTGGAGTCCGACCAGGGGATCAGCTACACCGAGTTCAGCTACCAGATCCTGCAGGCCTACGACTACCTGCACCTCTACCGGGAGCACGGGTGCACCCTGCAGACCGGCGCCCAGGACCAGTGGGGCAACATCACCGCCGGCACCGACCTGGTGCACCGGGTCGAGGGCGCCAGCGTGCACGCCCTGACCACCCCCTTGATCACCGACTCGCAGGGACGCAAGTTCGGCAAGTCCGAGGGCAACGCGGTCTGGCTCGACCCGGAGATGACCTCGCCCTACGCCTTCCACCAGTACTGGCTCGGCGTCGAGGACGCCTCGGTCATCACGCTGCTGCGGATCTTCACCGACCGGGGGCCGTCGCAGATCGAGGAGCTCGAGCGCTCGCTCGCGCAGGAGCCCCAGGCCCGTGCCGCGCAACGCGCCCTCGCCGACGACGTCACCACGCTGGTGCACGGGGCGGAGGCGACCGCGCAGGCCCGTGCCGCCGCTGCCGCCCTCTTCGCCGGCGGCGACCTGTCCGAGCTCACCCCGCAGACCCTGGCGCAGGCCACCGACGAGCTGCCCGGGGGAGAGGTCGACGCCGGGACGGGCATCGTGGACGCACTCGTGGCCGTCGGCCTGGTGGACTCCAAGAAGGCCGCGCGTCGCGCGATCGGTGAGGGCTCGGTCGCCATCAACGGCGTGAAGGTGGACGACGACACCCGGGCGCTGGAGCCGGCGGACTACCTCCACGACGCGGTCGTCGTCCTGCGGCGGGGGCGCAAGAACCAGGCGGCCGCCCGTCGCCCGGGACGAGCCTGACCTCGCCCTTCACGGCCGAGGGGCGGGGGCTCGAGGCCCCTGCCCAGGAGCCGATTTGGCACGGGGCGGGACGGTGATCTAATGTCTACGACGTCAGCCCGAGAGGGAGGAACGGACACCAAGTGGCAGCCCTTGTCGGGTTGCACCAAGTAGGCCGGTCCCGCGAGCTGACTCCCACCCAGACCGGTCGGTCCGGAGCACAGCGCAGCTGCTGCTACGGTTGGCCGAGCACCGAAGGGCAGCAGCCCGGATGGTGCGCCACGATCCCAGGATCGCGGCACTGTCGAGGCGGCCACGAGCCACCGAGACACGGTTTGGAGCCGGAGCAGCCCCGCTGCTACCGTGGGAACCACACCGACACCGATCCAAGCGCGATCATCGTCCGGCCGCTCTGAAAGCGGATCACGGAGTTGACGCCCAAGCATGGTGAAGGTACCTTGGAGAAGTTGCCCCGAAGCACAGCCCGCAGGGTTGAGCAGAGGTGCGCGTCCGAACCTTGAGAACTCAACAGCGTGTCAAAAATCGATGCCAATAACCTCGTCGCGAGGTCGGCACGACATCTCGGTCACCTGACCGGGATCGACGTCGACATCGCACGAAAATCCTTTGGTTGACAACGATCATCTAGCAAAAGCTAGTTGTTCTTGCTCAGCCAGTGAATCAACCCTCTTATGGGTGACAAGTTTCCTGCTGGCCTCGGCTGGTGGGAGCTGAACATCAACGGAGAGTTTGATCCTGGCTCAGGACGAACGCTGGCGGCGTGCTTAACACATGCAAGTCGAACGGTGAAGGACGGAGCTTGCTCTGTCTGGATCAGTGGCGAACGGGTGAGTAACACGTGAGTAACCTGCCCCAGACTCTGGAATAAGCGCTGGAAACGGCGTCTAATACCGGATACGAGACGGAGAGGCATCTCTACCGTCTGGAAAGTTTTTCGGTCTGGGATGGACTCGCGGCCTATCAGCTTGTTGGTGAGGTAATGGCTCACCAAGGCAACGACGGGTAGCCGGCCTGAGAGGGCGACCGGCCACACTGGGACTGAGACACGGCCCAGACTCCTACGGGAGGCAGCAGTGGGGAATATTGCACAATGGGCGAAAGCCTGATGCAGCGACGCCGCGTGAGGGATGACGGCCTTCGGGTTGTAAACCTCTTTCAGCAGGGAAGAAGCGAAAGTGACGGTACCTGCAGAAGAAGCACCGGCTAACTACGTGCCAGCAGCCGCGGTAATACGTAGGGTGCGAGCGTTGTCCGGAATTATTGGGCGTAAAGAGCTTGTAGGCGGTCTGTCGCGTCTGCTGTGAAAATCCGGGGCTCAACCCCGGACTTGCAGTGGGTACGGGCAGACTAGAGTGTGGTAGGGGAGACTGGAATTCCTGGTGTAGCGGTGAAATGCGCAGATATCAGGAGGAACACCGATGGCGAAGGCAGGTCTCTGGGCCACTACTGACGCTGAGAAGCGAAAGCATGGGGAGCGAACAGGATTAGATACCCTGGTAGTCCATGCCGTAAACGTTGGGCGCTAGGTGTGGGACTCATTCCACGAGTTCCGTGCCGCAGCTAACGCATTAAGCGCCCCGCCTGGGGAGTACGGCCGCAAGGCTAAAACTCAAAGGAATTGACGGGGGCCCGCACAAGCGGCGGAGCATGCGGATTAATTCGATGCAACGCGAAGAACCTTACCAAGGCTTGACATATACCGGAAACATCTAGAGATAGATGCCCCTTTTGGTCGGTATACAGGTGGTGCATGGTTGTCGTCAGCTCGTGTCGTGAGATGTTGGGTTAAGTCCCGCAACGAGCGCAACCCTCGTTCTATGTTGCCAGCACGTAATGGTGGGGACTCATGGAAGACTGCCGGGGTCAACTCGGAGGAAGGTGGGGATGACGTCAAATCATCATGCCCCTTATGTCTTGGGCTTCACGCATGCTACAATGGCCGGTACAAAGGGCAGCGAAACCGCAAGGTAGAGCGAATCCCAAAAAACCGGTCTCAGTTCGGATTGGGGTCTGCAACTCGACCCCATGAAGTCGGAGTCGCTAGTAATCGCAGATCAGCAACGCTGCGGTGAATACGTTCCCGGGCCTTGTACACACCGCCCGTCAAGTCACGAAAGTCGGTAACACCCGAAGCCGGTGGCCCAACCCTTGTGGGGGGAGCCGTCGAAGGTGGGACTGGCGATTGGGACTAAGTCGTAACAAGGTAGCCGTACCGGAAGGTGCGGCTGGATCACCTCCTTTCTAAGGAGCACTGGCCGCGGAAGCGGTCCAGAGCCTGATCGTGCCGGCGTACGTCCGGCACCAGGTGCTCAAGGGTGGAACATCGATTATTTGGCACGAGCGTGACGCTCATCGGCAAGTACAGGTAGCTCGCTACCACGGAACGCCATGGACGCCGCACTCGTGCCTGACACGTTGTTGGGTCCTGAGGGCTCGGGCGTACAGCTTGAACCTCATGGCCGGCTGACCGGCAGGACCTCGTCGCTGGACGAACCACCGCGCATCGCGCGGCAGGCGCCAACGCACGACGAGGTACCGACCGTATGTTGAGAACTACACAGTGGACGCGAGCATCTTTGTGGCTCAAGTTTATAAGGGCACACGGTGGATGCCTTGGCACCAGGAACCGAAGAAGGACGTAGGAATCTGCGATAAGCCTCGGGGAGTCGATAACCAGACTTTGATCCGAGGATTTCCGAATGGGGAAACCCGGCTGGAGGCAAGTCCAGTCACTCCCAGCTGAACACATAGGCTGGGTAGAGGGAACGTGGGGAAGTGAAACATCTCAGTACCCACAGGAAGAGAAAGCAACCGCGATTCCGTGAGTAGTGGCGAGCGAAAGCGGAAGAGGCCAAACCGATCATGTGTGATAGCTGTCAGGCGTTGCATGGTCGGTGTTGTGGGACCTCTCGGTCGGCTCTGACAGGCCGGCAAGGAGTCAGAAACGCGCGTCATAGTCGAAGGACATTGAATGGTCCGGCACAGAGGGTGCCACCCCCGTAGACGAAATGACGCGCACTCCTGAGGGTCATCCCAAGTAGCACGGGGCCCGAGAAATCCTGTGCGAATCTGGCGGGACCACCCGCTAAGCCTAAATATTCCCTGGTGACCGATAGCGGACAAGTACCGTGAGGGAAAGGTGAAAAGTACCCCGGGAGGGGAGTGAAATAGATCCTGAAACCGTGTGCCTACAATCCGTCGGAGCCTCCTTGTGGGGTGACGGCGTGCCTTTTGAAGAATGAGCCTGCGAGTTAGTGCTCAGTGGCAAGGTTAACCCGTGTGGGGAAGCCGTAGCGAAAGCGAGTCCGAACAGGGCGAATGAGTCGCTGGGTCTAGACCCGAAGCGGAGTGATCTACCCATGGCCAGGTTGAAGCGACGGTAAGACGTCGTGGAGGACCGAACCCACTTAGGTTGAAAACTGAGGGGATGAGCTGTGGGTAGGGGTGAAAGGCCAATCAAACTCCGTGATAGCTGGTTCTCCCCGAAATGCATTTAGGTGCAGCGTCACGTGTTTCTTACCGGAGGTAGAGCTACTGGATAGCCGATGGGCCTCACCAGGTTACTGACGTTAGCCAAACTCCGAATGCCGGTAAGTGAGAACGTGGCAGTGAGACTATGGGGGATAAGCTCCATTGTCGAGAGGGAAACAGCCCAGATCACCAGCTAAGGTCCCTAAGCGTGTGCTAAGTGGAAAAGGATGTGGAGTTGCAGTGACAACCAGGAGGTTGGCTTAGAAGCAGCCACCCTTTAAAGAGTGCGTAATAGCCCACTGGTCAAGTGATTCCGCGCCGACAATGTAGCGGGGCTCAAGCACACCACCGAAGCTGTGGCATTGACACACTGCCTGGCATTTATGTCCAAGCGTGTTGATGGGTAGGGGAGCGTCGTGTGGCGAGCGAAGCGACGGTGTGAACCAGTCGTGGATGCCACACGAGTGAGAATGCAGGCATGAGTAGCGAATGACGGGTGAGAAACCCGTCCGCCGAATAACCAAGGGTTCCAGGGTCAAGCTAATCTGCCCTGGGTAAGTCGGGACCTAAGGCGAGGCCGACAGGCGTAGTCGATGGACATCCGGTTGATATTCCGGAACCGGCGAAGAACCGCCCATGGCGAATCTAGTGATGCTAAGCGCCTGAAGCGCTCTCAAGGGACTTCGGTCCCATTGAGCGTGGAACGCGCGACCCGATCTAGTAGTAGCCAAGCAATGGGGAGACGCAGGAAGGTAGCCTCCGCGTGGCGATGGTTGTCCACGTCTAAAGGTGTAGGGAGTCAGGTAGGCAAATCCGCCTGACATGTTCCTGAGACCTGATAGTGACCGCACAAGCGGGAAGCAGGGTGATCCTATGCTGCCGAGAAAATCCTCTAGCGAGGTTCTAGCCGCCCGTACCCCAAACCGACTCAGGTGGTTAGGTAGAGAATACCAAGGCGATCGAGTGAATCGTGGTTAAGGAATTCGGCAAAATGCCCCCGTAACTTCGGGAGAAGGGGGGCCCGGATTCTGAAGTCTTTTACGGACTAGGATGATGGGCCGCAGAGACCAGGGAGAAGCGACTGTTTACTAAAAACACAGGTCCGTGCGAAGTCGCAAGACGATGTATACGGACTGACGCCTGCCCGGTGCTGGAAGGTTAAGAGGAAGGGTTAGGTCTTCGGGCCGAAGCTCAGAATTTAAGCCCCAGTAAACGGCGGTGGTAACTATAACCATCCTAAGGTAGCGAAATTCCTTGTCGGGTAAGTTCCGACCTGCACGAATGGCGTAACGACTTCTCCACTGTCTCAACCGCGAACTCGGCGAAATTGCACTACGAGTAAAGATGCTCGTTACGCGCAGAAGGACGGAAAGACCCCGGGACCTTCACTATAGCTTGTTATTGGTGATCGGGACGGCTTGTGTAGGATAGGTGGGAGACGTTGAAGCGGACACGCCAGTGTTCGTGGAGTCATCGTTGAAATACCACTCTGGTCGTTTTGGTCATCTAACCTCGGTCCGTGATCCGGATCAGGGACAGTGACTGGTGGGTAGTTTAACTGGGGCGGTTGCCTCCTAAAATGTAACGGAGGCGCTCAAAGGTTCCCTCAGCCTGGTTGGCAATCAGGTGGCGAGTGTAAGTACACAAGGGAGCTTGACTGCGAGACAGACATGTCGAGCAGGGACGAAAGTCGGAACTAGTGACCCGACGGTGGCTTGTGGAAGCGCCGTCGCTCAACGGATAAAAGGTACCCCGGGGATAACAGGCTGATCTTCCCCAAGAGTCCATATCGACGGGATGGTTTGGCACCTCGATGTCGGCTCGTCGCATCCTGGGGGTGGAGTCTCTCCCAAGGGTTGGGCTGTTCGCCCATTAAAGCGGCACGCGAGCTGGGTTTAGAACGTCGTGAGACAGTTCGGTCCCTATCCTCTGTGCGCGTAGGAAACTTGAGAGAGGCTGACCCTAGTACGAGAGGACCGGGTTGGACGAACCTCTGGTGTGTGAGTTGTTCTGCCAAGGGCACCGCTCATTAGCTACGTTCGGAAGTGATAACCGCTGAAAGCATCTAAGCGGGAAGCACGTCTCAAGATGAGGTTTCCATGGAGCTTGCTCCGAGAGGCTCCCAGTAGACTACTGGGTTGATAGGCCAGATGTGGAAGTGCAGCAATGCATGTAGCTGACTGGTACTAATAAGCCGATAACTTGATACACACATAATCTTTTCGATTCTGATGTTCGCGTCCACTGTGCAGTTCCCGAGATACGGTCGGGAGCACTGATATCTCCATAGAGTTTCGGCTGTCATAGCGAAGGGGAAACGCCCGGCTCCATTCCGAACCCGGAAGCTAAGCCCTTCAGCGCCGATGGTACTGCACTGGTGACGGTGTGGGAGAGTAGGACGCAGCCGGACATACTTTCAAGATTCGCCCTCTCGAGTTATCGAGCAGGGCGTTTCTTGGTTTCTGGGGTCGTTCGTGCCGGCCGCCCAGGGAGCAGTGGTGCGGTCCAGAGCCGGACCGTGAGCCCTCTCGTGGGAGGCTGGCGACGGCGGTGGCCACCTGTGCGATGCGTGAGGAGCAGACGGTGAACGATGCAGGCGAGACGGGACGCCGCGGTGACGGAGAGGGTTCGCCCGGTCGTCGTGGCGACGGTGGCGGACCGTCGCGCGGAGGCCGGGGTCCGGGCTCTGGGCCGGGTGGCGGTCGACCCGCGGGTGATCGACGCGCGGATGGACGTGCTGGGGGGCGCGGTGGTGATCGCCAGGGGCGCCCCGGGGGACACCGGTCAGGGCAGGACCGTCGCGGCGCGGAGCGTGGGCGCGACGGGTCGGACCGGCGCCCAGGGTCGGCGGGCTCGGGCGATCGTCCGTCGCGGGGTGGCCGTGAGCGTGCCGAGGACAGCGGTCCCCGGCTGGTGCCGAAGCAGGGCCGTCGCCCCGAGCCGGCGATCGCCGACGACGTCACCGGTGACGAGCTCGACCGGTCGGTGCGGCAGCAGCTGCGCACGCTGAGCAAGGAGAACGCTGACGGCGTGGCCAAGCACCTGGTGATGGTCGCTGCGCTGCTCGAGGTCGACGACCTCGACGGAGCGATGGCGCACGCCGAGACGGCGGCCCGGCGGGCGGGGCGGGTCCCTGCCGCCAGGGAGGCGCTCGGCTTCGTGGCCTATCGGGCAGGGGACTACGCGCGGGCCCTCACGGAGTTCCGCACGGTGCGACGGCTCACCGGGTCCTCCCACCTGCTGCCGCTGATGGTCGACTGCGAGCGCGGGCTCGGGCGTCCCGAGCGGGCCCTGGAGCTGCTCGGCTCACGCGAGGCGCAGGACCTCGGCGCCGAGGAGCAGATGGAGCTGCTCATCGTCGGCTCCGGGATCCGACGAGACATGGGCCAGGCCGAGGCAGCCGCGCTGGCGCTGCAGGGACGTGTGGGCAAGGCGTCGGGCAAGCCCTGGGCAGGGCGGCTCTGGTACGCCTACGCCGACGCGCTGCTCGACGCCGGCCGACGTGACGAGGCCCGGGAGTGGTTCGGCCGGGCGGCCGCGGCGGACGCCGACGGCGAGACCGATGCGGCGGAGCGCCTGGACGAGCTCGACGGCGTCGTCGTGGCGCCGTCCGAGGAGAGCGAGCCGATGCCCGGTCGGGACGACGAGCCGATGCCCGGTCGGGACGACGAGCCGGTCGGCGGGCGGGACGAGCCGGCGTGACCCAGGCCCTGGTCGCACGCTATCGCGGGCTCATCTGCGACCTCGACGGCGTGGTCTACGCCGGCGAGCCGGCGGTCGAGCACGCCGTGGAGTCGCTGTCGGCCGCGGGTGTGCCGGTCGTCTACGCCACGAACAACGCCTCTCGACCTCCGCAGGAGGTGGCGCAGCACCTGCGTCGTCTCGGCCTGAGCCTGCGTGACGAGGACGTGGTCACCTCCTCGGTCGCTGCTGCGGCCTGGCTCGCCGAGCGGTTGTCGCCGGAGGACGCCGTCCTGCCGGTCGGTGGTCCCGGGGTCGCTGCCGCGCTGCGGGAGCACGGCGTGCGCGTCTGCGAGCCGGGTGATCCCGGGTGCGCGGCGGTCGTCCAGGGCTACGGGCCGGATGTCACCGCCCGTGACCTGGCCGAGGCGGCCATCGCTATCCAGGGCGGGGCTCGCTGGGTCGCCACCAACGACGACCTCACCCTGCCGACAGACCGCGGCCAGACGCCCGGCAACGGCTCGTTGGTCCGGGCTGTGGGGGCGGCCGTCGACGTGCTGCCCGAGGTCATCGGGAAGCCGCACGCGCCGATGTACCTGCTGGCTGCCGACCGGCTGGGTGCTGATCCGGGCGACGTGCTCGCGATCGGGGACCGGCTGGAGACCGACATCGCCGGGGGCAGCGCCGCGGGCACTCCGTCGGCGCTGGTCCTCACCGGCGTCCACGGGGTCACCGACGCAGCCTCGGCCGATCCCGCGATGCGGCCGGGCCATGTCCTGCGAGACCTTCGCGGTCTGCTGGAGCCCTACCCCGAGGCCGGCCGGGACGGGGACTGGTTCGTCCGGGGCGAGGCCCGGGCACGGATCATCGACGGCCCGCAGCTGGTGTCCGAGGGGTCGGGGATCGACCGCGCGCGTGCCGCCCTCGACGCGGTCTGGAGCGCCGTCGACGACGGATCGATCGATCCGGAGCAGGCGGGACGGCTGGTGGCTCCCGGCGACGCGCGCTGAGCGCGATACCGTGGCGCGACCGACGAAAGGTGAACCGATCGTGGACCCCCTGCGCACCATGCTTCACCTGGGTCTCTCGCTGACCCAGGCCACCCTGACCCGGACGCTCGAGGTCGTCCAGCTCGTCGACACCCTCGTGGTCGCCGGCGCGGATACCGAGAGCCCCGAGGGCCGTCGGGCGTGGCCGGACGAAGAGGTGGGAGACCTGGGCGCCGGGAGCGCGGCGCTGCGCGCCCACGAGGCGGCGCCCACCGGGGAGTCGTCGGCAGCGAGGGCGACCCCGGCAGGAGCGCCGACGAGCCCCGCGACGACGGCCGCGGCGAAGACGTCGCATGCCGCTACGAAGAAGGTGGCTACGGCGAAGAAGGCCGGCACGGCGAAGAAGGCGAGCACCGCCACGAAGGCCGGCACGGCTAAGAAGGCGAGCACCGCCAAGAACGCCGGCACCGCCAAGAACGCCGGCACCGCGAAGAAGACGGGCACGGCGAAGAAGGCGAGCACCGCGAAGAAGACGGGCACCGCGAAGAAGACGGGCACGGCTAAGAAGGCGAGCACCGCGAAGAAGACGGGCACCGCCAAGAAGGCGAGCACTGCCAAGAAGGCGAGCACGGCGAAGAAGACGGGCACGGCGAAGAAGACGGGCACCGCCACGAAGGCCGGTGCCGCGAAGCAGACCGGCGCGGCGACGACCGGCACGGCCACCGCCACGACGGGCCGGTCCCGCACGGCCGGCGCTGCCACCGCTCCGGCCGGTGCGAGCACGCGCGGACCCGAGCAGATGACCTCGGTCGAGCCGCCGTCGGGCAACGAGGCATGAGCCAGACTCCGCGTCCCTCGGGCAGCGCCACGGAAGGTCACGTCGCCCCGGACGCGCCGTCGAAGCCCGAACGCGACCAGATCGCCAGCCATGACCAGGCCGCTCAGCACGACGATGCCGCGGCGGACCGTCCGCCCGCACCGGCGACCGGAGACCTGGTTATCGACGCCGCCACCCGGGAGCTGGCTCAGGCCGACGACCTGGAGAGCGTCGCCGGCAGCGGAGAACAGCTGCACCGCACCCTCCAGGCACGCCTGGACGATCTCGGCAGCTGAGGTGGGCGAGCCTGAGGCTCAGCCCGGCGAGCCCGTGGCCGAGGGGAGCGAGCCGGAGGGAGGCGAGCCGGAGCGGGTCGACCGCGCCCTGGTCCGTCGCGGGCTGGCCCGCAGCCGGGGGCACGCTGGTGAGCTGCTCCGCGCCGGCCAGGTCACCCTGGACGGCGCCGTGCTGCGCAAGCCCGCCACTCCGGTCGCCCCGCACGAGCGCCTGACGGTCACCGCAGACGGGCCCGGATGGGTCGGCCGGGCCGCCGGGAAGCTCGACGCGGCGCTCACCGAGCTCGGGACGAACGGCCCGCACGTCACCGACCGGCGCTGCATCGATCTGGGTGCCTCGACCGGAGGCTTCACCCAGGTGCTGCTGCAGCGGGGCGCGCGCGAGGTGGTGGCCCTGGATGTCGGCCACGACCAGCTGGTGCCCGCCCTGCGAGACGACCCCAGGGTCGTGGAGCGCAGCGGGACCACCCTGCGCGGGCTGCGGCCCGAGGCGGTCGGGGGGCCCTTCGACCTCGTGGTCGCCGACCTCAGCTTCATCTCGTTGCGCCTGGTGCTCGACGAGATCCACGACCTCGTCCGCGACGGTGGCGAGGCGGTGCTGCTCGTGAAGCCGCAGTTCGAGGTCGGCCGGCACGGTCTCGGGCGACGCGGCGTGGTGCGCTCCGCCGCGCACCGCCGCGGGGCGCTGATCGGCGTGCTGCAGGAGATCACCGACCGCGGCCTGGCGGTGCTGGCCGTGCTGCCCAGCCGGGTCACCGGTGGCGAGGGCAACCGCGAGTACCTCGTGCACGCCACCCGCGCATCGGCTGTCGGCCTCTCGTGGCAGGCTCTGGTCAGGACCGTCGACGACCTCATCCTGGAGGAGGAGCAGTGACCGAGGGACAACGGCGCGTCGTGCTGGTCGCGCACCCTGGTCGCCCGGAGGCCGTCGACGTGGCCGTCGACGTCGCCGAGCGGCTCTCCGGCGCCGGCCTCGAGGTGGTCATCCCGCCGGGCGAGCTCGAGGGCACCGCCCTCGGCGAGCACCCGGCCGTCACCACCGACGCGCAGGCCACCCGCGGCGCCGAGCTCGTCGTCGTGCTCGGTGGCGACGGCACCATCCTTCGCGGCGCCGAGCTCGCCCGTGGCAGCGGCGTGCCGGTCCTCGGGGTGAACCTGGGGCACGTCGGCTTCCTCGCCGAGGCCGAGCGCGAGCACCTGGACGCGACCGTCGAGCACATCCGGGACCGCGCCTACCACGTCGAGGAGCGGATGGCGCTGGAGGTGGTGGGCACCATCGACGGCCGCGAGGTCGCCCGGTCGTGGGCCCTGAACGAGGTCACCGTCGAGAAGGCCTCGCGCGAGCGGATGCTCATGCTGACCCTCGAGATCGACGGTCGGCCGCTGTCCACGTGGGGCTGCGACGGTGTGGTCATGGCCACGCCGACGGGCTCCACCGCCTACGCCTTCTCCGCCGGCGGCCCGGTGATCTGGCCCGACGTCGAGGCGGTGCTCGTGGTGCCGATCAGCGCCCACTCCCTCTTCGCCCGCCCGCTCGTGCTCGGTCCGCGCTCTGCGGTCGCGGCCGAGCTCGTGCCCGGCACGGAGGGGCACGGCGTGCTGTGGTGCGACGGGCGCCGAGCGGTCGACCTCCCCCCGGGCGCCCGCATCGAGGTGCACCGTGCCGCCGAGCCGGTGCGCCTGGCCCGGCTCACCCGCTCACCCTTCGCGGACCGGCTGGTGGCCAAGTTCGACCTGCCGGTGGACGGCTGGCGAGGTCGCCGGTCCGGGGAGCGGGAGGGCTAGCGTGCTGCGCGAGCTGCACATCCGTGACCTCGGGGTGATCGACGAGGCGCGGATCGAACCGCACCCCGGGCTGACGGTCGTCACCGGCGAGACGGGCGCGGGCAAGACCATGGTCGTCTCCGGGCTCAGCCTGGTCCTCGGCGGCAAGGCCGACGCCGAGCTGGTGCGCGCCGGCAGCGAGAGCGCCCTCGTCGAGGCCGACCTCGACCTGCCCGAGGGGCACCCCGCGCTGGTCCGGGCGCAGGAGGCCGGCGCCGACGTCGAGGCCGGCGAGCTGCTGCTGGCCCGCACCCTGGCCGCCGGGGCGCGCAGCCGCGCGCACGTCGGTGGCCGACGGGTGCCGGCCGGTCTGCTGGCCGAGCTCGGGCAGGACCTGGTCGCGGTGCACGGGCAGGCGGACCAGTGGCGGCTCACCCGCCCCGCCCAGCACCGCGCGGTGGTGGACGCCGTGGGCGCAGCCGACCTCGACGAGCCCCGGGCGAAGGTGGCCGACCTGGTGGCGCGGTGGCGAGCCAGCACCGACGAGCTCGCCGGACTGGTCGCCGACGAGCGCTCCCGGATGCAGGAGATCGACCGGCTGGAGCACCAGCTGACCCAGATCGACGCCGTCGAGCCCGTCCCGGGCGAGGACGAGGAGCTGGCCGCCAGCGAGGACCGGCTTGCCCACGCCGAGCAGCTGCAGGCCGCGACCGGGACCGCGCACCGACGACTCTCCGACCCGGACGCCCTCGACGGCGCCGACGTGGTCGGTCAGCTGGCCGCCGCCACCGCCGAGCTGGCTGCGGTGAGCGCGCCCGACCCCCGGCTGCAGGAGCTGCACGACCGTCTCGCCGAGATCGGGGTGCTGGCGGCCGACGTCGCCGCGGATCTCAGCAGCTACGCCGCGGACGTCGACGTCGACCCGGCGCGGCTGGGCGAGGTGCAGGCCCGACGGGCCGCGATCACCGACCTGGTGCGTCGCTACGGCCCCGACGTCGACGCGGTCCTCGCCCACCGTGACCAGGCCCGTGAGCAGCTGACCCGGCTCACCGGGGCGGACGCCCGGATCGACGCCCTGCGCGAGGAGGTCGAGGTCCTGACCGCCCGGCTCACGACGGCGGTCGACCGGCTCAGCGCCGGACGCGCCCAGGTCGCCACGGCCCTGGCCGACGCCATCTGCACCGAGCTGGCTGCCCTGGCGATGCCCAAGGCCCGTGTCGAGATCGAGGTGACCCCGGACACCGCGGACGACGGCGACCCGCTCGCCCTGGCCACCCCGGACGGCCGTCACCTGCGGGTGGGCGCCGAGGGCGCCGACCACGTCGAGATCCGCATCGCCGCCAACCCCGGCAGCACGCCGCGCACCGTCGCCCGCGCCGCGAGCGGGGGGGAGCTCAGTCGGATCATGCTGGCCATCGAGGTGGCCGCCGCCGGGGCCGGGGCGGCCGGCACAGACGACGCCAGCACCGGTGACGCCCGCGCAGCAGCAGCCCGCGCAGCGGGACCCGGGGCCCGACCCACCTTCGTCTTCGACGAGGTCGACGCCGGGGTCGGCGGCCGCGCCGGCCTGGACGTGGGCGCCCGGCTGGCCCGGCTGGCCCGCAGCAGCCAGGTGATCGTGGTCACCCACCTCGCGCAGGTGGCCGCGCACGCCGACCGCCACCTCGTCGTGCGCAAGACCGACGACGGGCACGTCACCTCCAGCGACATCGCACCCGTCGAGGGGGAGGAGCGGCTGCGCGAGCTCGCCCGGATGATGGGCGGCGACGACCAGGGCGCCGCCCTGGACCACGCCCAGGAGCTGCTGGAGGCCAGCCAGGAGCGTGCCGGCCGGACGACACGCACGGGCTGATCCGGCCGCAGCCTGCCGTCCCGGCGCCGCCCTCGTGGGACGATGCCACGGATGGCGCTGCGACTGACCCGCGAACCGACGCGTGACCCGGACCTGCCCGGGATCCACGGGCCGGTGCGAGCCGACCGCCGCACCAAGGACCTGACCAAGCGGCTGCAGCCCGGCGACATCGCCGTCATCGACCACCAGGACATCGACCGGGTCAGCGGCGAGGCGCTCGTCGCCTGCGGCCCGGCCGCGGTCGTCAACGCGGCCGAGTCCACCAGCCGCCGCTACCCGAACGCCGGACCGACGGCCATCGTCGAGGCCGGCATCCCGCTGCTCGACGTGCAGCACGACGGGCTGGTGGCCACCCTCAAGGACGGCGTGCGCGGCCGGCTGGACGAGGACACCTTCGTCGTGGGTGACCTCGAGATCACCGGGGTGCGGCACACCGAGGAGTCGCTGGCCGCCGACATGTCCACGGCCCGAGAGGGGCTGGGCGAGCAGCTCGAGGCCTTCGCGGCCAACACTATGGAGTACATGACCAAGGAGCGTGAGCTCCTCTTCGACGGGGTGGGCATCCCCGACGTGCGCACCGAGCTGGCCGACCGGCACGCCCTGGTGGTCGTGCGCGGCTACCACTACAAGGACGACCTGGCCGCCCTGCGGCACTACATCCGCGAGTACAAGCCGGTGCTCATCGGGGTGGACGGCGGGGCCGACGCGCTCATGGAGGCCGGGCTGTCGCCGGACATGATCGTCGGCGACATGGACTCGGTCAGCGACGCCGCCCTGACCAGCGGGGCCGAGGTGGTCGTGCACGCCTACCGCGACGGGCGGGCTCCCGGGGTGCCCAGGGTCGAGGCGCTGGGCGTCGAGCCGGTGGTCTTCTCGGCGGCCGGGACCAGCGAGGACATCGCCATGCTGCTCGCCGACGACCTGGGCGCGACGCTCATCGTCGCGGTGGGCACCCACGCGACGTTGGTGGAGTTCCTCGACAAGGGCCGGGCGGGCATGTCGAGCACCTTCCTCACCCGGCTCCGAGTCGGCAGCAAGCTCATCGACGCGAAGGGGGTCAGCCGCCTCTACCGCAGCCGTATCTCCCCCCTGGAGATCATCGGCCTGCTGCTGGTCTGCCTCGGCGCGCTGCTGGTGGCCCTGTGGGCGACCCCCACCGGGCAGGCGCTGCTGCAGCTCGTCGGCGCCCGCTGGGACGATCTGTGGGCGCTCGTCGAGGGGATGGTCACGTGATCGACTTCCGCTACCACCTGGTCTCCCTGGCGGCGGTGCTCATCGCGCTCTCGGTCGGCATCGTGCTGGGCGCCGGTCCGCTCAACGACGGGATCGGTCAGACCCTCAACAGCGAGGTGACCGAGCTGCGGCAGGAGAAGGACGACCTGCGCGCCGAGCTCGGCGACGCCGAGCGCGGCGCCGAGGGCCGGGACGACTTCGACCAGGCGACCCTGGCGCAGGTGGTCGACGGGCGCCTGTCCGGTCGCAGCGTCGCGCTGGTGGTGCTGCCCCAGGCCGAGGACGACGTCGCCACCGACATCGCCGAGACCCTCGAGCAGTCCGGGGCGACGGTGACCGAGCCGGTCGAGCTCGACCCGTCCTGGGTCTCCGCGGACGCCGCCTCCAGCCGCGCCGAGAGCGGCGGCAGCGCGCTCCAGGAGATGGGCCTGGACGCCCGGGAGGGCACCCCGGCGGTCGACGACGCGCTGACCGCCATCCTCTCCGGCCGTGCCGACGGGTCCGAGGTCGACGAGGACGCCCGGAGCCGCGCCTGGAGCCGGCTCACCGACGCCGACCTCGTCGGCGGCCCCTCCGACCTGCCCTCGACCAGCGAGCTCGTGGTCGTCGTCGGTGCCCCGGTCAGCGCCGAGTCCGCTGCCGAGGACCCCGCCGCCGAGGCGAGCACCGCCGCCGAGTCGTGGGTGCGGCTCAGCCGCACCCTGGACGAGGGCACCTCGGGAGCGGTGCTCGCCGGCAGCCAGCGCGACGTGGACTCCGAGGAGGAGGTCTCCGTCGTGACCACGGCGCGGGACAGCACGCTCATCTCCCGCGGGTTGTCCACCGTCGACGTGCCCGAGATCCCGATGGGCCGCGCCGACGTGGTGCTGGCGCTGCAGGAGCAGCTCGAGGGGGAGTCGGGCCACTACGGCCTGGGGGCGGACGCCACCGCCTCCGTGCCCGACCTGTGATGGCCGCGACCGCACCGGCCCGCCGGATGCTCGCCGCGGTCGCCGCGGCGTCGGTCACCGCCGCCGCCACCCGGGCCGCGACCACGCGACTGGCGCTGCGGTCGGACCGGGCCGGTCCGGGACGCTCCGCGTCGGGGCCCGGCGACCCCTTCGTCCGACGCAACCACGCCGGTGACCCGGTCACCCTGCTGGAGGGTCCCGCCTGGGTGCTCGGGGCGTCCGTCGGCACCGTCACGGCCGGGGGACCGGGCCGTGACCTGCTCGTCGTGCTCGTCCCCGGGGCGCTGGGCCTGCTCGACGACCTGGCCGGCGACACCACGACGAAGGGGTTGCGCGGCCACCTGGGTGCGCTGCGGCGCGGCACGGTCAGCACCGGCGCCACGAAGGTGGCCGGCCTGGCCGGAGTCGCCCTGGTGGTGGCCGCGCGGGAGCACCAGGCGGGTACGGGCGCCGGTGCGCTGAGGCGGGGGCCGGTCGCGAGCATCGGGGTGCTGCGGGACGCGCTGGTCGTCGCCGGCAGCGCGAACCTCGTCAACCTCTTCGACCTGCGGCCCGGGCGCGCCCTCAAGGTCGCCGGAGCCCTGGCGACGCTCGCCCTGCTCGCGCCGTCATCGTCGGGCCGTGCGGGCCGCGAGGTCCGTCCCGCAGGCGCGGGCGCGGCGGCCGAGGTGGCCCTGGGCGCGTCGCTCGGCGCGCTGCCCGACGACCTGGCCGGACGGTCCATGCTCGGTGACAGCGGCGCCAACCCGCTGGGCGCCCTCGTCGGGCTGGCCCTGCTGCGCGCCGGCGGACCGCGGGCCCGGACCGCGACCGCGGCGGCGCTGGTCGCGCTCACCCTGGTGTCGGAGCGGGTGAGCTTCACCCGGGTGATCGAGCAGACACCCTGGCTGCGGCGGCTGGACGAGTGGGGACGCGGGTGACCCAGGGGGATCAGCGGCCCGGAGGCGGGGGGCGGATCGCCCGGGCGGCTGGTCAGGTGGCGGTGCTCACCGCGCTGGGCCGCATCGTCGGCTTCGCCCGGTGGCTCGTCTTCGCCGCGACGGTCGGCGCCGCCGGGGTGGGCACGGTCTACCAGAGCGTCAACACCGTCCCCAACGTCGTCTACGAGATCGCCGCCGGGGGCGTCCTCGCCGCGGTCGTCGTCCCGCTGCTGGCCGGGCGCGTGCGCGGCGTCGCCGCCGCTGGCAGCGAGGACGCCGACGACGTGGCCGGCGCCCTGCTCACCCGGACCCTGACGCTGCTGCTCCCGCTCGCCGTGCTGCTGGCGCTGACCGCGCCGTGGATCAGCCAGGCGCTGCTCGGCGACCTCGGCTCGCCGGCCGTCGAGCTGGGCACCCGGCTGCTGGTCCTCTTCAGCCCCCAGGTGCCGCTCTACGGCCTCGGCATCGTCGTCACCGGTGTGCTCCAGGCGCACGAGCGGTTCGTCGCGGCCGCGGCCGCCCCGCTGCTGTCCAGCCTGGTCGTCATCGCCACCTACCTGCTCTACGGGCTGCTGGTGCCGCCGAGCACCCCGCCGGCCGACCTGAGCACCAGCGGCTGGATGATCCTCGGCGGCGGGACCACCCTGGGCGTCGTCGCCCTCAGCCTGCCGCTGCTGATCGCGGCCGGGCGCGCCGGGATCCGGCTGCGCCCCCGCTGGCGGCTGCCGGCCGAGCTGACCAGCCGAGCCGCCCGGCTGGCCGGAGCCGGCATTGTCGGCCTGCTCGGGCAGCAGATCGCCGTGCTGGTCACCCTCAAGGTGGCCAACCGGTCCGGCGGCGACGGCACCGTCGTCGTGCACCAGTACGTCCAGGCCCTGTACCTGCTGCCCTACGCCGTGCTGGCGGTCCCGGTCGCGACCGCCGCCTACCCGGTGATCGCCCGGGTGCGCGAGCGCCCCGAGCCGGCGGTGCGGGCGGTGGCCGGGTCGTTGCGCACCGTGGTGCTGCTCAGCGCGGCGGCGGCCGCCGCGCTGATCGTCGTGGCGGATCCGGTCGGCACGGTCTTCGCGGCGATCGACCGCGGAGACGGGGACGTGGCGCTGCGGGCGATGCCCGCCGGGCTGGCCGCCACGGCGCCCGGCCTCGTCGGCTTCGCCCTGGCCGCCGTGGCGACACGCACCCTCTACGCCCGGGGGAGCGCCCTCGCCGGCGGAGCCGCGGTGGCCCTGGGGTGGCTGGTCGCGGCCACCGGCCCGGTGCTGCTGCTCGGCCCGCAGGACGGTCCCGGATCGACCCTGCAGGTCATCGGCTGGTCGGCGACGCTCGGGATGACCCTCACCGCGGTCCTGCTCACGGTCCTGGTCCGCCGCGGCTGGGGGCCGGGCCGGGGCCAGGGTGCACCCGCGACCGCCGAGACCGCCTCCGCCGACGGACCGCGCGAGCACCGCGGCCCCGGCGTGCTCGCCGGGCTCGTCCCGGCGGCCGCGCTGGCCGTGGTCGCGGTGGCGCTGGCCCAGGCGCTGCGCGTCGCGCTGATCGACCGCTGGCCGGAGACCACCGGAGCCGCGCTGGTCGCCGGTGCTGCGGTGGCCGTGCTGGTCGCCGCCGCGGTGGCCCTCGTCGCCGCGGCCATCGACCCGGCCGTGCGGGCCGCCCTGACCCGGGTCGTTCCGGTCCGGACCCGGGGGCCACGATGAGCCGGGAGCCGACGATCGACCCCCAGGCCGGCCAGACCCAGGAGCCGACAGCCGACGAGCAGATCCCGGTGCGGGTGGCGCTGGTCGCGCTGTCCGCCACCGGGGGGATCGCCGCGCACGTCGGCCAGCTGCGCGCCGACCTGGCCACCCTCGGGGCGACGGTGATCACCGTGACCGACGCGGTGACCCGGACCAGCCTGGAGCCGGGGTGGGCTCGCGACCAGGAGCGGTCCGAAGGGAGCACCGTGCTGGTGGGCCGGAGGGAACCGCCGACCGGCGCCCGGCCGAGGCGCGCCCCGCGCTGGTGGCCCTCGTCGGCGCGCCGAGCCCTGGCCGGCGCGGACGTGGTGCACGCCCACGGGTTCCGGGCCGGGCTGCTGGCCGCCGCGCTCACCCCGAGACGCGTGCCGGTCGTCATCAGCCTGCACAACGAGATGCGCGGCCGCGGTCCGCGCCACCGGGTCGGGGCGCTGGTCGCCCGGGTCGTGCTGCGGCGGGCCGCGCTGGTCACCGGTGCCAGCACCGACCTGGTCGAGCTGGCCCGCGATCTGGGTGCCCGGCGGGCCGAGCTCGCCGAGGTGCCCTCGGCCCGGGTGCCAGACCTGCTCACGGCTCCCGTCCCCGGCCACCGGGAGCGAGCGGGGCAAGCGCTCCGGCTGCTCGCGCGCGAAGGGGTCGTCGGGAGCGACGACGCCGAGAAGGGCGGAGCAGAGCCTCTGCAGAGCACCGACCCCGGGAGCGATGGCCTCCCGACGCCGGCCCTGGTGCTGACCATCGCCCGGGTCGCCCCGCAGAAGGACCTCGCCACCCTGGTCGACGCCGCCGCGCGGGCCCGCGACCGCACCCCGGCGGGACAGGCGCCGGCGTCCTGGGTCGTCGTCGGCGCCGGAGACCCGCAGCTGCGCGAGGAGCTGCGCACCCGGGCGGAGGCGCTGCGCGCCCCGGTGCACCTGGTCGGCGCCCAGGAGGACGTCTCGGCCTGGCTGCGCGCCGCCTCGGTGCTCGTGCTGACCAGCGAGTGGGAGGCCCGGGCCCTGGTGGTGCAGGAGGCGCTCGCGGCCGGGACACCGGTCGTCGCGACTGAGGTCGGGGGACTGCCGGACCTGCTGACCGGGATCGGCGCCCTCGT
The DNA here is from genome assembly GCF_013408565.1 of Janibacter alkaliphilus. Classification (NCBI taxonomy): domain Bacteria; kingdom Bacillati; phylum Actinomycetota; class Actinomycetes; order Micrococcales; family Intrasporangiaceae; genus Janibacter; species Janibacter alkaliphilus. The sequence continues at coordinate 2,944,790 of NZ_JACBZX010000001.1, read as the reverse complement.
CCCGCCCGGGGACCCGGCGGCGGTGGCGGCCGAGGTCGCCCGGGTGCTGGACGACCCGGAGGAGGCCGGGCGCCGCGCCACGGCAGGCCGCGAGCGGGCTGCCGGATGGGCCGACGGGATCGCCACGGCGCGTCGGTGGCTGGCCCGCTACGCGCAGCTGCGCGCGTGACGTAGAGTGAAAGCCCGTGGTGGCTTCGACGAAACACATCTTCGTGACCGGAGGCGTCGCCTCCTCTCTCGGCAAGGGTCTGACGGCCTCGAGCCTGGGGCATCTGCTGCGGGCCAGGGGCCTGCGGGTGACGATGCAGAAGCTCGACCCCTACCTCAACGTCGACCCCGGGACGATGAACCCCTTCCAGCACGGCGAGGTCTTCGTCACCGAGGACGGCGCCGAGACGGACCTGGACATCGGGCACTACGAGCGCTTCCTCGACGTCGACCTCGACGGCTCGGCCAACGTGACCACGGGTCAGGTCTACAGCCGGGTGATCGCCCGGGAGCGACGCGGGGAGTACCTCGGTGACACCGTGCAGGTCATCCCGCACATCACCAACGAGATCAAGGACCGGATGCGCGCGCCGGCCGCCGGCAGCCCCGGCATCGACGACGCCGACGCCCCGGACCTCATCATCACCGAGATCGGCGGCACCGTCGGCGACATCGAGAGCCTGCCCTTCCTCGAGGCCGCCCGTCAGGTGCGCCACGACGTCGGGCGGGACAGCTGCTTCTTCCTGCACGTCTCGCTGGTGCCCTACCTCGCCCCCAGCGGGGAGCTGAAGACCAAGCCCACCCAGCACTCCGTGGCCGCGCTGCGCCAGGTCGGCATCCAGCCGGACGCCCTCGTGCTGCGCGCCGACCGGGAGATCCCCGAGGACATCAAGCGCAAGATCTCGCACAGCTGCGACGTCGACGAGGAGGCGGTGGCCGCCTGCGTCGACGCGCCGAGCATCTACGACATCCCCAAGGTGCTGCACCGCGAGCGGCTGGACACCTACGTGATCCGCCGCCTCGGGGTGAGCTTCACCGACGTCAACTGGACCTCCTGGGACACCCTGCTGCGCCGGGTCCACCAGCCCGAGCACGAGGTCGAGATCGCGCTCGTCGGCAAGTACATCGACCTGCCCGACGCCTACCTGTCGGTGACCGAGGCGCTGCGTTCCGGCGGCTTCCACCACGACGCGAAGGTGCGGATCCGCTGGGTGGCCTCCGACGAGTGCCAGACCCCGGCCGGCGCCCAGCGCGCCCTCGGCGGGGTGGACGCCGTGCTCGTGCCCGGCGGCTTCGGGGTCCGCGGCATCGAGGGCAAGCTCGGCGCGCTGCGCTGGTCCCGCGAGCACGGCGTGCCCACCCTGGGGATCTGCCTCGGGCTGCAGTGCATGGTCATCGAGCACGCCCGCAACGTCGCCGGCATCGAGGGTGCCAGCTCCAGCGAGTTCGACCCCGGCACCCCCGCCCCGGTGGTGGCCACCATGGCCGAGCAGCGCTCGGTCGTCGACGGGGCCGGCGACCTGGGCGGCACCATGCGGCTGGGCTCCTACCCGGCGCGGCTGCGAGAGGGCTCGGTGACCGCCGAGGCCTACGGCACCACCGAGGTCACCGAGCGGCACCGGCACCGCTACGAGGTCAACGAGGACTACCGGGCCCGGCTCGAGGAGACCGGGCTGGTGATCAGCGGCACCCATCCCGAGCTGGGGCTCGTCGAGTTCGTCGAGCTGCCCCGCGAGGTGCACCCCTACTACGTGGCCACCCAGGCGCACCCGGAGTTCAAGAGCCGCCCGGACCGGGCGCACCCGCTCTTCGCCGGTCTCGTCGGCGCCGCCGTCCAGGCGCAGCGGGACACCCGGCTGGTCGAGGTGGAGCGCCCCCGGGAGGACGCCGCCGAGGGCGACCCGGGCACGTCCGGAGCCGCCGACCGGGCGAGCCTCGAGGCATGAGCCCGGGCTCCGGCGACATCTCCGCAGACCCGGTGGCGGCCGAGGGCACCGCGGCGGCGACCGACGCCGAGACCACACCGCTGCGCGACGAGCTGGGCGAGCAGCACGTGCTCACCAGCGAGGTCGCCTTCCACGGAGCGATCTGGGACGTGCGCCGGGACACCTTCGACCTGGCCGGCCAGCGGCTCACCCGGGAGGTCGTCGACCACCCCGGCGCGGTCGCCGTGCTGGCTCTGGACGCCCAGGACCGGGCGGTGCTCATCCGCCAGTACCGCCACCCGATCGCCGCGCACGAGTGGGAGATCCCCGCCGGGCTGCTCGACATCCCCGGCGAGGACCCGCTGGTGGCCGCCCGGCGCGAGCTCGCCGAGGAGACCGACCTGCAGGCCGAGGAGTGGTCGGTGCTCGTCGACTACTGGTCCTCGCCCGGCGGGATGGACGAGGCCCTGCGCGTCTACCTGGCCCGCGGGCTGAGCGAGGTGCCCGCCGCCGAGCGCTTCCAGCGCGAGGGGGAGGAGGCGCACCTGCTGCAGCGGCGGGTGCCGCTGGACGAGGCCCGCGACGCCGTACTCGCCGGCCACGTGCACAACGCCACGCTGATCATCGCGGTGCTGACCGCCGAGCGGATGCGCGCCGAGGGATGGCGCGACCTGCGCCCCGGGGACAGCCCGTGGCCGGTGCACCCCGGTCGCCGGGCCGAGGCGCCATGACCGCGGAGCAGGGCTGCCGCTGCGGGGCGGACGCCCCCTTCGCCGCGCACTGCGAGCCGCTGCTCGACGGGGAGCCCGCGGCGACCGCCGAGGCGCTCATGCGCTCGCGCTACACCGCCTACGCCCTGCTGCAGCAGGGTGACTCGCGGGCGGCCGCCCACCTGTGGCGCACCTGGCACCCCCGGACCCGCCCGGCCACCGTCGAGCCCAGCCCGGGGCTGCGGTGGACCGGCCTGACGGTGCGCGGCAGCAGCGGAGGCGACGACGACGCCACCGGTCAGGTGCGCTTCGTCGCCGCCTGGGAGATCGGCGAGGGAGCGACCCGGCAGCACGGCGAGCTCGCCGAGACGGCCGACTTCGTCCGCCGCGGGGGGCGCTGGGTCTACCTCGAGGGCCGCGCGGACTGAGCCGGTGCCCGGCGGCTACTGGTAGGAGACGAAGCGGGGGGCCGGCTGCACGTCGGTCATCGTCTGCTCCGGGGTGAAGGTCGGGGTGTCCTCGTCGATGAAGTTCTTCCAGCCCAGCAGCACGCCCTCGGGCAGGTCGGTCTTGACCGCGTCCCAGGTGCCCTGCTTGAGGTCCGGGGTGCCGTGCCCGTCGGCGTGGATCACGGTGACGATCTCCGGCAGGTCGGTGCGCAGCTGGTCGCGGTCGCGCAGCATCTGGAGCTGGAACTGGTGCAGCATGAAGATCTTCTGCGGCAGCCCGGCCTCGCGGGTCAGCTCGGCCAGCCAGGTGGCCACCTCGTTGACCTCGTCGACCTCGACGTGCCCGATCTGCTGCAGCGGGCGCTGCCCCGGCTCCAGGCGCCACTCCGGGTCGAGCGCCAGCCCGACGTGCGGCTCCTTGAGCAGCTCGGCGTAGCGCTCGGCCTGGGAGAGGAAGTCGGCGCGGCCCGGCTGCAGGTCGAGCAGCACGTAGACGCCCGCCTCGGCGGCCGCGTCGATCCACGGCCGGAGGAAGGGCAGGTCGGACTCGCTGGAGTAGTCGCCGTCCGGTCCGGGGCCGGAGTCGGCGATCGTCGCGATGATCTCGAAGGCCGGCAGGAAGGTGTGGTCGGAGACCTCGCGGTACTCCTCGAGGTAGCCCTCGACCCGCTCGATCGCCGGCTCGATGTCCTGCTCGCCGAGCAGGCCCAGCCCGGCCACGCCGGGGTGGCCGTAGAGGGCGATCATCCGGCGGTCGCCGCCGAGGGGGAGCACCCCGCCGCCCGGGACGGTCGGCGCCTCCCGCGCCATCGTCACCGCGCCCTCGAGCTGCTCGGCCGGGACCCGGCTGTCGCCGACCACGACCAGGCGAGGCGGGTCGTCGGAGCGCAGCGCCTCCACGACCGGCTGGGCGCGCGGGTCGTCGGCGGTGATCACCTCGGTGTCCTCGTGCTCGCCGAGCGCGGCCCGCAGGGTGGCCAGCGCGGCGACGTGCTGCTCCGGGTCCGCGCAGGTGACGATGAGCCGTGGCGGGTCGTCGCGCTGCACCGCCGGCAGGCTCTCCACCTGCTCCCGGTCGCGGACCGCCTGGCTCCAGCGGTGCTCGGCCCCGTCGGAGGCCGGCGAGGCCGACGCGCTCGCGTCACCGCCGGCGCTGGTCTCGCTGCCGGAGCCGGTCTCGCTGTTGGTGCTGCTCTCGCTGCCGGAGCTGGTCTGGGTGTCGGACCCCGTCTCGCTGCCGGACGGGTCGGAGCTGCCCTCGCTGCCGGAGCCAGACGTGCCGCCGGACCCGCCGACGAGGCGCACCCGCTCGACGCCCAGCCGGTCCAGCTCCTCGGCGATGCCGTCGCCGTCGACGAGGCAGGGCACCCCGGCCTCGACGGCCGCGGTCACCGCCGGCTCGGCCTGGTCGCCGGTCACCCCGGGCGCGAGGATCACGGCCGCAGGGGAGGCGGTGAAGAGCAGCCCGGCCAGGGTGGTGGCGCTGGCGGCCGGGTCGCCCGGCGCGAAGAGCGGGCCGGAGCCGGCCTCGGCGGTGCCGCCGTCACCGGACCCGTCGTCGCCCTCGCCCTGGTCGCCGGCGACGTCGTCGAGGTCGGCCACCTGAGGGGTGCCGTCGCCGTCGTCGCGGGTGCAGGCGTAGAGCACCCCGCCGACGACCAGCAGCCCGCCGGCGCCGAGCACCGCCCGTCGACCGAGCCGGGAGCGGTCGGTGCCTTCCCGGTCCGCGCCCTCCTGGCCCGCGCGGTCCGCGGTCTCTGGCGTCTCCTGTCGTGCCCGGTCGGGCGTCTCGTGGCCCTCCGGAGTCCCCTTCTCGCTCATCACGAGCCAGCGTAGGAGCGTGCTGACCTGCCGCGACGACGCCACGCCCAGGCGAGGCACAGGTTCGCCCGGCTGATCGCGTTCGCCCCCGGCGGTTCCCGCTTCGTAGGATGGGCCCGGCCCGGCGCACCCGCCGGGCAGACCTGGCACCAGCCACGACACGAGCGAACAGGACGTCATGCTGCGCACCCACGAGGCCGGCACCCTGCGGGCCGAGCACACCGGACAGACCGTCACCCTCACCGGATGGGTGGCCCGGCGCCGGGATCACGGTGGGGTGGCCTTCCTCGACGTCCGGGACGCCAGCGGCCACGCCCAGGTGGTGGCCCGCGACGAGGTGCTCACCGGCGCCGCCCACGACCTGCGCAACGAGTACGTCGTGCGGGTCACCGGCACCGTCACCGCCCGCGAGGAGAAGGACGTCAACCCGGCCCTGCCGACCGGCGAGATCGACGTCGTCGCCAGCGAGATCGAGGTGCTCAGCCCCAGCGACCCGCTGCCCTTCCAGATCGACGAGCGGGTCTCGGTCGGCGAGGAGGCCCGGCTGCGGCACCGCTACCTCGACCTGCGGCGCCCCGGCGCGACCAGCGCCGGCGCCGGCCTGCGGCTGCGCAGCAAGGTCAACGCCGCGGCGCGCGGCGTGCTCGCCGAGCGCGACTTCGTCGAGATCGAGACCCCGACGCTGACCCGCTCCACCCCCGAGGGCGCCCGCGACTTCCTCGTCCCGGCCCGGCTCGCCCCGGGCGAGTGGTACGCCCTGCCGCAGAGCCCGCAGCTCTTCAAGCAGCTGCTCATGGTCGCCGGGATGGAGCGCTACTACCAGATCGCCCGCTGCTACCGGGACGAGGACTTCCGCGCCGACCGGCAGCCGGAGTTCACCCAGCTCGACATCGAGATGTCCTTCGTCGAGCAGGACGACGTCATCGAGCTCGGCGAGGCGGTGGCGCGGGCGGTGTGGTCCACCATCGGCGCCGAGCTGCCGACCCCCTTCCCCCGGATGACCTACGCCGAGGCGATGGAGCGCTTCGGCACGGACAAGCCGGACCTGCGCTTCGGCGTCGAGCTGACCGACTGCACCGACTACTTCGCCGGCACCCCCTTCCGGGTCTTCCAGGCCGAGTACGTCGGCGCGGTCGTCATGCCCGGCGGGGCGAGCCAGCCGCGCCGCACCTTCGACGCCTGGCAGGAGTGGGCCAAGCAGCGCGGGGCGAAGGGGCTGGCCTACGTCACCGTCGGCGAGGACGGCGAGCTCGGCGGCCCGGTGGCCAAGAACATCTCCGAGGAGGAGAAGGCGGGCCTGGCGGCCCACGTCGGTGCCGCCCCGGGCGACTGCATCTTCTTCGGGGCCGGCGCCCCGAAGAGCAGCCGGGCGCTGCTCGGCGCGGCCCGGCTGGAGATCGGCCGCCGTTGCGAGCTCATCGACGAGTCCACCTGGTCGTTCCTGTGGGTGGTCGACGCCCCGCTCTTCGAGCCGGCCGGCGACGCCGAGGCCGCCGGGGACGTGGCCGTCGGTGACGGGGCCTGGACCGCGGTGCACCACGCCTTCACCAGCCCCAAGCCGGAGTACCTCGACACCTTCGACAGCGAGCCCGGCGAGGCGCTCGCCTACGCCTACGACCTCGTCTGCAACGGCAACGAGATCGGCGGCGGGTCGATCCGTATCCACCGCCGGGACGTCCAGGAGCGGGTCTTCCAGGTGATGGGCCTGACCCCCGAGGAGGCGCAGGAGAAGTTCGGCTTCCTCCTCGAGGCCTTCAAGTACGGTGCGCCGCCGCACGGCGGCATCGCCTTCGGCTGGGACCGGATCGTCATGCTGCTGCTGGGCGCCGACTCGATCCGCGACGTCATCGCCTTCCCCAAGTCCGGCGGCGGCTACGACCCGCTCACCGACGCGCCGGCGCCGATCACCCCGCAGCAGCGCACGGAGGCCGGCATCGACGCCCGGCCGGCGGCGAAGGGCGAGGACGGCGAGCAGGGTGGCTCCGGGGCCACCGGCGCGGCGGGCGACGGGCAGGGCTGAGCGGGGCGGACGTCCGCTCGCCGCGGCGCCACCTCCTCGAGCCGCTGCTCAGGCGAACGCCGTGCTGGTCCACTCCCGCGTCTCGCCGTACCCGAGACGGCGGTAGATCCGACGCGCGGTGGCGTTCGTCGAGTACATCTCCAGCGTGCAGACGCCGGCCTCGGCGAGGCCGCGCCGGGTGAGCTCGGCGGTGACCGCCGCGCCCAGGCCCTGGCCCCGGTTTGCCGGGTGGGTGGCGATCCCGGCGAGCAGCGGGTAGTCGCCGACCGACGGCATCCGGCAGCCGACGGCGGCGAGGGTCCCGTCGTCGGCGCGCACCCCGACCCACTCCTGGCCGGGCCAGGCGAAGGGGCGCGCGTCCGCGCGGGGGCTCACCGCGTCGATGAAGGTGGTGAGCTCGTCGGCGCGGTCCTCGTCGAGGACGACGACGCGGTGATCCTGGCGGGTCGGCGGCGGCGGGGTGCGGGTGATCATCCACTCCCATCTCGCGGCTCGGCCCTCCTCGAGCCCGAGCCGGGGCAGCAGGTCCGGTGCCAGGGCACGGTCGACGGTCACCCCGTCCGGCCGCACCTCGGCCAGGAGGCGCGCGAGCGCGGGGTCGCTGACCAGCCGGGCGGCAGTCGCGGTGTCGCTGCCGACGACGTCGAGGGTCGAGCCGTGGGTGCGGGTGAGCTTGACCGCCACGGCCGCCCAGCTCGGGCCGTCGTCGAGGACGAGGGCCCGGACCTGCGCGGCCTGGTCGAACTCGACGGCCGGGTGGTCCCGGGTGACCCGGAGCAGCTCGGCCTTCGTGGTCACGGCCTGCACGAGGTCCATGCCGGGCAGCCTACGGCGGGTCGGCCACGACCTGCGTGGGTCAGGGGCGCAGCACGATCTGCAGCTGCAGGCCCTCCTGGGCCGGGCCGTCGAGCTGGTAGGCGACCGGCAGCTCGTCCAGCGGGTCGGCGCGGTCGGCGCGGGTGAGCTCCCGACCCTGGTCGTCGACGACCGACACCACGGCGACGCGGCCGTGCCGGTCGCCGACGATCACCTGACGGCGCCGGCTCAGGCCCAGCCAGCGGCTCTCGTCGGTGACCTGCACGAGGACGCCGTGGTCGCGCAGCACGTCGTGGCCGCTCGCCCCCGGGGTGCAGGGGAGCGTCGCGGTGATCTCGCCGTGCAGCCGACCGTCGTCCGGTGCCGCGAGGGCCGGGTCGTCGAGCACGAGGAAGTCCACCACCAGCGCCACGACACCGTCGTCCGCGTCCAGCCCCCAGGTCATCGGGTAGGCACCGTCACCTGCGCCGGAGCTCACCACGACCCCGACCACCGGGCCGCCCAGGTCGGCGGGCAGCGTGTCGTCGTGGCTGCGGGCGATCCGGTCCAGCAGGTCCTCGGCCTGCTGCGTGGTCGCGTCGGCGTGGGTCTGCGGGTCGATGAGCAGGACCGCCCCACCGTCCACCCCCACCTGGCCGCGTCCGGCAGAGGTCAGCGCCTCGACCCAGCGGTCCACCGCACCGTCGGCGAGGACCACCCGGACTCCGGCGACGAGCCCGTCGTGCAGCCGGACCTGCACCCGGTGCTCACCGTCGGGCACCGCCCGGGTCAGCGGTGCGGCCGCCTCCAGGAGGTTCGGGTCGGCGACGCTCAGCCGACCGTGGCGCACCGTCACGGTGCCTGCCTCGCGCACCGACCCCGGTGGTGCGTCGGCGAAGATCCGCCCGGGGTCAGGCGTGCTCACGTCAGGCGTGCTCGGGTCAGGCGTGTCGGGGTCGGGCGTGACGGGGTCGGGCGTGTCGGGGTCGTGACCCGGGTCGTCCGGAGGTGGCGGCGGAGAGGTCGTCATCGACTCATCATGACGCGCGCGCCGGGCCAGGGCAGCAGTCGTGGTCCCAGGATCCGGACGAGGTGGTCGGGGTCCGGCAGGCGCCTGCGATACGCAGGATCGGGGCAGGTGCGCTCGGCGCGCGCCCGCACCCCGCACGCACTAGCCTCGCGCCACCCGGAGGGTGATCGCGCCCGGGACCGAGCCGCCACGGCGGTCACCGTGGACAGGCAGCAGGAGGAGCGGGCATGAGCAGCACCGAGCAGACCGGGCAGACGCAGGGACGCCGGCACGACCACACGTCCGAGATGACCCGGGTGCTGGGCCGCCTGAACGTCGTCGCCGTCGCCTTCGGCGCGATGATCGGCTTCGGCTGGATCGTGCTCACCGGCGGCTTCCTCGAGGAGGCCGGCACCCTGGGGGCCGCGCTCGCCTTCGTCATCGGCGGCGCCGTGGTGCTGCTGGTGGCCCTGACCTACGCCGAGCTCGTCGCGGCGATGCCGCACGTCGGCGGCGAGCACAACTACGTGCTGCGGGCGATGGGCTCGCGGCCCGCCTTCGTCACCTCGTGGACCCTCGTGCTCGGCTACACCAGCGTCGTCGCCTTCGAGGCGGTGGCGCTGCCGCAGACGATGCTCTACCTCTTCCCGGACATGCTCGCCGGCCGGCTGTGGAGCGTGGCCGGCTACGACGTCTACCTCTCCTGGGTGGCGGTCGGGGTCGGCGCCGCGGTGCTGATGACCGTCATCAACTACGTCGGGGTGCGCCCGGCCGCGGTCTTCCAGACGGCGGCCGTGCTCTTCCTGCTCGTCGTCGGGGTGGTCCTGGTGACCGGCGCCTTCGTCGGCGGCGACACGACGAACATGCGGCCTCTCTTCACCGGTGGTGCCGCCGGGATCATCGCTGTGCTCGTGGCCACCCCCTTCCTCTTCGTCGGCTTCGACGTCATCCCGCAGTCGGCGGAGGAGATCGACCTCGACTTCCGCCGGATCGGCCAGGTGCTGCTGCTCTCGGTCTGGCTGGCGATCGGCTGGTACGTCATGATCATGCTCACCGTCGGCTCGGCGATGCCGGCCGCCGAGCTCGCCGACAGCGACCTGGCCGCGGCCGACGGGATGAGCGCGCTGTGGGGGAGCGAGACGATGGGCGTGGTCCTCGTCCTCGGCGGCATCGCCGGCATCCTCACCTCGTGGAACGGCTTCCTGCTCGGCGCCTCCCGGCTGGTCTACGCGATGGCCCGCTCCGGGATGCTGCCGCGCTGGTTCGCCCGGCTGCACCCGCGCTACCGCACCCCCACCAACGCCATCCTCTTCATCGGCGGCCTGTCGGTGCTGGCCCCGCTCTTCGGCGAGCAGACGCTGGTCTGGCTGGTCGACGCCGGCGGGCTGGCCATCGTCGTCGCCTTCCTCATGGTCTCGCTGAGCTTCCTCGTGCTGCGCCGCCGCGAGCCGGAGATGCCGCGCCCCTTCCGCGCCCCCGGCGGCCAGGCGCTCGGGGTGGTCGCCGCGGTGCTGGCCGCCGGGCTGGCGGTGCTCTTCCTCCCGGCGATGCCGGCCGCGCTGATCTGGCCCTACGAGTGGGTGATCATCGGGGCCTGGGCGCTGCTCGGGCTGGTCTTCGTCCGCACGGTGCCGCGGATCGCACCCGGCCCGGAGGCCGAGGAGCGGCTCACCCGGGCCACCCGGGAGCGCTGACCGGGACGCCCGCAGGCCCCTGCGCGGATGCCCTGGCCGGTAGCGTGACGCACCCCGGCGAAGGGAGACGGCATGGCCGGCAGCAGCTCCGACCGACGTGCGGCGGCCGATCAGGCGACCTCACCCGACCAGGGCGCCGGCCCGCCGCCGACCCGTCCGGCCGGGCGCACCTGGGCGCTGCGGCTCGGCGGCCTGCTCCTGGCGGGCGTGGTCTACCTGGCGCTGGGCGCTTCCACCCTCGGCGGGGACGCCCGGGTGGTCGCCGCGATCGTCACGCTCATGGCCGTCTGGTGGATGACCGAGGCGATCCCGCTGGCCGCCACCGCGCTGCTGCCCCTGGTGCTCGTCCCGCCGCTGACCGGGCTGAGCATCGACGAGGCGGCGGTGCCCTACGCCGACCCGATCGTCTTCCTCTTCCTCGGCGGCTTCCTCATCGCCATCGCCATGCAGAAGTGGAACCTGCACCGCCGGATCGCGCTGCTCACCCTGCGCCAGGTCGGCACCCACCCGCGGCGGATCGTCCTCGGCATGATGATCGCCACCGCCTTCCTGTCGATGTGGGTCTCGAACACGGCGACCACCCTGATGATGCTGCCGATCGGCATCTCCGTCCTCGCGCTGGTCGTCGAGAGCGCGACCACCGGGCGGGAGCCGGTCGCCGAGACCGGCGACGGGGCCCGGGCCACCGAGGACGAGCTGCAGGAGCAGATGGCCCAGGGCCGCAGCGTCAGCGACATCGTCGCCGACGACGACGTCCGCGTCTTCGGGGTCTCGCTCATGCTGGCGATCGCTTGGTCCGCCTCGATCGGCGGGCTGGGGACGCTGCTGGGCAGCCCGCCCAACGCGATCGTCGCCGGCTACCTCAGCGACGAGGTCGGCCAGGACATCGCCTTCGTCGACTGGCTGATCCTCGGTCTGCCGCTGGTCGTCGTCTTCATCCTCGTCGCCTGGCTGCTCATCACCCGGGTGCTCTTCCGCTCCGGCCTCGAGGAGATCCCCGGCGGCCGTGAGCTCATCGACGGGCAGATCGCCGACCTCGGCCCGATGAGCCGCGGCGAGAAGGTGGTGCTGGCGGTCTTCGTCGGCGCCGCCTTCTTCTGGATCGTGCCCGGTCTGCTGGCGAACATCGGCACGCTCGGCGAGACGGCGCCCTGGCTGGACGCGGTCGACGACACCGTCGTCGCCATCGCTGCCGGACTGGTGCTCTTCCTGCTGCCCGCCGACGCCGACCACCGGATGGCGCTGACCTGGGAGGACGCCGAGAAGGGGCTGCCCTGGGGCGTCCTGCTGCTCTTCGGCGGCGGCCTCAGCCTGGCCGCCGCGGTGGCCGGCACCGGGCTCGACGAGTGGTTCGGCGAGCAGGTCTCCGGGCTCGAGGTGCTGCCGACGGTGCTCATCCTGGCGTGCGTCTGCGCGCTGGTGCTGCTGCTCACCGAGGTCACCAGCAACACCGCGACCGCGGCCACCTTCATCCCGGTGCTCGGCGGCGTCGCGGTCGGCATCGGGGTCGAGCCGGTCACCCTGCTCTTCCCGGCGGCGCTCGCGGCCACCTGCGCCTTCATGCTGCCGGTCGGCACCCCGCCGAACGCCATCGTCTTCGGTACCGGAGCGGTCACCATCCAGGAGATGGCCCGCGGCGGCGCCGTCCTCAACGTCGTCGGGGTCGTGCTGATCACCCTCTTCACCGTGATCCTCGGGCCGGTGGCGCTGGGCATCGCGTTGTGACGGCGCACCCCGCGAGGCTCATGGCCACCGCCTCCGGGCTGACGACCATGGGGGCGCTGACCCCCTTCCTGCTCGGCGCCCAGGCGGTCGCGGTGCGCGACGAGCTCGGTCTGGGCCTCGGCGCCTTCGGCGTGGCGATCAGCCTGTTCTTCGCCACCGCCGCCCTGGCCACGGTGCTGCTGGCCGACGCCTTCGGCGGTCTCAGCCGGCGGACCACCCTCGCCACGGCGGGTCTGCTGGTGGCCGCCGGTGCCCTGGCGACGGCCGGCCTGGCCCGCGGCTGGCCGAGCCTGCTCGTCGCGGTGGTGCTGCTCGGCCTGGGCAACGCCGCCTGCCAGGCGAACGCCAACCTGCTCATGTCCCGGGCGCTGCCGCCGGACCGGCGGGGGCTCGGCTTCGGGGTGAAGCAGTCCGCGGTGCCGCTGGCGATCATGCTCGGCGGCCTGGCCGTGCCCACGGTCGGCGCCGCGTGGGGATGGCGCACCACCTTCGTCATCCTCGGTGGGTGCGGGCTGCTGGTGGCTGGTGACGCGCTGCTGCGCGGCGGGCGCCTCACCGCGCTCACCCGGGACGCCGGGCGCCGCGCCGAGGGCGTGGACCGTCCTCCCGGGACGGCGCTGCTGCTCGCCGGTCTCGGCATCACCTTCGCCAGCGCCGCCGCCAACTTCCTCGGCTCCTTCGTCGCCTCCTGGGGGTTCGAGGTCGGCCTGACCCCGACCCAGACCGGTCTGCTCATGGCCGCCGGCTCCGGGGGCTCGATCCTCGTGCGGGTCTTCTCAGGGTGGCGGGCCGACCACCGGCACGGTGCCAACCTGCCGGTGGTCGCCGCGCAGATGCTGGCCGGAGCCCTCGGCTGCCTGGGGCTCATGGTCGCCGCGCCGTGGTCGGTGGTGGCCTTCGGCCTGCTCGCGCTGAGCATCGGCTGGGCCTGGCCGGGGCTGCTGCTCTTCGCGGTGGCGCGGGTAGGGCGGGACGCCCCGGCGCGGGCCTCCGGGGTGGTGCAGTCCGGGGCCTTCGCCGGGGGAGCGCTGGGCCCGCTGGTCCTCGGAGGCCTCAGCGGTGCGGTCGGCTTCCCGGTGACCTGGGCGGTGGCCGCCGGCTGCTTCGTCGTCGCGGCGCTGCTCATCATGCTCTCCCGGGCGCTCTTCCTGCGCGACCTCGGGCGCCGGCCGCCCCGGGAGCCGCTGCGCTACGCCCGCTCGCGTCGCACCGGGACGGCCTGAGCGGTCCGCTCATGCCGCCTGAGCGGGTCCGGTCACTCGGAGATGCCGAAGCGCTCGTGCAGCCGGCGCAGCCGGCGCGGCGCCCACCAGTTGGCCTCGCCGAGCACGGACATCGTCGCCGGGACCAGCAGCATCCGCACCAGGGTGGCGTCGATGGCGATGGTCAGCACCAGCGCCACCCCGGTCTGCTGGATGACGAGGACGTCGGCCATGACGAAGCCCGAGAAGACGATGACCATGAGCAGCGCCGCGCTGGTGATGATCCGCCCGGAGCGCTGCAGCCCCAGCCGCACCGCCTGGTCGGTCGGCAGCCCCTGCTCGTGCAGCTCGACGATCCGGGCGAGCAGGAAGACCTCGTAGTCCATGGACAGGCCGAAGCCGAAGGCGATGACGAGCATCGGCACGGTGACGTCGACGCCGCCGGTGGAGGTGAAGCCGAGCAGCAGCTCGAGGTTCCCGTCCTGGAAGATCCACACCAGCGCCCCCAGCGAGGCGCCGAGGGAGACCACGTTCATCACCAGCGCCTTGACCGGCACCACCAACGACCCGGTCATGAGGAAGAGCAGCACGAAGGTGGCCAGGATGACCGTGAGCACCGCCCACGGCGCGCGCTCGGCGATCACCGCAGAGACGTCGGCGAGGCCGGAGGCGATGCCGCCGACGGAGCCCTCGACCGGTGGTGGTCGCTGCGTCAGCTCCTCCACCAGCGCCCGGCTGGCCGGACCGTCGGCGTCGTCGTCGGTCCGCAGCTCGACGCTGGTGACCGTGCGGCCGTCCACCTCGCCGAGCTCGGTGACCGTCGGGTCGGTGCTCAGCCCCGGCAGGTCGCGGGCCTCGCCGCGGGCCCAGGAGCGCACCTGCTCCGCGGGGGCGTCGCTGACGAAGGTGACGTCCGGGGCGCCGAGCTGCGGGTAGTCCTCCTCGAGGGTCTCGACGTGCTCGCGCTCCGGGGTGCCCACCGGCAGCATCTCGGCACCCGAGGACGTGGGCAGCAGCCGGGTCGCCGGCAGCGCCAGCGCCACGAGCAGCGCCACCACCATGGCGATGACCAGCCACGGGGCCCGCTGCACCCCGGCCGCCAGCCGGGAGAAGACACCGTCGTCCGGGGAGGTCTCGGTGCCGCGCGCGAGCAGCCGTCGCGCCGACAGTGCGCACAGCGCCGGGATGAGCGAGGTCGCCACGAGCAGGGCCATGAGCACCACCGACATCCCGGCGGCCCCGGTGGCCCGCAGGAAGGTGATCGGCAGGAACATCAGCCCGACGAGGGCGATGGTGACGGTGATCGCCGAGAAGATCACCGTCCGCCCGGCCCGGTCCAGGGTGCGCCCGGTGGCCTGGACGACCATGGCCTGGTCCATCGATCCCACCGGTGCCCCGTCGAGCAGGCCGCGCAGCTCCTCGCGGAAGCGGCTCACGACGAGCAGCCCGTAGTCGATGCACAGGCCCAGCCCGAGGACGGTGACGATGTTGACCACGGTGGCGTCGAGGTCGAGCAGGTAGGAGAAGCCGAGCAGGCTGGCGAAGGCCCCGGCGATCGAGGCGATCGCCCCGGCGATCGGCAGCCCGGCCGCGAGGAAGCCGCCGAAGACGACGACCATGACGACGAAGGAGATCGGCAGGGCGATCCCTTCGCCGGTCTTGAGGTCGTCGCCGACCTGCACGACGATCGCGTCGACGAGGTCGGCGACGCTGCCCCGGCTGCTGTCCACCGCGCCGGAGCCGCTGACGATGTAGCTCAGCTGGTCGTTGACGTCCCGCTTCGCCTCCTGCAGCGTCGCCTCGTCCAGGTCCTCCTCGTAGGTGACCACGGTGACGAAGCCGTACCGCTGGCCCGGCTCCTCCCGCACCAGGTCGGCGACCTCGGGGTTGGTCACCCCGCCCTCGACGACGAGCGGGTTGAGGACGGTGCTGACGCCCTCGGTCTCGGAGATCCGGCGCACCGCCTCCCCGACGTTGCGGCGGACGAAGGGGTCGGTGGCGTCGGTGCCGGTGACGATCAGGGTGTCGGTCTCCTCGGACCCCTCGCCGCCGGCCGCCGTCGCCAGGTCGGCGGCCTCCTTCGCCTGGCCGGGGGCCGAGATCTCGCCGCTGGTGAGCCGGTCGAAGAGGCCCTGGTTGCCGACCGCCCCGAGGGTCGTGGCGAAGGCGGCGACCACCAGCACCAACCAGGTCAGCGCCACCCGCCAGGGGTGCCGGCCCACGGTGCGCCCCCAGCCCTCGAGCATCGAGGCGGCGTGGCGCGGTCGGGTGGTCACCTCGCCGAGCGTGCCAGTCGGTGGCGGTCGATACCCTGCGTTCGTGAGTGACGACGACCTCTTTTCGGCAGCCGACGGGCCGACCTCGAGCGGTGCGGCGCTGCCCCCGCTGGCGGTCCGGATGCGGCCACGGACGGTCGAGGAGGTGGCCGGGCAGGCCGACGTGCTGCGCCCCGGGTCGCCGCTGCGGCGGCTCATCGAGGGCCGTACCGGAGCCGCCGGGCCGCTGTCGGCGATCATCTGGGGCCCGCCGGGCACCGGCAAGACGACCCTGGCGCACCTCGTGGCGGCGGCCGCGGACCGCGACTTCGTCGAGCTGTCCGCGGTGACCGCGGGGGTCAAGGACGTGCGCGCGGTGATGGAGCAGGCTGCCCGCAGCCGGTCGATGTACGGCCGGCAGACGGTGCTCTTCCTCGACGAGATCCACCGCTTCACCAAGGCGCAGCAGGACGCCCTGCTGCCCGGCGTGGAGAACCGGGAGGTGGTGCTCGTCGCGGCGACCACCGAGAACCCGTCCTTCTCGGTGATCGCGCCGCTGCTCTCCCGCTCGATCCTCGTCACGCTGGAGTCGCTGACCCGCGAGGAGGTCGGCGGCGTCATCGACGGCGCCGTGGCCGACGAGCGCGGCCTGGACGGCGGCTACACCCTCAGCCAGGAGGCCCGCGAGCACCTCGTGGCGATCGCCGGCGGCGATGCCCGGCGGGCGCTGACCTCGCTGGAGGCCGCGGCCGGGGTGGCCGAGTCCGGGCAGGTGCCGTCGGCGGCAGGCGGCGAGGGTGCGGTGGACATCACCCTGGACCACGTCGAGCAGGCGGTGGCCCGGGCCGCGGTGCGCTACGACCGGACCGGCGACCAGCACTACGACGTCGCCTCGGCCTTCATCAAGTCGATGCGTGGCTCGGACGTCGATGCGGCGCTGCACTACCTCGCCCGGCAGCTGGAGGCGGGGGAGGACCCGCGCTTCATCGCCCGCCGGGTGGTCATCTCGGCCAGCGAGGACGTGGGTCTCGGGGACCCGACCGCGCTGCAGACCGCGGTCGCGGCGATGCACGCGGTGGCCCAGATCGGGATGCCCGAGGCGCGGATCGTGCTCGCCCAGGCCGTGGTGCACAACACCCTGGCGCCGAAGTCGAACGCCGCCTACACCGGGATCAACGAGGCGGTCGCCGACGTGCGCGCAGGCAAGGTCCAGGCGGTGCCGCCGCACCTGCGCGGCAGCGGCTACACCCAGGCCTCGGACCGGGCGGCCGGCGCCTCCGGCGGGGCGAAGGTCGAGGGCTACGTCTACGCCCATGACCAGCCGGAGGCGGTGGCGGCCCAGCAGTACCTGCCCGACGACCTGGACGCCGAGCTCGCCGAGCGCAGCTACTACCGGCCCAGCGACCGGGGCTTCGAGGCGCGGCTGCAGGAGCGGTGGGCGTGGCTGCGGGGGCGGTTGCGGGAGCGCTGAGGCGCGGACATGGCCCCGGGGAGACTCCTCGCCCCCGTGGGTGGGGGCGAGGTGCGGGCCTGGTGGTCGGCGGGTCCCCGTGGGTGGGGGCGAGGCGCGGGCCTGGTGGTCGGCTGGTCCCCGTGGGTGGGGGCGAGATGGCTGCCTGGTGGTCGGCTGGTCCCGGCTGGTGGGGCGAGGGGACGCTCCGCGAGGCGCACGTCGTGCTCGGTGTCCACAGGCCCGATCGCGCCGCCACCGCCGTCCACCGCCCGGTCCGTCCGCAGGCCCGTTGTCGGCGCCCACCCCTAGAGTCGTACGCATGTTCGATGATGTGATGACGTTCCTGGAGCAGGCCAGGTTGGGGCTCGGCGCGACCGCAGCGACGGCCGAGCTCGTGGGGCCGTCGGTGTCCACCGGCGAGCTCGGTGGCGTCCTGCAGGAGGTGGAGCGCGTGCGGCGCGCGGCCGACGCGGCCCAGCTGGTGCTGCTGGGCGAGCTGGGACGCCGCAGCGAGCGGGCCGGCCCGGACGGGGTGCGCGAGGTGCGCCTGCCGGCAGGGGAGTGCGACCCCTTCGTGGGGGACACCGCGGCCTTCCTCATGGGCTGCTCGCTGACGGTGGCCGACCGGCGGTGCCGGTTGGCGGCCCGGCTCGGCGACGACCTGGGCTCGCTGCTTCCCCGGATGGTGAGCGGAGCCGTCCCCGAGCGCAGCATCCAGCTCGTGGCCACCGAGACCCGGGACGCGACTCCGGAAGGAGTCGCGGCGGTGGTGGAGCACGTGACGTCGTGCAAGCGCGGCACCGAGGAGCAGCGGCTGGAGGTGCTCGAGCACCGCGAGCTGGCGCGATCGTGCCGTCGCGTGCTGGCGCGCGTCGACGCCGAGGCCCTGGCCGCTCGTGCGCAGCGGAACCGTCGGGAGGTGATCGACGTCCATCTCGACCCCGGGCCGCTCGGCACGAGCACGGTGACCGCGGTGCTGCCCAGCGAGGTGGGGATGACCGTGCACGCTGCTGTCGAGGAGCAGGCCCGTCAGATCGTCCGGGGTGCTCCCGGGACCCGGGTGGGCGCCGCGCGGGCGCAGGCGTTCGCCGACCTCGTCCTGCGCGGGGTCGAGGTCTCGGTCCAGGTGCAGGTGGCTGTCCCGGCGAGCTGGTGCGAAGGGGGTGACGTCGACGTGGAGCCGCCGATCCACGCTACGTCGGGTGTCTCGACGAGCCGGGCGGTGACACGGGCCGGCGACGGCGGGAGCGGCCGGACTGACGAGACCGGGAGCGGCCGGGTGGACGAGACCGGGAGCGGCCGGACTGGCGAGTGCGGGAGCCAGGTCGCCGGCGTGGCGTTCCAGGAGGCGGCGGTCGCCGGTCGTGTCGGGGCGGTGGCACCGGTGGGGGAGGCAGCGACGGTTCCCGCGCCGGTCGGTGCTCCGGCGCTCGCCCCCGTGGCTGGGGGCGAGGCGGCTGCCACGATCAGCGGCGTCACACAGGTGGGCTCACCGGCCGCTGGCGTGATGTCGGACCCGCCCGTTCCGCCGGCCGAACGTGAGGTGCCTGTCCCCGTGGCTCGGGGTGCGGTGCGTCACCCGCCGCGAGAGCCGGCGGCGTGTGTCGACGCGCTCGCCCCCGTGGCTGGGGGCGAGGCGTCGATCGTCGCCAGCGGATCGAAGGGCGCTGGTCAGGGCGGATCGGCCCACCGGCCGGCATCCGTAGGGCCTGTCATCGGGGTGGAGCTCCCCGGCAGCGGGTGGATGCCCAGAGAGGGGCTGGAGTGGCTGTGCTCGCGGGCAGGCCACGGTGGCCCCGGGGACTCCGGTCGCGTCGAGGTGGAGGAGAGCGCCGCCGCGGGGTCGAGCGGTGGCGCCGACCTGGCCCAGTCCGGCTACGTCCCGCGACCCGCGCTGCGACGCGCGGTGCGGGACCGGGACGGCACCTGCCGGATGTGGGGCTGCACCCGGCCCGCCGCGTCCTGCGACCTGGACCACGCCGTGCCCTGGCCGGCCGGCCCGACGTCCGCCGAGAACCTCGCCGCCCTGTGCCGTCGCCACCACCGGCTCAAGCAGCAGCACCGGTGGCAGTACGCGCTGGCGCCGGACGCGACCGCGGTGTGGGGTTCGCCGATCGGTCAGCGCCGCCTCACCTGGCCGCAGCCGAGGTAGGGGAGGGCTTCACGGACGCCGCCGGGTGCCTGGGGCCAGGTGGCGAGACTGGGGTGGGGTGGGGTGGGGGTGGGTCTGGTCGGTGTGGTCTCGGGTAGGGCTCGCCTGATCGGCGTGGCTGGCCTGGCCGGTCCTCGTCAGCACGGTGGGAGCACCCCGGACCTCCCGAGTACGCTGACCCCCGATGACCGTGCACCCCGGTGCGGCAGCCGCCGCGCGAGCTATCGAGGGGTCGGTCGGCGCCTGAGCGCCGTCCGTCCCCGACGTCCGCCCGACCCCGCACCCGCACGAGGCGCCCGCCGCCTCGCCCCCTGACAAGGACTGACACGAATCATGGAAACTGCCGAGATCCGGCGCCGCTGGCTGACGTTCTTCGAGGCCAAGGGCCACACCGTCGTCCCCTCCGCCCCGCTGATCCACGACGACCCCACCCTGCTCTTCGTCAACGCCGGGATGGTCCCCTTCAAGCCCTACTTCACCGGGCAGGAGAGCGCCCCCTGGGACCGGGCCACCAGCGTCCAGAAGTGCGTGCGCACCGGGGACATCGACGAGGTCGGCAAGACCTCGCGGCACGGCACCTTCTTCCAGATGTGCGGCAACTTCTCCTTCGGCGACTACTTCAAGGCCGACGCCATCCGCTTCGCCTGGGAGCTGCTCACCACCTCCCAGGACCACGGCGGCTACGGCCTCGATCCGGAGCGGCTGTGGGCGACCGTCTACCGCGACGACGACGAGGCCGAGCGGTTGTGGCTCGAGCTGACCGACATCCCCGCCGAGCGGATCGTGCGCCGCGGCGAGAAGGACAACTACTGGCACATGGGGGTGCCGGGCCCGGGCGGACCGTGCAGCGAGATCTTCTACGACCGAGGGCCGGAGTACGGCCGCGAGGGCGGGCCCGAAGTCGACGAGGACCGCTACATGGAGGTGTGGAACCTCGTCTTCATGCAGTTCGACCTCGCCGCGGTCCGGGCCAAGGACGACTTCGACGTGGCCGGGCCGCTGCCGGCGCAGAGCGTCGACACCGGTCTCGGCCTGGAGCGCCTGGCCTCGATCCTGCAGGGCGTCGACAACATGTACGAGATCGACGAGGTCTACCCGGTCCTGGAGAAGGCCGCCGAGATGACCGGCAAGAGCTACGGTGCGACCTCCGGGCACACCGCCGAGGACTCCGACCCCGACGACGTGCACCTGCGGGTCGTCGCCGACCACGTCCGCTCCTCGCTGATGCTCATCGGCGACGGTGTCACGCCCGGCAACGAGGGGCGCGGCTACGTGCTGCGCCGGATGCTGCGCCGGGCCGTGCGGGCGATGCGCCTGCTCGGCTACGACGAGCCCGCCCTGCCGCACCTGCTGCCGGTCTCCGTCGAGCGGATGCGCCAGTCCTACCCCGAGCTCGGCACCGGCTTCGAGCGGATCGCCCAGATCGCCTACGCCGAGGAGGAGGCCTTCCGGCGCACCCTGGCCCAGGGCACGACCATCCTCGACTCCGCGGTGGAGCGCACCAAGAGCCAGGGCGGGGACACTCTCGCCGGGGACCAGGCCTTCGCGCTGCACGACACCTACGGCTTCCCCATCGACCTCACCCTGGAGATGGCCGCCGAGCAGGGGCTGAGCGTGGACCGCGAGGGCTTCGTCCGCCTCATGGACGAGCAGCGGCAGCGGGCGAAGGCGGACGCCAGGGCCAAGAAGGGCGGTCACGTCGGCTCCGAGGTGTGGAAGGAGCTGCGCGCCCTCGGCGAGACCGACTGGCGCGCGTACACCGAGCTGAGCACCAGCGGCCGGGTCGTCGGCCTGGTCCGCGACGGTGAGCTGGTCGAGGAGCTCGAGCCCGGCCAGTCCGGCCAGCTGGTCCTCGATCGGACCAGCTTCTACGCCGAGTCCGGCGGTCAGATCGCCGACAGCGGCGTCATCGTCGCCGACGGCAGCCGCCTCGACGTGCGCGACGTCCAGCGCCCGGTCAAGGGCCTGGTCGTGCACACCGTCGACGTCGCCGAAGGGCCGATCCGTCTCGGCGCCGAGGCCAGCGCCGAGGTCGACCCGCAGTGGCGGGTGGACGCCTGCCAGGCCCACTCCGGCACGCACGTCGTGCACGCGGCGCTGCGCCAGGTGCTCGGCCCGTCCGCGCTGCAGTCCGGCTCGTACAACAAGCCCGGCTACCTGCGCCTCGACTTCGCCTGGAACCAGGGCCTGTCCGCGGACGCCCGCGCCGAGATCGAGCATGTGGCCAACCTCGCGGTGCGCGACGACCTGCCGGTCTCGGCCGCGTGGATGAGCCTGCCCGAGGCCCGGGAGCAGGGCGCGCTGGCGCTCTTCGGCGAGACCTACGGCGAGGAGGTCCGGGTCGTCGAGATCGGTGGCCCGTGGTCCCGCGAGCTGTGCGGCGGCACCCACGTGCGCCACTCCAGCCAGATCGGCGCGCTCACCCTCACCGGCGAGTCCTCGGTGGGCTCCGGGGTCCGCCGCCTGGAGGCCTACGTCGGCATGAACGCCCTGGGCTACCTCGCTACCGAGCGGGCCCTGGTCGCCGAGCTGAGCTCGATCGTCAAGGCGCCCGCCCCGGAGCTGCCGGAGAAGGTCGGCGAGATGGTCGCCCGGCTGCGCGACGCCGAGCGGGAGCTGGAGAAGCTGCGCCGCGAGCAGGTGGCCGCCTCCGCGGGCAGCCTCACCGACCAGGCGACGGATGTCTCCGGGGTGACCTTCGTCGGCCAGCACGTCGCCGGCGGCGCTGGCGGCGACGTCCGGCAGATGGTGCTCGACACCCGCGGCCGGCTCGGCGAGGAGCGGCCGGTGGTCGTCGCCCTGACCGGTGACGGCGGCGGCAAGCCGGTGATCGTCGTGGCCACCAACGAGAGCGCCCGTGCCCGTGGCGTCAAGGCCGGGTCGCTGGTCCGGGTGGCCGCCCAGACCCTCGGTGGCGGTGGTGGCGGCAAGGACGACCTGGCCCAGGGCGGCGGCAGCGACGCCGGTCAGGTGCAGGCGGCCCTCAGCGCCGTCGAGCGCGAGCTCGCCTCCACCGTGACCGGTGCGACCGGGAGCGGCTCCTGAGCGGCCTGCGCCGCGGGGTGCGGCTCGGCGTGGACGTCGGCGACGTCCGGGTCGGCCTGGCCTCCTGCGACCCGGACGGCGTGCTCGCCACCCCGGTCCGCACGGTCGCCCGCGACGTCGAGCACGGCGGCGACCTCGACGAGGTCGCGGTCCTCGCCCAGGAGCACCGTGCGCTGGAGGTCGTCGTCGGTCTGCCGCTGTCGCTGGACGGTGGCGAAGGTCCGGCGGCGGCCAAGGTGAGGGCCTGGGCGCGCGAGCTCGCCGGACGGATGCCTGACACGCCGGTCCGCCTCGTGGACGAACGCCTCTCGACCGTGGATGCTCACAGAGGTCTGCGGGAGAGCGGGGTCGCCGGACGGCGTCAGCGGGCTGTCGTCGACCAGGCGGCCGCTGTGCTCATCCTGCAGGCCGCGCTCGACACCGAGCGCAGCGCCGGGGCTCCTCCCGGTGAGCAGATCGGCCGGCGCAAGGCGCGCAAGCCGCGGACCAAGGGAGGCGCATGAGCTTCGAGGACGACATCTTCGCCCAGGAGCCGTCCGCAGAGGACCCCGCGGGCCGTCGCCGCGACGACGACCGTCACGACGAGCGCCACGACGACGAGCGGGAGCGGGTGCGCCGCCGCCGCGGCGGCTGCGCCGTCCTGGCCATGGTGCTCGCCGCGGTCCTCGTCGTCGGCGCGGTCGTCGTCTCCTTCTCCAGCCTCGGTGACCTGATCCCCGGCGGCGGCAGCGACACCGAGGACTACGACGGTCCGGGCAGCGGCCAGGTCGAGGTCGTCGTCGCCGAGGGCGAGTCGGGTGCCGACATCGGCACCACCCTGCACGAGCAGAACGTCGTCGCCTCGGTCGGCGCCTTCTCCAACGCGGCCACCGCGCAGCCAGACCTGGCCTCGGCGATCCAGCCGGGGACGTACCAGATGAAGGAGGAGATGGCCGCCGAGGACGCCCTGCAGTGGCTCGCCGACCCGGCCAACCGGGTGGCCCAGGGCATCACCATCCGCGAAGGTCTGTGGCGCAGCGAGATCTACGTCATCCTCGCCGAGGCGAACGGGCGCACCGTCGAGCAGTACGAGGCCGCAGAGCGGTCCTCGGACCTGCAGCTGCCCGAGGAGGCCGAGGGCGACATCGAGGGCTGGCTCTTCCCGGCGACCTACGAGTTCGACGAGGGCGCCACCCCGGTGCAGCAGCTCAACGCGATGATCGAGAAGACCGTCGCCGAGCTGGAGAGCGCGAACGTGCCGCGGTCCGAGTGGGAGCGCACCCTGACCGTGGCCTCGATCGTCGAGGGCGAGGCCGGCGCCGCCGACCGGGAGAAGGTGGCCCGGGTCGTCGAGAACCGGCTCGAGGACACCGACGGCCCCACGGTGGGCATGCTCAACATGGACAGCACCGTCCACTACATCTTCCAGGAGCGCGGCCGGGCCGGGACCACGGACGAGATGCGCGCCTCGGACGACCCGTACAACACCTACCAGCACACCGGGCTGCCGCCCGGGCCGATCAACAACCCCGGTGCCGCCGCCATCGAGGCCGCGGCCTCGCCGGCCGAGGGCGACTGGCTCTTCTTCGTCACCGTCAACCCGGACACCGGGGAGACGAAGTTCGCCACTACCCAGGCCGAGCACGACCAGAACGTCCAGGAGTTCACCGAGTGGTGCGACGCCAACCGGGACGAGGACGGCAACTGCTGAGCGACGACCGGAGCGACCGGCAGCCGGGCACCCAGCGCGCAGCGGTGCTCGGCTCTCCGGTCGCGCACTCGCTCTCCCCGGCGCTGCACCGGGCCGCCTACGACGCGCTCGGCCTCGACGGCTGGGAGTACGGGCGGCACGAGGTCGACGCGGTCGGGCTGGCCCCCTTCGTCGAGGATCTGGACGACAGCTGGCGCGGGCTGAGCCTGACCATGCCGCTGAAGGAGGCGGCCTTCGAGGTCGCCGACGAGGTCAGCGAGACCGCCCGGCGGTGCCGGGCGATCAACACCCTCGTGCCGACGCCAGCCGGCTGGGTCGGCGACAACACCGACGTGCACGGCATCGTCGCGGCCCTGCACGCCGCCGGGGTCGGCGAACCGAGCACGGCGACCGTGATCGGTGCCGGGGCCACCGCCCGGTCCGCGCTCGTCGCGCTGGCGCAGCTCGGGGTCCGTGGCGAGGTGGTCGTCGCCGCCCGGGACGAGGAGAAGGGCGCCGCCCTGGCCGACGAGATGACCGGCCTCGGGCTGCACCTGACCGTCGAGCATCTGCCGGGGTGGCCGCACCGCCCCTTCCCGTCCGGCTCGGTGGTGATCAGCACCCTTCCTGCCGGCGGCGGCAACCTGGCGGCGGCGGCGCCGCTGCCCGGGCCGGACGCGCCGGTGGACGCGGCGGACCAGCCGCTGTCCGAGGTGACCGTGCTGGACGTCGTCTATGCCGGCTGGCCCACGCCCTTCGCCTCGGCCGCGCTGCGGGCCGGCGCGACGGTGGTCCCCGGGACCGCCATGCTGCTGCACCAGGCGGTCCGTCAGGTCCAGCTGATGACCGGTCGCAGCGTCGGGCCGGACGTGGTCGCCGCGATGGCGGCCGCGCTGCCGGCGCTCTGAGGGCGATCTGAGGGCGGCTGCGCCTCCGCTCGGTCGCGGCTCTGGCGGCCCGGGCCGGCGTGCGCGGGGAGCGACCGCCTCCTGAGCCGGATGTCGGCGGGGTGCTGCCGGGGTGCGAGGATGCCCCCATGCTGCGTTGGTTGACCGCCGGAGAGTCGCACGGCCAGGCCCTGGTCGCCACCCTCGAGGGCCTGCCCGCAGGGGTCGAGGTCTCCACCTCGGACGTCGCGGGCGCACTGGCCCGTCGCCGGCTCGGCTACGGCCGCGGCGCCCGGATGAAGTTCGAGCAGGACCAGGTCACCTTCCTCGGCGGGGTCCGTCACGGGATCACCCTCGGCTCGCCGGTGGCGGTGATGATCGACAACACCGAGTGGCCCAAGTGGCAGACGGTGATGAGCGCCGACCCGGTCAGCGACGCCGCCATG
This sequence comes from Janibacter alkaliphilus, assembly GCF_013408565.1. Classification (NCBI taxonomy): domain Bacteria; kingdom Bacillati; phylum Actinomycetota; class Actinomycetes; order Micrococcales; family Intrasporangiaceae; genus Janibacter; species Janibacter alkaliphilus. The sequence continues at coordinate 2,919,545 of NZ_JACBZX010000001.1, read as the reverse complement.
GCCGCCAGCGACGACGTCGGCGCGGAGAAGGAGCTGGCCCGCAACCGGCCGCTGACCCGCCCCCGGCCCGGCCACGCCGACCTCGTCGGGATGCAGAAGTACGGCTTCGACGAGGCCCGCCCGGTGCTGGAGCGGGCCAGCGCCCGCGAGACCGCCGCCCGGGTGGCGCTCGGCGAGATCGCCGCTCGCCTGCTGCACCAGGCCTACGGGATCAGCGTGCTCTCGCACACCGTGGCGATCGGCGAGGGGGAGGTGGCCGACGATGCGGTGCTCCCGGGCCCGGGCGACGTCGAGGCCCTCGACGCCAACCCGGTCCGCACCCTCGACCGCGCCGGCAGCGACGCCATGGTCGAGCAGATCGACGCGGCCAAGAAGGCCGGCGACACCCTCGGCGGGGTCGTCGAGGTGCTCGCCTACGGGCTGCCGCCGGGGCTGGGCAGCCACGTGCACTGGGACCGGCGGCTGGACGCCCGGCTGGCCGGCGCGCTCATGGGGGTGCAGGCGATCAAGGGGGTCGAGGTCGGCGACGGCTTCGCCACCGCCCGCCGCCGCGGCTCGGCGGCCCACGACGAGATGGACCGGGGCGCGGACGGCGTCATCCGGCGACGCTCCGGCCGGGCCGGCGGGACCGAAGGGGGCATGAGCACCGGTGACCCGCTGCGGGTCCGCGCGGCGATGAAGCCGATCAGCACGGTCCCGCGCGCCCTGGACACCGTCGACATCACCTCGCCGGACGCGGCCACGGCCATCCACCAGCGCTCCGACGTCTGCGCGGTCCCGGCCGCCGGGGTGGTCGCCGAGGCGATGGTCGCGCTCGTGCTCGCCGAGGCCTGCGTGGAGAAGTTCGGCGGGGACAGCGTCGCCGAGACCGCCCGCAACTGCCGTGGTTACCTGGACAGCATCCCCGAGCTGATGCGGACGTGGGAGTCGTGAGCCGCGCCGAGGACGTCTCGGCCACCGCGCCGGACGGTCCAGGTCGCCCCCGCCTCGTGGTCATCGGCCCGCCCGGGGTGGGCAAGTCGACCGTGGCCCGCGAGGTCGCCCGGCGGCTGGACCTGGCCCTGCACGACAGCGACACCATCGTCGAGGAGCGGGCCGGGCGGAGCATCGGCGACATCTTCCTCGAGGACGGGGAGGCCGCCTTCCGCGAGCTGGAGCAGGACGCGGTGCGGGCGGCGCTGACCACCACCGGCAGCGTCGTCGCGCTCGGCGGGGGCGCGCCGATGACCGCCGCCGTCGCCGAGGCGCTGCAGGGGCACGACGTGCTCTTCCTCGACGTGGGGATCGCCGACGCGGCGAAGCGGATCGGGCTCAACCGCTCCCGCCCGCTGCTCGCGGTCAACCCGCGGGCGACCTGGGTGGCGACGATGGAGGAGCGGCGACCCACCTACGAGCGGCTGGCTCGCTGGCAGGTGGACACCGCCGGGCGCGGCGTGGACGAGGTCGTCGCGGAGGTGCTGGCCGTGCTCGGCGAGGACGGCACGCAGCCGCACGGCGAGCCCGGCGGGAGCCGACCGGACGTGCCGGACGCGGACCGGCCGGACGCGCCCGGCGACCAGGACGGCAGCCGATGAGCGGGGCCACGACCATCCCGGTCGGCGACGTCTGCGACGTCCTCGTCGGCCACGGGGTGCGGGACCGGGTCGTCGACCTGCTCCCGGAGAGCGTCGCCCGGGTCCTCGTGGTCCACGGCGAGCCGCTCGTCGGCCAGGCGGCGCCGGTCGTCACCGCCCTTCGCGAGGCTGGGCTCGAGGTGCACGTCGCACCGGTGCCCGACGCCGAGGCGGCCAAGACGGTGGACGTCGCGGCGGGGCTGTGGGCCCTCATGGGCCAGGCCGGCTTCACCCGCACCGACGCCGTGGTCGCCGTCGGCGGCGGCAGCGTCACCGACATGGCCGGCTGGGTCGCGGCCACCTGGCTGCGCGGGGTGCCCGTGCTGCACGTGCCGACCACGGTGCTCGGCATGGTCGACGCCGCGGTCGGCGGCAAGACCGGGATCAACACCGCCGAGGGCAAGAACCTCGTCGGCTCCTTCCACGAGCCGGTCGGGGTGCTGTGCGACCTCGACGTGCTCGCGTCGTTGCCCCCGGCGGACCTGTCGGCGGGGCTGGCCGAGGTGGTCAAGGGCGGGTTCATCGCCGACCCGAGGATCCTCGAGGTGATCGAGGCCGACCCGAACGCGGTGCAGGACCCGTCCTCGGACGCGCTGCGCGAGGTGATCGAGCGCAAGATCGCGGTCAAGGCCCGGGTGGTGGCCGCCGACCTGCGCGAGTCGCACCTGCGGGAGATCCTCAACTACGGCCACACCCTGGGGCACGCCGTCGAGCACCACGAGCACTACCGGATGCGGCACGGCGAGGCCGTCGCGCTGGGCATGGTCTTCGTGGCCGAGCTGGCGCAGCGTGCCGGGAAGATCGACGAGGCCCTGGTGCGCCGGCACCGCCAGGTGCTCGGCATGCTCGGGCTGCCGACCGGTTACCGCGGCGCGAGCTTCGACGAGCTGTCCGCGGCGATGCGCCGGGACAAGAAGTCGCGGGGCTCCACGCTGCGCTTCGTCGTCCTCGACGGGCTCGCCTCCCCGGTCCGGCTGGAGGGCCCGGACGAGCAGGTGCTGCGCGAGGCGTACGCCGCGATCAGCCGCTGAGCGCACGGTGGGCGCGGCTGGTCCTCCAGCCCTCGGCTAGTCCTCGGCGTCGCGGACGAGGATCGCCACCTGCACCCGGTTGTCCACCTCGAGCTTGGTGAAGAGGCGTCCCACGTGCGCCTTGACCGTCCCGATCGACATGTAGAGCCGCTCGGTGATCTCGGTGTTGTCCAGGCCCTGGGCGATCGCCTCGGCCACCTCGCGCTCACGCTCGGTGAGCCGGTCGAGCCGTGACCGGGCCGCCTGCCGCCGGTCCGTGCGCTCCTTCTCCGCGGCGCCGCCGGTCACCCCGCCGCCGGTCACCGCAGCGATGAGCTGGGCGGTGACGCTCGGCGAGAGCATCGGGTCGCCGGCGGCCACCGCCCGGACGGCGTCGACGAGCCGGTCCGGTGCGGTGTCCTTGAGCAGGAAGCCGGCGGCGCCGGCCCGCAGCGCCCGCAGCACCATGTCGTCGGCGTCGAAAGTGGTGAGCACGACCACCGACGGACCCCCCGGCCGCTCGGTGAGCCGCTCGGTGGCGGCGATCCCGTCGAGACGGGGCATCCGCACATCCATGAGGACGACGTCGGGGGAGAGCCGCTCGGCCGCCGCGACGCCGTCGAGACCGTCGACCGCCTCGCCGACGACCTCGATGCCCCGACCGCCGCCGAGGATGAGGACCAGACCGGTGCGCACCAGCGGGTCGTCGTCGACGACGAGCACCCGGACAGCGGGTTCGGACGACCCGGGCGGGGTGGGGCCAGGCGAGCTCACGGGCGCCACGGTAGCCACACCGACAGGACGAAGCCGCCGTCGCCACGCGGCCCGGCCTCGACCCGTCCGCCCACCAGGCTCGCCCGCTCGCGCAGGCCGACGAGCCCCAGGCCCGAGCCTGGCAAGGTCCGGCCGAGCTCGTGCGTCGGTGGCGGCTCGTTGTCGACGTCGATCCGGACCTCGGCGCCGGGACGGACGGTGACCCGGACCTCGACGTCGGCGCCCCGGGCGTGCTTGCGGACGTTGGTCAGTCCCTCCTGCACGACCCGGTAGCCGGTGCGCGAGACGGTCTCGGGCACCTGGGCGAGCACCGTGTCGTCGGCGGCGAGACCGCCCTCGGGCAGCCGCAGCACCACCTGGCCGGCGCCCAGGTCGGCTCGTTCGGAGACGAGCGCGTCGAGCGCGACCAGCGTCGGCTGCGGCGGCTCGTGCTCGCCCGGGCGTCCCGGCTCGCCCTCGCGCAGCACCCCGAGCACCTGGCGCAGCTCGGTGAGCGCCTCCCGGGCGCCGTCCTCGACGACCGTCGCCGCCTCGCGCGCCTGGGTGCTGGTGAGGTCCTCGCGGGTCCGCAGCGCTCCCGCGTACAGCGCGACGACGGACATCCGGTGGGCCAGCACGTCGTGCATCTCCCGGGCGATCCGGTTCCGCTCGGCGGCGCGCGCCTGCTCCACCCGGGCGGTCTGCTCGCGCTCGGCGGTCTCCGCCCGGGCCCGCAGCGAGGCGATGAGGTCTCGGCGGGCCCCGATGTAGAAGCCGATGCCGACGAGAGCGGCGTAGAGCACGATCCCGAAGCCGAGGGTGAACGCCCAGGGCAGCGGCTCGGACGAGGCCCAGCGGTCGAAGAACAGCGCCGCGGCGATGTTCGGCACGGCGACGATCACCACCTCGCGCCACCGTCGACGGGTGGCCATCGAGACGGTGGCCAGCATCGCCGGGCCGGCGGCGACGGTGGACACCGCGCCGGCCAGGGCGAAGAGGACCGCGATCACCACCGGCCAGCGCCGGCGGAGCAGGACCAGGGGATAGGTGACCGCGCCGACGGCGAGGTCGACGAGCAGCCGGGTGCCGGCCTCCTCGCTGAAGGTGATGCTGCCGTCGGGCAGCTCCGTGGCGAGGTCGGCCATCTGGACGACGAAGACCCAGAACGAGATGAAGAGGATCAGCCCGATCCGCCAGGCGTGGTCGACCAGCCGCAGCGGCGGCGGGGGCAGGGTCGGTGGGTTCGGGCTGGGCACCCGGCAACTCTAGGCAGGGCGTAGTGCGCGGGACACCGACCTGGGTCGGGGGTCGTCGCTCCAGCGGTAGACCCAGGTCGGGACCAGATCGGCCGAACGACCGATGCGCCGGGGCCTCCCGGCGGGCGAGGGTTGACCCATGATCACCGTCGAGAACCTCACCAAGCGCTACGGCGCCTTCACCGCCGTCGACGACATCTCCTTCGAGGTGCGTCCCGGCTCGGTCGTCGGCTTCCTCGGCCCGAACGGGGCCGGCAAGTCCACCGCCATGCGGATGATGACCGGGCTCAACCCGCCGACCAGCGGCCGCGCCCTCGTGCTCGGCCGGCCCTACCGGGACCTGCCGATGCCCGGACGTCACGTCGGCGTCATGCTCGACGCCTCCGCCCAGCACCCCGGCCGCAGCGGCCGCGAGGTGCTCACCCTGGCCGCGATGCACCTCGGCCTGGGCGCCGACGACGTGGCGCACGCGCTGAACCGGGTCGGCCTCACCGACAAGGAGGCGGGCCGCCGGGTCGGCGGCTACTCCCTCGGCATGCGCCAGCGCCTCGGCCTCGCCGTCGCCCTCATCGGCCAGCCGCAGGTGCTGGTCCTCGACGAGCCGGCCAACGGCCTCGACCCGCAGGGCATCCACTGGATGCGCACCCTGCTGCGGGGCTTCGCCTCCGCCGGCGGCACCGTGCTGCTGTCCTCCCACCTGCTGCACGAGGTCCAGGCCGTCGCCGACGAGGTCGTCATGATCGGGCGCGGTCGGATCGTCGCGCAGGGTCGGGTCGACGAGCTGATCCAGGCCGGTGGCGTCACGGTCCGGTCCATGGACGACGGAGCGCTGGCCCGCGGGCTGCAGGCGAAGGGGGTCGACGTCACCCCGGCCGCCGGCGGACTCACCGTGTCGGCCTCCGCCGAGGACGTCGGCCGGGCCGCCCTGGAGCAGGGCGTCGTCCTGCTCGAGCTGCGGACCGGTGCCGAGGGCGGTCTCGAGGAGCTCTTCCTGCAGCTGACCGCCGCCGACGCCCGGGACGCGGCATGAGACCGGCCGGCGAGCCCACCACCCGCAGCACCGAGCCGACCCGCAGCACCGAAACCAGCGTCGGCACCGGCGCCACCTCCGGCGCCGGCACCACCTCCAGCACCACCACCGACACCAGCCTCAGCACCGACCCGACCGGGAGCGCCACCATGACGAGCGAGACCTCCAGCAGCACCACGCCGAGCCCCAGCAGCACGCGGAGCCGCAGCACGCGGAGCCCCGGCACGCCGAGCACCAGCAGCAGGCGCAGCACCGGGCAGACCGCCGGGGGAGGCGTGGCACCGGACCTCGACGGCGAGCGCGGTCTCCCCTTCCTGCGGCTCGTCCGGATCGAGCTGCGCAAGTCGGTCGACACCCGCGCCGGAAGCTGGCTGCTCATCACCCTCGCCGGGATCGTCGCGCTGGTCAGCCTGGCGCTGGCGATCTGGGGACCCGAGGCCGACCAGACCTTCGTCTCGTTCCTGCAGGCGGCCTTCCTGCCGCTGACGATCCTCGTCCCGGTGCTGGGCATCATGTCCGCCACCCAGGAGTGGAGCCAGCGCACCGGGCTGACCACCTTCGCCCTCGAACCTCGGCGCGGACGGGTGGTCGCCGCCAAGATGGTCGCCGGTGCCGCGCTCGGTCTGGCCGTGCTCGCCGCGGCCTTCGCCGGGGCCGCCGTGGCCACCGCCCTCGCCGGCGCGACCTGGACCCTCGACGGGCTGTCCGTCGCCGGCGTGGTCCTGGTCGTCGTCCTCTTCACCCTCCAGGGTGTCGGCTTCGGTCTGGCGCTGCTGAACACCCCGCTGGCCATCGTCGCGACCCTCGTCCTGCCGACCGTGTGGAGCATCCTCAGCGGCCTGTTCTCCTGGTTCAGCGACGTCGCGCCCTGGCTCGACCTCAGCACCGCCACCGTGCCGCTCCTCGAGGGCACCCTCGACGGCGAGGCCTGGGGCCACCTCGTGACCAGCACCGGCCTGTGGGTGGCGCTGCCGCTGGCGGTGGGCACCTGGCGGGTGCTGCGCCGGGAGATCTCGTGACCCCGGCCGTGCCCACCCCGCGCCTCCCGGTGACGGTCGAGCTGACGAGGACCTTCAAGACCGGCCTGGCCCTCGTGCCGCTGGTCCTTGGTCTCGTCCTCGCGGCGGTCTCCCCGTTCGCCCACGAGTGGCTCGACGACCAGATCGGGATCTCCGGGCCGTTCGGCCTCGTGGAGCGGATGCCGAAGGTGTGGCGCTACCTCGTCCTCGGCGGCGCCGGGCTCGTCGTCGGGCTGCTCATGGTCGACGACGTGACGAAGAACGCCGGTGTGGTCGTCGTCCACGACGACCATCTCGAGGTGGGGCAGGGCGAGCCGCAGCGGTGGGTGGCCCGGCGAGCCGTCGGCGCCGCCTTCCGCGACGGCACGCACCTCGTGCTGCTCGGTCGGCACGGCGAGATGCTCGCCCGGGTCTCGGTCGAGGATCTGCCCGGCGACGACCTCAGCGCCGCGCTCACCGCGGCGGGCTACCCGTGGCGCGAGGGCGGCGACCCCTTCGCCGCGGAGTACCGCAGCTGGCTCGACGGAAGCCCCGAGCTCTCCGCGGAGCAGCACGCCCTGCTGCGTCGCCGTGCCGAGGCGGAGAACCCGGAGACCGAGGCGGCCCTGGACCCGGACCTGCGCGAGCACGGACTCGTGGTCCGGCCGGGCCCCAAGGGTCGGCTGGAGTGGCGCCCGGCCCGGCGGCCCTGAGCGGCGTCCGTCCGGACGCTGAGCGCCATAAGGGCCGGGGCGCCTCGTCGGTGCCGAGCCGCGCCATCAGCGCGTCGATCTCGCCGCGCAGCTGCGGCCCCGGGGTGCCCCACCCCGGCTGGTAGCCGAAGACCTCGCGCAGCGGGGTGCCGTGCCGGTCGGCGTCGACCAGCTCGATGTCGTCCCCGCCGATGAGGCCGGGGTGGCGCACCCCGACCGCCTCGGAGACCTTGACCAGGTCCCGGCGCAGCGTGTCCAGGTAGTTGGCCACCCGGACCGCCTTGCGCTGCGGGTCCAGCCCCGAGGTGAGCCACCGGTTCTGGGTGGCTACCCCGGTCGGGCAGCGGTCGGTGTGGCACTTCTGCGCCTGGATGCAGCCGATCGCCAGCATCGCCTCGCGACCGACGTGCAGCACGTCGGCGCCCAGGGCCAGCGCCACGAGCGCGTTGTCCGGCAGCCCCAGTTTGCCGGAGCCGACGAAGACGACGTCGTCGGTCAGCCCGGCCTCGGCGAAGCGGGCATACACCCGGGAGAAGCCGACCCGGAAGGGGAAGGCCACCGAGTCGGTGAAGACCAGGGGAGCGGCGCCGGTGCCCCCTTCGCCCCCGTCGATCGTGATGAAGTCCACCCCGCGGCCACGGTCGGCGGTCATCGCCGCCACGAGGTCGCGCCAGATCATGTCGTGCCCCACCGCGGACTTGATGCCGACCGGCAGGCCGGTCGCCGCGGCGATCTCCTCGACGAGGTCGAGCATCGAGTCGACGTCGCGGAAGGCGGTGTGCCGGGACGGGCTGGCGCAGTCCCGGTCCCGGGGGATCCCGCGGATCTCGGCGATCTCGTCGCTGATCTTCGCGGCCGGCAGCATCCCGCCCAGGCCCGGCTTGGCGCCCTGGGAGAGCTTGATCTCGACGGCCCGCACCGGCGCCGAGGCGACGAGGTCCACGAGCCGGTCGAGGTCGAAGCGCCCCCTGCTCGTCGCGGCAGCCGAACTAGCCGGTGCCGATCTGGAAGACGAGGTCGCCGCCGTGCCGGTGGTGCGGGGAGATCCCGCCCTCGCCGGTGTTCTGGTAGGCGCCGGCCAGCGCGACCCCCTGGTTCAGGGCCTCCACCGCCGGGCCGGACAGCGAGCCGAAGCTCATCCCCGAGACGTTGACCACCGAGGCCGGGCGGAAGGCGTGCCGGCGCTCGCGGGCGGCGCCCATGACCTTGGCCGCGGGCAGGCGCACGTGGTCGTCCACGCCGTCCTTGATGCCGTGCGCGGCGGACGACGACGGCGGGTCCGTCGGGAAGGTGACGTGCTTGACGATGACGTAGCCCTCGTCGTGCTCGGTGTCGTTGTCGGTGCCGAAGCCGGTGTAGTTGTTCTCCAGCTTGCTGCTGGCGGAGACCCAGCCGCGCTGGTCCCGGCTGAAGGGACGCTCCTCGTCGTTGCTCGTGACGATGTACTGCCGCAGCTCGGGCCCGATCCGCTCCAGCAGGTACCGGGCGTTGCCGAGCACCGGGAAGTTGTGCTTGAGCGTGTGCTCGCGCTGCACCAGGTCGCGGACGGCCACCGCCGCCAGCGCACCGGCTCCGGCGGCCCCTGCCCACCAGGACGTCCTCGTCATGGGGCGCAGTCTGCCCCGAGCGATGGCCGCGTGCGAGGATGCAGGGCCGGAGCGTCACCGACGAGGAGCAGCACGTGAGCGATGAGAGCCCGATCCCGCGCCGACGGGTGATCGTGGTGGCGGCGCTGGTGGTGCTCGCGGTGGTCGCGGCCGTCGTGGGCTACCAGGTGACCCGGGACGACGACGGCGGCGGGGACACGGCCTCGTCCAGCAGCACCACCCGGGCGCCGCTCGGGCTGGACTTCTACGAGGCCAGCGACGCGCAGATCGCCGACGGCGAGCCCGGCAGCCTGGTGTGGTCCCGGGAGGCCAGCGGCGCCACCGGGACCGAGGGGGCGACCACCCACCAGGTGCTCTACCGCTCGGTGGGCGCCGACGAGGAGCCGGTGGCCGTCTCCGGCCTGGTGACCATCCCCGACGGCGAGCCCCCCCAGGGCGGCTGGCCGGTGCTGTCCTGGGGCCACGGCACCACCGGCACCGCCGACGACTGCGCCCCCTCGCGCGGCGCGATGCAGGGCACCGGCAGCTTCTACTCGCGGCTGATGAGCCAGGTCACCGGCGAGTACGTGCGCCGCGGGTACGTCGTCGTCGCCACCGACTACGAGGGCCTGGGCACCCCCGGACCGCACCCCTACCTCATGGGGGCCAGCGCGGGGCGGGCGATGACCGACATCGTCACCGCCGCGGGCGAGCTCGACGACGGCGTCTCGCAGCGCTGGCTCGCCGCCGGGCACTCGCAGGGCGGCCAGGCGGCCCTCTTCGCCGGGGCCGTCGGGCCGGAGCACGCCCCGGACCTCGATCTGCAGGGGGTCGTGGGGATCGCCCCGCCCTCCCAGCTGACCGAGGCCTTCGACAGCGGCCAGGCGGCCGAGATGGACGCCGGGGTCTTCGCCGGGCCGCTGGTCAGCAGCGCCGCGCGGGTCGCCGGGGTCGAGCCGGAGGAGGTGCTCACCCCGGAGGCGGTCGAGCTGCTGCCCCAGCTCGAGCAGCGCTGCCTGGACGGGCTCTCCGAGGAGGACTCCTTCGGCGGGCTGTCGGTCTCCGAGGTGGTCCGCGAGGGCGACTCCTACGAGGACGTCGCCGAGGTGGTGCAGGAGAACGACACGGCCAGCATCGTCCCGTCGGTGCCGGTGCTCGTCGTCCAGGGCGACCAGGACACCACCGTGCCGACGGAGCTGACCGACTCGCTCGTCGAGATCTACGAGGACGAGGACGTCGACGTCACCTACGAGCTCGTCGAGGGCGCCGACCACGGCAGCGTGCTCCTGGAGGCCGCGCAGCCCACCACCGAGTGGGCGCAGGAGACCCTGCCCGAGCTGCCCTGACCCGCTGCCCGACGATCCGCCGCCGGGCCCGGTCGTCCGGCAGGTGGCGCCGGCGGATGCGGCTGCCGGCAGGTCCGGACGGTAAGATCCGGGCCGATCCCTTCCCTCCCGAGACGTAAGGCGCGCACGCACGTGGCAACGACGAACGACCTCAAGAACGGCATGGTCCTCAACCTCGACAACCAGCTCTGGTCGGTCGTCGAGTTCCAGCACGTCAAGCCCGGCAAGGGGCCGGCCTTCGTGCGGACCAAGCTGAAGTCGATCAACACCGGCAAGACCATCGACAAGACCTTCAACGCCGGGACGAAGGTGGAGACCGCCAACGTCGACCGCCGCACCATGCAGTACCTCTACAACGACGGCACCGACTACGTCTTCATGGAGCCGGACACCTACGACCAGATCATGGTCACCCCCGAGGTGCTCGGCGACGGCAGCAAGTACCTGCTGGAGAACCAGGACGCGGTCGTCGCCCGCCACGACGGCGAGGTGCTCTTCGTCGAGCTGCCGCCGTCGGTCGTCCTGGAGATCACCTACACCGAGCCGGGTCTGCAGGGTGACCGCTCCACCGGCGGCACCAAGCCGGCCACCGTCGAGACCGGCGCCGAGATCTCGGTGCCGCTCTTCGTCGAGCAGGGCACGAAGATCAAGGTGGACACCCGCGACGGCTCCTACCTCGGCCGCGTGAGCTGAGGTGGCGGCACGCTCCAAGGCCCGCAAGCGGGCCGTCGACCTGCTCTTCGAGGCCGAGCAGAAGGGGAGCGACGCCGGGGACCTCGCCCGCGAGCGGGCGGCCACCCCGGTCACCCCGGCCCCGCTCAACCCCTGGACGGTCACCGCGGTCACCGGCGTGGTGGCGCACGCCGGCGAGATCGACGAGCTGCTGACCACCTACAGCCAGGGGTGGTCGCTGGAGCGGATGCCGGACGTCGACCGGGCGATCCTGCGCCTCGGCGCCTGGGAGATCCTGCACGCCGAGGACGTGCCGGACTCGGTGGCGATCAGCGAGGCGGTGGCGCTGGCCACCGAGCTGTCCACCGACGAGAGCCCGCGCTTCGTCAACGGGCTGCTCGCCCGCATCGCCGAGGTCAAGCCGACCCTGGTCTGACCGGCGACGCAGAGGGACGGGACGGATGACGAGCACGGTGCGGGTGCGCCCCGCCACGCACGCCGATGCCCCGCTGCTGGCCGAGATCGAGGCCGCCGCGGACACCCTGCTCGCCGCTCATCTGGACACCTCCGGCTGGGCCCCACCGACCGCGGGGGAGGAGCGGCTGGGCCGTGACGGCGGCGCGCTGCTCGTCGCCGAGGACGAGGGCACGGTCGTCGGCTTCGCCCACCTCGTCGACCTCGACGAGGGGGCCTGGCACCTCGACGCGCTGGCCGTGCGGCCGGAGCGGCAGCGCCAGGGGATCGGCACCGAGCTGCTGCGCGCCGCCGAGGCGGCGGTGCTCGCCGGCGGGGTCGGCGCGATGACCCTCATGACCTTCGCCGACGTCCCCTTCAACGCGCCCTGGTACGCCCGGCTGGGATACACGACCGTCGAGCCGCCGCCCTCCTTCATGCACGCGGTGGTCCGGGACGAGGAGGCCGCCGGCGTCGCCGCCAGCGGGCGCCGGGTGGCCATGGTCCGCTCGCTCGTCGGCGCGGTCACCCCGCGGCTGGCGGTCAGCGTCATCCCGCTGCGCGACGAGGGTGGGCAGCTGCAGGCCTACGTCCAGCACCGGGTCGCCCAGATGGACTTCGCGGCGGGGCGGGTGGTCTTCCCCGGCGGACGGGTGGATCCGCAGGACCGGGCGGCGGTGGCCGACGCGCGGCGGCCTGGTGCGGACGGGCTGGGAGCAGACCCCGCGGTGCCCGACCCGGCCTGGGCGCTGACCTCGCTGCCGGCGACCTCGGACCCGGCCGTCGAGGAGGCGGTGCTGCGAGCCGCCGGTGTCCGCGAGCTCGCCGAGGAGACCGGTCTCGAGGTGGATCCCGGCGCCCTCGTCCCGTGGGACTGGTGGGTGACGCCGGTGGGCTCGCCGAAGCGCTTCGACACGTACTTCTTCGTGCTGCCGGCGGCCGGCCTGGCCCCGCAGAACGTCACCACCGAGGCCTCGCACGCCGGCTGGGAGAGCGTCGCCGGGCTGCTCTCGTCCGCGGGGTCCGGCCAGGTGCGGCTGATGACCCCGACCCGGGTCATCCTCACCGAGCTGGCCGCCCTGGGCTCGGTCGACGCGGTGCTGGCCCACCGGCCGGTCATCGCCGACGAGCGGCGTGCCCCCGGCGAGGTGCGCGCCCGGCGCTGACCTCGCCGTCGAGCCGCCGTCAGGCGCGGTCCAGCCCGGTGCACACGCAGAGGCTGCCGTCCTGGTCGGTGTCCTGGCTCAGGCGCGGTCCAGCACCGTGCAGACGCACGCCTTGTTGCCCTCGGCGTCCGCGAGCACCGTGAAGGAGGGGGCGTGGCTGTCGTCGACCACCTGTCCACCGGCCTTCGTCGCCGCGGTGATCCGGGCGGGGGCCACGTCCGGGGCCACCCACACGTCGAGGTGGAAGCGCTGGCGCGGCTCCTCGTGCGCCTGCGTGCCCTGCAGCCACAGCAGCGGCACCCGACCGCTGGGGTCGACGACGTCGTCGCCGTCGACGTTGCCCGCGTCACCGGTGAGCACGGCCGCCCAGAAGGGGGCCACGGCCTCCCGGTCCGCGGTGTCCAGGGCCAGCTCCAGCACGGTGGGAGCGGCCGGGTCGGCGCTCACCCCCTGGTCGGCGGCGATGCCGCTGATCGTGCGGGCCAGGTCGACGTCGCGCTCGGTGAGCGCACCCACGTCGTGCGAGACCAGGCTCAGGTCGACGTGCGGATAGGTCAGGGTCACGTCCGGGTGATGGTTGGCCGCCTCTGCCGCCTCCGTGACCGCCTCGACGAGGCGCAGCCCGGCCACGAAGCTGCCGGTGGCGAAGCGGGCCCGCAGCGTGCCGGCCAGCGGCCGCCAGTCGTCCAGCCCGGCCTGCAGGATCTCCTGGGTGCTCAGCGTGCTCATGCCCTCCAGGCTGGCACACCGGCACCGATCCGGGAACCGGTCGCGCACCGGCGCGGGACCTCGGTCATGATGTCCCCAGCACCAGGGATGAGCAGGGAGGACGCATGAGCCAGGAGCGGTCGCCGGACGGCCCGCCGGCCCCGGACCAGCCCGGAGCCGGGCAGCCGGCCGACCCCCGGACGGGGGCGCGCGTGACGGGGGACGTCGACGTGCCGCCGCGGTCGCCGCGGCGCGGTGAGGCCACGGGGGCGGGGTCGACCCGCCGTCCCGGGGACGGCACGGACGCGGAGCGTGGGCCCCGGTCGGACCCGGGGGAGGGCGGGTCGCAGCGGCCCCCCTCGCCGGGGACCCACGACGCGGCTGCCGACGAAGACGCCTCGGCGGAGCTCTACCCGGCGGAGCTGCGCGACGGGCCGGCAGCGCCCGGTGCCTCCGCCGAGGATGAGGCCGAGCTCGACGAGGCCGGGGCCCAGGTGCCGCCGCTGGCCGGTCACGAGGACCTCACCAACCGCGGGGTGGATCGCAGCGTGGTCATCGGCGACGGGGTCGAGGCGCTCTCCCGGTGGTCGCTGCGCGGCATCATCATCGCGGTCGCGCTCGCCGGTCTGCTCTGGCTCCTGGGCCAGGTGTGGATCGGCGTGCTGCCGATCATCCTCGCGCTGATCGTCTCCACCGTGCTGTGGCCGCCGACCCGGTGGCTGCGCTCGAAGGGGGTCCCGGCCGGGCTGGCCTCGCTGCTGGTCATCCTGGGCGCCTTCGCCGTCTTCTTCGGGGTCATCGGCGCGATCACCCCGTCGCTGGTCGAGCAGTCCACCTCGCTGGCCCGGGCGGCCACCTCCGGGCTGAACGACCTGCAGAACCGGCTGGCCCGGCCCCCCTTCAACATCGACAGCCGGACCATCGACGACGCGGTGACCTCGATCGAGGACTTCATCGGCCAGCGCGGCGGCGACATCGCCACCGGCGTCTTCAGCGGGGTCAACATCCTCAGCAACGCGCTGGTGACCATCGCCCTGGTGCTCGTGCTCACCTTCTTCTTCCTCAAGGACGGGCCGCGCTTCCTGCCCTTCGTCCGCAAGATGGCCGGCCGCACCGCCGGGCGGCACCTCACCGAGGTCTCGGTGCGCGCCTGGAACACCCTCGGCGGCTTCATCCGGACCCAGGCGGTGGTCTCCGCCGTCGACGCCGTGCTCATCGGCTCCGGCCTGGTCATCATGCAGATCCCGCTGGCCTTCGCGCTGGCCGTGCTGACCTTCTTCGGCGGCTTCATCCCGATCGTCGGCGCCTTCGCCGTCGGTGCCCTGGCGGTGCTCGTGGCGCTGGTCTCCCAGGGGGTCACCAGCGCGCTCATCGTGCTGGCGATCATCATCGTCGTCCAGCAGGTCGAGGGGAACCTGCTGCAGCCCTTCCTGCAGGGACGCTCGATGCAGCTGCACGCCGGGGTGATCCTGCTCTCGGTGGCGGCCGGCAGCACCCTCTTCGGGGTGGTCGGCGCCTTCCTCGCGGTGCCCTTCGCCGCGGTGGCCGCGGTCGTGCTGCGCTACCTCAGCGAGCAGGTCGACCTGCGCACCGGCGACCTGCGGCCCGAGGACGTCGCGGTGGCCACGAAGGAGGGCGAGATCTCCGCCCAGCAGGGGCTGCTCGCCGGCGCCGGCTACTCCGCCCGGCACCACGCGACCACCCACGCCCAGGAGCAGGAGGACCACCGGGCGCAGGAGGATCCCTCCCTGTCCACCCGGGTCGGGGCGTCGCTGCGCGCCGCCCGGGACACCTGGGAGCGCCACCAGCGGGACCGGTGAGCGACGGGGGCCCGGTACCCCCTAGAGTGAGCCCCGACCGGCATCCTTTAACCGCTGTCCCGTGAGGCAGAGAAGGAGGTCTGCGGCACCGTGTGCCCCGACACCCCCACGCCCGAGCCCGCGCCCGCTGCGACGGGCGCCCCCGACCCCGAGAGCGGTCGCGAGGTGCTCACCGAGGACGACATCGCCCGGGCCCTGCGCCGGATCGCCCACGAGATCGTCGAGCGCAACAAGGGCGCCGCCGACGTCGTGCTGCTGGGCATCCCCAGCCGCGGCGTCGAGCTCGCCCGTCGGCTCGCCGAGCTGGTCTCGCAGATCGAGCAGCGCGAGGTCCGCGCCGGCTCCCTCGACGTCACCATGTACCGCGACGACCTGCGCGCCCAGCCCACCCGGGCGCCGGCCCAGACGCAGATCCCCGCGCCCGGCGTCGACGGCCGGGTCGTCGTGCTCGTCGACGACGTGCTCTACTCCGGCCGGACCGTGCGGGCGGCGCTGGACGCGCTCGCCGACTACGGCCGCCCGCGGGCGGTGCGCCTGGCCGTCCTCGTCGACCGCGGGCACCGCGAGCTGCCGGTGCGCGCCGACCACGTCGGCAAGAACCTGCCCACCGCGCACAGCGAGCGGGTGCGGGTGCGGCTCAGCGGCTTCGACCGGACCACCGACTCGGTGACGATCAGCGGGGGAGCGCGATGACCCGCCACCTGCTCTCGGTCGCCGACCTCGACGACGCCACCCTGCGCAGCGTGCTGGACACCGCCGGCGAGATGCACGAGGTGCAGCGCCGCGAGGTCAAGAAGATCCCCACCCTGCGCGGCCGCACCGTCATCAACCTCTTCTTCGAGGACTCCACCCGGACTCGGTCCTCCTTCGAGATCGCCGGCAAGTGGATGAGCGCGGACACGATCAACATCACCGGCAAGGGCTCCTCCACCTCCAAGGGCGAGTCGCTGCGGGACACCGCCCGCACCATCGCGGCGATGTCGGTGGACGCGATCGTCATGCGCCACCAGGCGTCCGGGGCGGCCCACCAGGTGGCCCGCTGGTTCGACGAGACCGGGACGCCGACGGTGGTCGTCAACGCCGGGGACGGCACCCACGAGCACCCCACCCAGGCGCTGCTGGACGCCTGGACGCTGGAGCAGCGGCTGGGCAGCCTGCAGGGGCGGCACGTGGCCATCGTCGGCGACGTCACGCACAGCCGGGTCTTCCGCTCCAACCTGCTCAGCCTGCCGCGGCTGGGCGCCCGGGTGACCGTGGTCGCCCCGCCGACCCTCATGCCCAGCGGGGCCACCTCCTGGGCCGAGGCGGACGGCTTCACGCTCAGCCACGACCTGGACGCGGTCATCGCCGGCGAGGTCGGCGGCACCCCGGACGCGCTGATGATGCTGCGGGTGCAGCGCGAGCGGATGTCCGGCGGCTACTTCCCGACGCCCCGCGAGTACACCGTCGGCTACGGGCTGACCCGGGACCGGCTGGCCGCCTACACCGCTGCCGCCCCGGACGGCGTGATCTGCCACCCCGGCCCGATGAACCGTGGCCTGGAGATCGCCGCCGACGCGGCCGACGCCGCCAGCAGCCTGGTGCTGGACCAGGTGAGCGCGGGGGTGGCGGTGCGGATGTCCGTCCTCTACCACCTGCTGGCCGGCGAAGGGAGCGCGGCATGACCCCGACGAGCCCCTGGGAGGGCGCCCCCGCGACCGCACCGCGCGCCACCGCCGCGACCACCGGACAGGCCGGTGCCGCCGGGCCGGCGCCGGCGCTGCTCGTCACCGGCGCCTCGCTGCTGGGCGAGCGCACCGTGGACCTGCTCGTCGAGGACGGCCGCGTCGCCCGCCTCCAGGACGCCGGCACCCTGAGCGCGCCCGCCGGGGCAACCGTCCTGGACGCCGCGGGCCAGGTGCTGCTGCCCGGCCTGGTCGACCTGCACACCCACCTGCGCGAGCCCGGCCGCGAGGACGCCGAGACCATCGCCACCGGCTCGGCCGCGGCCGCCGCCGGCGGCTACACCGCCGTGCTCGCCATGGCCAACACAGCGCCGGTCACCGACACCGCCGAGGCGGCCGAGCGGGTGCTCGACCTCGGCCGCGCCGCCGGCCTGGTCGACGTCCAGCCGATCGGTGCGGTCACCAAGGGCCTGGACGGCGCCGAGCTCGCCGAGCTCGGGCTGATGCGCCGCTCCCGGGCCGCGGTGCGGGTCTTCTCCGACGACGGGCGCTGCGTCGCCGACGGCCGGGTGATGCGCCGGGCGCTGGAGTACGTGCGCGCCTTCGGCGGGGTGGTCAGCCAGCACGCCCAGGACCCCGACCTGGCCGGGCCCGGCGCCTGCTGCCACGAGGGGGAGCTCTCCGGCCGGCTCGGGCTGCCCGGCTGGCCGGCCGCCGCCGAGGCGAGCATCATCGCCCGGGACGCCGAGCTGGCCCGGCTCACCGGCAGCCGGGTGCACGTCGCCCACGTCACCACCGCCGAGGGGCTGGCCGCGGTGCGCGCCGCCAAGGCCCGCGGCACCGACCTCACCTGCGAGGTCACCCCGCACCACCTCATGCTCACCACCGACCTGCTCACCGGCTACGACCCGGTCTACAAGGTCAACCCGCCGCTGCGGCCCGAGGCCGACGCGCGGGCGCTGCGCGAGGCGCTGGCCGACGGGACCATCGACGCGGTCGCCACCGACCACGCCCCGCACGCCCGGCACGACAAGGAGCACGCCTTCGTCGACGCCGCCTTCGGCATGACCGGGCTGGAGACCGCCCTCGCGGTGGTCGCCGAGACCATGGTCACCACCGGCCTGCTCGACTGGGCCGGCGTCGCCCGGGTCATGTCCACCACCCCGGCGGCGATCGCCGGGCTGGCCGACCACGGCCGGGTCGAGGTCGGCGCACCGGCCAACCTCGTGCTGCTCGACCCGGCCGCGAGTACGACGGTGGACCGCGAGCGCAGCCACAGCCTGGCGCGGAACACCCCCTTCCACGGCCGTACCCTCACCGGGGCCGTGCGCAGCACCGTGCTGCGCGGACGGCTCACCGCGACCACCCCCGAGACCAGCGAGACCCCCGAGGTGCACCCATGCTGAACCAGCGTCCGCCCGCCGTCCTCGTCCTCGAGGACGGGCGCAGCTTCCGCGGGCAGGCCTACGGCGCGGTCGGCGAGACCGTCGGCGAGGCCGTCTTCTCCACCGGCATGACCGGCTACCAGGAGACGCTCACCGACCCCAGCTACCACCGCCAGGTGGTCGTCATGACCGCCCCGCACGTCGGCAACACCGGCTGGAACGACGAGGACGACGAGTCCGGTCGCATCTGGGTCAGCGGGTACGTCGTGCGTGACCCCGCGGTGCGGCCCAGCAGCTGGCGGGCCACCCGCTCGCTGGAGGACGCCCTCACCGAGCAGGGCGTCGTCGGGATCAGCGGCATCGACACCCGGGCGCTGACCCGGCACCTGCGCGAGCGCGGGGCGATGCGGGTCGGCATCTTCTCCGGGGACGTCCTCGGCGACGGCCCGGAGGTCGACCACGCCCGCCTGCTGCAGACCGTGCGGGCCGCCCCGCCGATGGTCGGCGCCGAGCTGGCCGCCGAGGTCAGCACCGACGAGGGCTACGTGGTGCCCGCGGTGGGGGAGAAGCGCTTCACCGTCGCCGCGGTCGACCTCGGGATCAAGACGATGACCCCGGTGATGATGGCCGAGCGCGGCATCGAGGTGCACGTGCTCCCGGCCACCGCCACCCTGCAGGACGTGCTCGCCGTCCCCGGCAGCACCCGCGAGCACGGCCCGGACGGGCTCTTCTTCTCCAACGGCCCCGGCGACCCGGAGACCGCCGAGGGGCCGGTGGCGCTGCTGCGCGGCGCCCTCGAGGCCGGCATCCCCTACTTCGGGATCTGCTTCGGCAACCAGCTGCTGGGCCGAGCGCTGGGCTTCGGCACGTACAAGCTGCGCTACGGCCACCGCGGGATCAACCAGCCGGTGATGGACCGCTCCACCGGCACCGTCGAGGTCACCGCGCACAACCACGGCTTCGCCGTGGACGCCCCGCTGGACCGGGCGAGCGAGACCCCCTTCGGCAGCGCCACGGTCAGCCACGTCTGCCTCAACGACGACGTCGTCGAGGGTCTCGAGCTGCGCGCCGCCGGCGGGACCGACGGGCAGCCGGGGGCGCTGCGCGCCTTCTCCGTGCAGTACCACCCCGAGGCCGCGGCCGGCCCGCACGACGCCGCCTACCTCTTCGATCGCTTCGTCGAGCTCCTCTCCTCCTCCGACCGGAAGGCCCACGCCTGACATGCCCAAGCGCGACGACATCAGCAGCGTCCTCGTCATCGGCTCCGGCCCGATCGTCATCGGCCAGGCCTGCGAGTTCGACTACTCCGGCACCCAGGCCTGCCGGGTGCTGCGCGAGGAGGGCATCCGCGTCGTCCTGGTCAACTCCAACCCGGCGACGATCATGACCGACCCCGAGTTCGCCGACGCCACCTACGTCGAGCCGATCACCCCCGAGGTCGTCGAGAAGATCATCGAGCGGGAGCGCCCCGACGCGGTGCTGGCCACCCTCGGCGGGCAGACCGCGCTGAACACCGCGATCAGCCTGCACGAGGCCGGCGTGCTGGAGAAGTACGACTGCCCGCTCATCGGCGCCAACGTCGAGGCGATCGAGCTCGGCGAGGACCGGGAGCGCTTCAAGGGGGTCGTCGAGCGGGTTGGCGGCGAGTCCGCGCGCAGCCGGATCTGCAACTCCATGGACGAGGTGCTCTCCGCCGCCGACGACCTCGGCTACCCGGTGGTCGTGCGCCCCTCCTTCACCATGGGCGGCCTCGGCTCCGGCTTCGCCTTCGACGAGACCGACCTGCGCCGGATCGCCGGCGCCGGGCTGCAGTACAGCCCGACCACCGAGGTGCTCCTCGAGGAGTCCATCCTCGGCTGGAAGGAGTACGAGCTGGAGGTGATGCGCGACAACGCCGACAACGTCGTCGTGGTCTGCTCCATCGAGAACCTCGACCCGATGGGGGTGCACACCGGCGACTCGATCACCGTCGCCCCGGCGCTGACCCTCACCGACCGCGAGTACCAGCGGATGCGCGACATCGGCATCGCGGTCATCCGCGAGGTCGGCGTCGACACCGGCGGCTGCAACATCCAGTTCGCGGTCAACCCCGAGGACGGCCGGATCATCGTCATCGAGATGAACCCGCGGGTCTCCCGCTCCTCGGCGCTGGCCAGCAAGGCGACCGGCTTCCCGATCGCCAAGATCGCCGCCAAGATGGCCATCGGCTACACCCTCGACGAGGTGCCCAACGACATCACCGCCGAGACCCCCGCCTCCTTCGAGCCGACCCTGGACTACGTCGTCGTCAAGGTGCCCCGGTTCGCCTTCGAGAAGTTCCCGGCGGCCGATCCGACGCTGACCACGACGATGAAGTCGGTCGGCGAGGCGATGGCCATCGGCCGCAGCTTCACCGAGGCCCTGCAGAAGGCGCTGCGCTCCGCGGAGCGGCCGGACGCCCCCTTCCACTGGGACGGCGACCAGCCCACCCTGGAGACCGCCCGCAGCCTGCTGCAGCGGGCGGTCACCCCCACCGACGGCCGCCTGGTGCTGGTGCAGCAGGCGATGCGCGGCGGCTGCAGCGTCGAGGAGGTGCACGAGGCGACGAAGATCGACCCCTGGTTCCTCGACCAGATGGCGCTGATCAACGACCTCGCCCAGCAGATCCACGACGCCGAGCGGCTCTCCCCGGACCTGCTCGCCCTGGCCAAGCGGCACGGCTTCTCCGACGCCCAGGTGGCCCGGCTGCGCCGGATGCCGGAGTCGGTGGTCCGTGGGGTGCGGCACGCCCTCGGGGTGCGCCCGGTCTACAAGACCGTGGACACCTGCGCCGCCGAGTTCGCCGCCCGCACGCCCTACTACTACTCGGCCTACGACGAGGAGAGCGAGGTCGAGCCGCGCGAGCGGGAGGCCGTCATCATCCTCGGCTCCGGGCCGAACCGGATCGGCCAGGGCGTGGAGTTCGACTACTCCTGCGTGCACGCCAGCTTCGCGCTGCGCGCCGCCGGCTACGACACGGTGATGGTCAACTGCAACCCGGAGACCGTCTCCACCGACTACGACACCTCCAGCCGGCTGTACTTCGAGCCGCTGACCCTCGAGGACGTCCTCGAGGTCATCCACGCCGAGACCGCGGCCGGCCCGGTGGCCGGGGTGATCGTCCAGCTCGGCGGGCAGACCCCGCTCGGCCTGGCCCAGGCGCTCAAGGACGAAGGGGTGCCGGTCGTCGGCACCTCCCCGGAGGCGATCGACCTCGCCGAGGACCGCGGCCACTTCGGCCGGGTGCTGGAGCAGGCCGGGCTCAACGCGCCCAAGCACGGCACCGCCTACAGCGCCGACGAGGCGGTGGCCATCGCCGGCGAGATCGGCTACCCGGTCCTGGTGCGCCCCAGCTACGTCCTCGGCGGCCGCGGCATGGAGATCGTCTACGAGGACGAGACCCTCTCCGACTACGTCACCCGGGCGGCGATCGCCAGCCCGGAGCACCCGATCCTCATCGACCGCTTCCTCGACGACGCCATCGAGATCGACGTCGACGCGCTCTACGACGGGCGGGAGATGTACCTCGGCGGGATCATGGAGCACATCGAGGAGGCCGGCATCCACTCCGGCGACTCCTCGTGCACCCTGCCCCCGGCCACCCTCGGCGAGACCGAGCTGCGCCGGGTCCGCGAGGCCACCCTGGCGCTGGCCGAGGGCATCGGGGTGCGCGGCCTGATGAACGTCCAGTACGCGCTCGCCCAGGACGTCCTCTACGTCCTCGAGGCCAACCCGCGGGCCAGCCGCACCGTGCCCTTCGTGGCCAAGGCCACCGGGGTGCCGCTGGCGAAGGCGGCCGCCCGGGTGATGCTCGGGGCGAGCGTGGGCGAGCTGCGCGCCGAGGGCCTGCTGCCGGCCGACGGCGACGGCTCGATGCTGCCGGCGCACGCGCCGATGTCCGTCAAGGAGGCGGTGCTGCCCTTCCGCCGCTTCCGCACCGCCGAGGGCGAGATCGTCGACAGCCTGCTCGGGCCGGAGATGCGCAGCACCGGCGAGGTGATGGGCATCGACGCCGACTTCGGCTCCGCCTTCGCCAAGAGCCAGCTGGGCACCCTCAGCAGCGGGCTGCCGTCCTCGGGCACCGTCTTCGTCTCGGTCGCCAACCGGGACAAGCGCGCGATGATCTTCCCGATCAAGCGGCTGGCCGACCTCGGCTTCGACATCGCCGCGACCCAGGGCACCGCCGACGTGCTGCGCCGCAACGGGATCGAGTGCGAGCTCGTGGCCAAGCAGCACGAGCACGCCGAGGGCGAGACGACCATCGTCGACCGGATCCTCGCCGGCGACATCGCCATGGTCTTCAACACCCCCTCGGGGCAGTACGCCCGCGCCGACGGCTACGCCATCCGGGCGGCCACCACCGCCATGGACAAGCCGATCGTCACCACCGTCCAGCAGCTCGGCGCCGCGGTGCAGGCCGTCGAGGCCCGGCTGCGCGGCGAGCTGTCGGTCAAGCCGCTGCAGGAGCACGCCGCCGACCTCGACCTCTACGGGACGGGCCGATGACCCAGCCCCACCCCGGAGCACCGGGCGGCCCTCTCGCCGGCGCGCACGGTGCTGGCGAGCGGGGCGCCCGCATCGTGGCCGCCCGCGAGGGCGCCGGGCTGGTGCAGGTGGTCGCCGAGGTCGTGGCCAACGAGCCGGCCGGGGCCTACCGGCACCTGACCCTGGCCACCCCCGGGCTGGCCGAGCTCGCCCGGCCCGGGCAGTTCGTCGCCGTCGCGGTCGGGGACGGGGCCACCGGCTCGATGCTGCTGCGCCGCAGCTTCTCCATCCACCGGGTCAGCCCGGCCGGGAGCTACGGGGCGACCACCGAGGTGGTCGTCGCCGCCCACGGACCCGGGACGCAGGCGATCACCGCGCTCGGCCCGGGCAGCACCCTGGACGTGCTCGGTCCGCTCGGCCGCGGCTTCCCGATGCCCACCGAGCCGGTGCCCTGCGTGCTCGTCGGCGGCGGCTACGGCGCCGCGCCGCTGGCCTGGCTCGCCGAGCGGCTGCGCGAGCGCGGCTGCCCGGTGGAGATCGTCCTCGGCGCCGCCGACGCCGACCGGCTCTTCGGGGTGGTCGGCGCCCGTCGCGTGGCGGACGCGGTGACGGTGACCACCGACGACGGCTCGGCCGGCACCCGCGGCTGGGTCTCCGACGTGCTGCCGGAGGTCATCGCCCGCACCGGGGCCGGGGTGCTCTACGGCTGCGGCCCGATGGGCATGCTGCGGTCGCTGGCCGAGATCGCCGACGCGCACGGCATCGTCGCCCAGGTCGCCGTCGAGGAGGCGATGGCCTGCGGCGTCGGGATCTGCATGACCTGCGTCATGCCGGTGATCGGCCGGGACGGGGTCACCCGGATGACCCGCAGCTGCCTGGAGGGGCCGGTCTTCCGCGGCGACCGGGTGCGCTGGGACGCCTTCGCCGACGGCTACTGCGACGTCCCCGAGGGCACCCTCGGCGCTCCCGCGGCGGCCCGGCGATGAGCGGGCCCGCGCAGGCCGTGACGGACCGGCCGGTGGACATGTCGGTCGACCTGGCCGGGGTGCGGCTGCGCAACCCGATGATGACCGCCAGCGGCTGCGCCGCCAACGGTCGGGAGATGCACCGGCTCATCGACGTGTCCGGGCTCGGCGCCTTCGTGACGAAGTCGGTCAAGGCGCAGCCCGCCTCGGGCCGGGGCACCCCGCGGATGGCCGAGACCCCGTCCGGGATGCTCAACGCCATCGGGCTGCAGGGCCCCGGGGTGGAGGCCTTCGTCGCGGAGGACCTGGCCTGGCTGCACTCGATCGGCGCCCGGGTCGTCGTCTCGGTCGCCGGCTCGACCGCCTCCGAGTTCGCGGCGGTGGCCCGGGCGGTGATGCGCAGCCGGTACGCCCCGTGCGTGGCCGCGATCGAGGTGAACATCTCCTGCCCCAACGTCGCCAACCGCGGCCTCGTCTTCGCCTGCGACCCGGACGGTGCGCACAAGGTGATCACCCTGGTCCGCGAGGAGGTGCCCCGGGGGACCCCGATGCTGGCCAAGCTCAGCCCGGACGTCACCGACATCGTCGAGATCGCCGACGTCGTGCTCTCCGCGGGCGCGCACGGGCTGACCATGATCAACACCACCCTCGGCGTGGCCATCGACACCGAGCGGCTGCGACCGCACCTCTACGCGGCCACCGGCGGGCTGTCCGGGCCGGCGATCCGGCCCACCGCGGTGCGCGCCATCTGGCAGGTGTCCGCGGCGATGCGGGCCGGCCGGCTGCGCACCGCACCGATCGTCGGCGTCGGCGGCGTACGCACCGGGCGGGACGCGCTCGAGCTCGTCGCCGCCGGGGCCAGCGCGGTCCAGGTGGGCACGGCCGCCTTCCACGACCCGACCGCGCCGCAGCGGGTGGGTGAGGAGCTCGCCGGGCTGATCGCCGGGCACGGCTTCGAGCGCCTCGCCGACGTCGTCGGCATCGCCCACGACCGCTACCCGAGAGGCTGACCGTGACGGCACCCGACCCCGCCCCGGACCCGGCCGCAGGCCCCGGACCGGTCCCCTTCGGCCGTCGGCTGCGCGCCGCCATGGATGCCCACGGCCCGCTCTGCGTCGGCATCGACCCGCACCGCGCGCTGCTGCAGAGCTGGGGCCTGACGCCCGGCCTGGACGGGCTGCGGGCCTTCACCGAGACCTGCGTCACCGCCTTCGCCGGACGGGTGGCCGCGGTCAAGCCGCAGTCCGCCTTCTACGAGGTCCACGGGGCGGCCGGCGTCGCCGTCCTCGAGGAGGCCCTGGCGGCGCTGCGGGCGGCCGGGACGCTGAGCATCCTGGACGTCAAGCGCGGCGACATCGGCACCACCGTCGAGGCCTACGCGCACGCCTCGCTCGCCCCGGACGCCCCCGGGGCCGCGGACGCGGTGACGATGTCCCCCTACCTCGGCTACGGGGCGCTGCGACCGGCGATCGACCTGGCCCAGGAGACCGGGCGCGGGGTCTTCGTGCTCGCCCTCACCTCCAACCCGGAGGGCGCGCAGGTGCAGCACGCCCGGCTCCCGGACGGCCGCAGCGTGGCCGGGGCGGTCGCCGACGCGGCCGGGGAGGACAACGCGCCGGCGCGGGCCCGCGGGGAGCTGGGCAGCATCGGGCTGGTCGTCGGCGCCACGGTCGGCGACGCCGTGCAGCGGCTCGGGATCGACCTGGCCGCCTCCGGCGGACCGCTGCTGGCCCCGGGGCTGGGCGCCCAGGGGGCCACCGCGGACGACGTGCGGCGGGTCTTCGGTGATGCGCTGGGCCAGGTGCTCGCCGCCAGCAGCCGGGACGTGCTGCGGGCCGGCCCGGACCGGGCCGCGCTGGGCGCACGGGCCGAGCAGGTGGCCGCCGAGGTGGACCGGATGATCGCCCCTGGCGCGCTGGACTAGGGTGCTGGGACACTGATCAGATACCGGGCGAAGGCCGTCCGGCAGGCCGGGACCCCGGAGGCGAGAGAACCGTGGCACTACCTCCACTCACAGCGGACCAGCGCGCCGACGCGCTGCTCAGGGCGGCCGCCGCCCGCCGCGAGCGGGCCGCGATCAAGCAGCGGCTGAAGCACTCGCAGGGCTCGATCGCCGAGGTGATCGCCGACCGCGAGACCAACGAGGCGATCGCCAAGATGAAGGTGCTCGCCCTGGTCGAGTCGATGCCCGGCATCGGCCGGGTCAAGGCCGCCCAGGTCATGGACGACCTCGGCATCGCCCGCTCGCGCCGGGTGCGCGGGCTGGGCCAGCACCAGATCGCGGCGCTGGTCGCGAAGTTCGACCGGGCGTGACGCGGCGCCTGACCGTCCTCGCCGGACCCACCGCGGTCGGCAAGGGGACCGTCGCTGCCTGGGTGCGCGAGCACCATCCCGAGGTCTGGCTCAGCGTCTCGGCGACCACCCGGCCGCCGCGGCCGGGGGAGCAGGACGGGGTGCACTACCACTTCGTCAGCGGTGACCAGTTCGCCGACATGGTCCGCCGCGGCGAGATGCTGGAGTGGGCCGTGGTGCACGGGCGGGCCAGCTACGGCACCCCGCGGGCGGCGGTCGAGCAGGCCCTGGACCAGGGGCTGATGCCGCTGCTGGAGATCGACCTGCAGGGCGCCCGGCAGGTGCGGGCCAGCATGCCCGAGGCCTACTTCGTCTTCCTCGCGCCGCCGTCCTGGGACGAGCTGGTGCACCGGCTGGAGGGCCGGGGCACCGAGAGCGCGGAGGAGAGAGCGGTCCGTCTGGAGACCGCGAAGGTCGAGATGGCGGCCCAGGAGGAGTTCGACGCGGTGGTCGTCAACGACGACATTCGCCGTGCGGCCGAGGAGCTCGTATCATTGATGGGTTCCCACTGACCCCGACGCGAAGGACGCCTCTGTGTCCGGCACCCAGGCCAACCCCATCGGCATCACCAACCCGCCGATCGACGACCTCCTGACCAAGGCGGACAGCAAGTACGCCCTGGTGCTCTACAGCGCCAAGCGCGCCCGCCAGATCAACGCCTACTACGCCCAGCTGCAGGAGGGCCTGCTCGAGCACGTCGGCCCGCTGGTCGACGCCCAGGTCCACGAGAAGCCGCTGTCGATCTCGCTGCGCGAGATCAACGAGGGCCTGCTCACCCGGGAGGAGCGCCCCGAGGGCGTCCCGGCGGCGGCTCCGGTCGCCGCGTCGGCGCCGGAGGCCGTCCCGGCCGCCGAGCCGGACGTCGACGCCGCCGGCGACGACGCCTCCGCCTGAGCGCCGGACCCGGAGCCGACGCAGCGTGCGGATCGTCCTCGGTGTCACCGGCGGCATCGCCGCCTACAAGGCGGCGCTGCTGCTGCGGCTGCTGAGCGAGGCCGGGCACGAGGTCACCGTGGTGCCCACCGAGGCCGCGCTGCGCTTCGTCGGGGCACCCACCTGGGAGGCCCTGTCCTCGCGCCCGGTGCAGACCGACGTGTGGACCGGCATCACCGAGGTGCCGCACGTCCGGCTCGGCCAGCAGGCCGACCTGGTCGTCGTCGCCCCGGCCACCGCCGACCTGCTGGCGAAGGCGGCCCACGGGCTGGCCGGCGACCTGCTGACCAACGTGCTGCTCACCGCCCGCTGCCCGGTCGTGCTGGCCCCGGCCATGCACACCGAGATGTGGGAGCACCCGGCCACCCGCGCCAACGTGGCGCTGCTGCGCGAGCGCGGCGTGCACGTCGTCGAGCCCGCGGCCGGTCGCCTCACCGGCGCCGACACCGGTCCCGGGCGGCTGCCCGAGCCGGAGGTCATCAGAGACGCGGCGCTGGCCGCGGTGGCCGACGCTGGCGGGGAGCCAGCAGGCACCCCGGAGGCCGCACGCGGCACCTCGGCCAGCCCGGCCGGTGCCGCGGACGGGCCGGCGGGCCGCGCCGCTGACCTCGCCGGTCGTCGCGTGCTCGTCTCGGCCGGCGGCACCCGCGAGCCGCTGGACCCGGTGCGCTACCTCGGCAACCGCAGCTCCGGCAAGCAGGGCGTCGCCCTGGCCGCCGCAGCCGCCGACCGCGGCGCCGAGGTCACCCTGGTGGCCGCCAGCACCGACGTGCCCGCTCCCGTCGGGGTGGAGGTGGTGCGGGTCGAGACCGCCCTGGAGCTGCAGGCCGAGATGACCGCGCGCGCGCCGCAGGCGGACGTCGTGGTGATGGCCGCCGCCGTCGCCGACTTCCGTCCCGCGGAGTACGCGGACGCCAAGATCAAGAAGACCCACGACCCGGCCGACCCCGACGCCGCCCCGACGATCCGCCTGGTCCGCAACCCGGACATCCTCGCCGGCCTGGTGGCCGGTCGGGGTGCGGCGACGGCACCGTTGATCGTCGGCTTCGCCGCCGAGACCGGTGACGCGTCCGGGTCGGTGCTCGAGCACGGCCGCGCCAAGCTGGAGCGCAAGGGCTGCGACCTGCTCGTCGTCAACGAGGTCGGCGTCGGCAAGACCTTCGGCCAGGACACGAACATGGTGCACGTGCTCTCCCGCGACGGTGCCGCACCGGTCCCGGCCGGTCCCGCCTCGAAGCGGGAGATCGCCGACACGATCTGGGACGTCGTGGGTCCGCGGCTGGTCTCTGCCTAGACTGACGCGCGGACCGCGTCCGGTCCGGGCTGCGCGGCACCGCTGGCGCGCGTGACCGCCGGGGCGAGCACCGAGACCGCACGAGACATTCACCTCGCACGACACAGACGCACGACGACAGGAGCACTGCGTGTCCGGACGACTCTTCACCTCCGAGTCGGTGACCGAGGGTCACCCCGACAAGATCTGCGACCAGATCTCCGACACCATCCTCGACGCCATGCTGCGCGACGACCCCTACAGCCGGGTCGCCGTGGAGAGCATGGTGACCACGGGGCTGGTGCACGTCTCCGGGGAGGTCACCACGCAGACCTACGTCGAGATCCCGACGCTGATCCGCGACCTGGTCGCCGACAAGATCGGCTACGACAGCTCGGTGAAGGGCTTCGACGGCCGTTCCTGCGGCGTCTCGGTCTCCATCGGCAAGCAGAGCCCGGACATCGCCCAGGGCGTGGACACCGCCTTCGAGAACCGCACCGGCGGCATCGACCCCAAGGACAAGCAGGGCGCCGGTGACCAGGGCCTGATGTTCGGCTACGCCTGCGACGACACCCCCGAGCTGATGCCGCTGCCGATCTTCCTGGCGCACCGCCTCTCCGAGCGGCTGTCCACGGTCCGCAAGGACGGGACCCTGGACTACCTGCGTCCGGACGGCAAGACCCAGGTGACCATCGACTACGACGGCGACCGCGCGGTCCGGCTGGACACCGTGGTGCTCTCCACGCAGCACGCCGAGGAGATCACCCAGGAGCAGCTGGGCGTCGACATCGACACCCACGTCATCAAGCCGGTCGTGGCCGGGATCGCGGACGCGGTCCCCGGCGGCCTGGACACCGAGGGCTACCGCAACCTCATCAACCCGACCGGCAAGTTCGTCATCGGCGGCCCGATGGGCGACGCCGGCCTGACCGGCCGCAAGATCATCGTCGACACCTACGGCGGCATGGCCCGGCACGGTGGCGGCGCCTTCTCCGGCAAGGACCCCTCGAAGGTGGACCGCTCGGCCGCCTACGCCACCCGCTGGGTCGCCAAGAACGTCGTGGCCGCCGGTCTGGCCCGGCGCTGCGAGGTGCAGGTCGCCTACGCCATCGGCAAGGCGCAGCCGGTCGGCCTCTACATCGAGACCTTCGGCACCGAGACCGCCCCGGTGGAGAAGATCCAGAAGGCCGTCGAGCAGGTCTTCGACCTGCGGCCGCTGGCCATCGTCGAGGAGCTCGACCTGCTCCGTCCGATCTACGCCCCCGCGGCGGCCTACGGCCACTTCGGCCGCACCTCGGCGCCGGGCGTCGAGGGCGCCTTCCCGTGGGAGCAGCGCAACCGGGTCGAGGACCTGCAGCGCGCGGTGGCCGGCTGATCCGGCGCACCACGGCCGACACCTGACGTCGCCGGGCGGGGCTGTCGCCCCGCCCGGCTACGTTTGTCCGCATGTCCCGCACCGACCAGCCCGAGGCGCTGCTCGACGTGCCCGCGCCCGCCGGCGGCGCTGGGCGTGCCGACGGCAGCGGGCAGGCCGCGGCGCCGTCCGAAGGGCGGGGAGAGGCGCGGCAGACCCGGCCGGTGGCCGCGGTGCTCGTGGACAGCGGGCTGGCGCACCTGGACCACGAGTTCGAGTACGCGGTGCCGGACGACCTGGACGAGGCGGCCCGGCCCGGGGTGCGGGTGAAGGTGCGCTTCGCCGGGCAGGACCGCCCGGGCTACCTCGTGGAGCGCCGCGTCGAGGCCGTGCACGAGGGCCGGCTGGCGCCGCTGCGCACGGTCGTCTCGGACGAGCCGGTGCTCACCCCGCACGTGCTGCAGACCGCCCGACGGGTCGCCGCCGAGCAGGCCGGGACCGTGCAGGACGTGCTGCGGCTGGCGATCCCCCCGCGGCACGCCCGCGCCGAGCGGGCCCTGCCGCGGGAGCCGGCCACCGAGGTCGGAGAGACCGAGGAGTCCGTTGTGGCCACGGAGGCCGAGACGGCGGAGGTCCGGGGGGCCGAGGAGTCCGCTGCGGCCGCGCAGGCCAAGGAGTCCGAGGCGGCGGAGCGATCGGCGACGGTCGGTGACGACCCGGTGCCGCCGGTGTGGCAGGACTACCGGGCGGGCGCCGCCTGGTGGCGGAGGGTCCGGGCGGGCGAGTCGCCGCGCGCCGCCTGGCTGGCCGCGCCCTCCCGCCCGCCGGAGCGCGACTGGCCTCGGGCGCTGGCCGAGGCCGCCCGGGCCGCCGAGGAGTCCGGCCGCGGGGCGGTCATCGTCGTCCCCGATCTGCGGGACGTCTCCCGGGTGGACGCCGCGCTCACCGAGGTGCTCGGCGCGGACCGGCACGTGCGGCTCACCGCGGACCAGGGGCCCCAGGCCCGCTACACCGCCTGGCTCAAGGCGCTGCGCGGCCACGTCCGGGTGGTCGTCGGGACCCGGGCCGCCGCCTACGCCCCCGTCCCTGACCTCGGGCTGGTGGCGTGGTGGGACGACGGCGACGACCTGCACCAGGAACCTCGCTCGCCCTACCCGCACGTGCGTCAGGTCCTCACCGCCCGCGCCGACCTGGCCGGAGCTGCCCTGCTCGTCGGCGGTCTGACGATGTCCACCGACACCGCGGCCCTCGTCGGCGCCGGCCGGCTGCCGGTGATCGGCGGCACGCCCCCCCGGCGCGAGGCGCCCCGAGTGGTCGTGGCCGGGGAGGGGATCGACGAGGAGCGCGACGGCCCGGGGGCCCGGGCGCACATCCCCTCCAGCGCCTGGCGCGCCGCGCGGGAGGCGCTGCAGCACGGACCGGTGCTGCTGCAGGTGCCGCGCCGCGGCTACCTGCCGGCGATGTCCTGCGCCTCCTGCCGGGCTCCGGCCCGCTGCCAGCACTGCCACGGCCCGCTGGCTCTGCCCGGCCCGGACCGGGCACCCGAGTGCCGCTGGTGCGCCCGCTCACCCTCCGGCTTCGTCTGCCCGCACTGCGAGGGCACCCGGCTGCGCGCCGGGGTCGTCGGCGCCCGGCGCACCGCCGAGGAGATCGGGCGGGCCTTCCCCGGGGTACCGGTGCTGACCTCCGGGGGAGACCGGGTGCGCGAGCAGGTGGGGTCCGACCCGGCGATCGTCGTGGCCACCCCGGGCGCCGAGCCGGTGGCCGACGGGGGGTACCGGGCGGTGCTGCTGCTGGACGCCTGGGCGCTGCTGGACCGACCCGACCTGCGGGCGGCCGAGGAAGCCGTCCGGCGGTGGTTCGCCGCTGCCGCGCTGGCGCGCTCGTGGACCGACGGCGGGGTGGTCGTGCTGGCCGGCGCGCCCGGTCACGTGACCCTGCCCCCGGTGGAGGCGCTGGTGCGCTGGGACCCGCAGTGGTTCGTCGGCCGCGAGCTGGCCGAGCGGGCCGAGCTCGGGCTGCCGCCGACCTCCTGGTCGGCGCAGGTGCGCACCACCCGAGGCCGCTGCCGCCAGATCGTCGAGATCGTGGACCGCGCCGGGGGAGAGGCGCTCGGTCCGCTGCCGGTCCCCGGGGACGACGAGCACGCGATCCTCGTGGTGCGAGCGGCCTTCGACCGCGGCCCCGCCCTGGCGCGGGCGCTGCACGACCTGCGGGCCGGCGAGAGCGCCCGCAAGGAACGTGACCTGACCGCGGTCCGGGTCGGGGCCCGGGACGCGCTCGGCTGAGCACGGCCGTGGTCGGACCAGCGACCTCGCCACCTAGACTCGCCGGCGTGCGACTGCTCTTCGCCGGAACCCCAGAGGTGGCCCTGCCCACCCTGCGCGCCCTGCTCGACTCCGACCACGAGGTGGTCGCGGTGCTCACCCGCCCGGACGCCCTCGTCGGTCGCGGCCGCACCCTGCAGCCCTCGCCGGTCCGGGCGCTGGCGCAGGAGCACGGGGTCGAGGTGATCACCGAGCGCCCGCGAGACCCCGGCGTCGCCGAGCGGCTGCGTGACCTCGCGGTGGAGTGCTGCCCGGTGGTGGCCTACGGCGAGATCCTGCCCGGTGCGGTGCTCGGCATCCCCGCGCACGGCTGGGTCAACCTGCACCTCTCCCTGCTGCCGGCCTGGCGCGGGGCCGCGCCGGTGCAGCGGGCGATCATCGCCGGCGACGAGATCACCGGGGCCAGCACCTTCGCCATCGAGGAGGGGCTGGACACCGGCCCCGTCTACGGGACCATGACCGAACGGATCCGGCCCGACGACACCAGCGGTGAGCTGCTCGGGCGGCTCGCCGAGGGGGGCGCGGGACTCATGGTCGCGACCCTCGACGGGATCGCGGCTGGTCGGCTCGTCCCGCAGCCGCAACCGACCGACGGGATCAGCCACGCCGCGAAGCTCACCCCCGCCGACGCCCGCGTCGACTGGACGCTGCCGCGCCTGGCGATCGACCGGATCGTCCGCGGCTGCACCCCGGCGCCGGGCGCCTGGACCACCGTCCGCGGCGACCGGCTGCGGCTGGGCCCGGTGACCCGCGCCGAGGAGCAGGTCGACCTCGCGCCCGGGCAGGTGGCCGTCCGCAAGCACGAGGTGCTCGTCGGTGCCGCCGACGGACCGGTCCGTCTCGGCGAGGTCACCCCGCTCGGCAAGAAGCCCATGCCCGCCGCCGACTGGGCCCGCGGCGCGCGGATCGGAGACGACGAGGTGCTCGGCGATGAGTGACGAGAGCGGCACGCGCCCCGGGCGCGGCGGGGGAGCCTCGGGCGGGCGTGGCCGGGGATCGTCCGGCGGACGTGGCGGGGACCGGTCTAGTGGGCGCGGCGGGGGAGCCCCCGGCGGGCAGCGCGGACGCGGTGGAGACCGGACCGGCGGACAGCGCGAACGCGGCGGAGACCGGCCTAGCGGACGCGGTGGGGGAGCCCCGGGCGGTCAGCGGTCGCGCACCGCCCCCTCTCAGCGTCACCGTCGGGCCGACCCGTCCCGCACCGCGGCGCACCAGGTGCTGCGCGCGGTCGACGGCGGCGCCTACGCCAACCTCGAGCTGCCGCAGGCGCTGCGCCGCGCCCGGCTGTCCGGCCGGGACGCTGCCTTCGCCACCGAGCTCACCTACGGGACGCTGCGGATGCGTGGTCTCTACGACCCGGTGATCGCCCAGGCCGCCGATCGTCCGGTGGAGCGCCTGCACCCCGACGTGCTCGCCGTGCTCCGGCTCGGCGCCCACCAGCTGCTCGGCATGCGGGTGCCGGAGCACGCGGCCGCCGACCAGTCCGTCGCCCTGACCCGGGACGTCGCCGGCCAGGGGGCCGCCGGCCTGGTCAACGCCGTGATGCGCCGGATCAGCGAGCGCAGCCGCGAGGACTGGCTGACCGCGGTGGTGCCCGCCGAGCCACCGGCCGAGCGGCTCGCCGTGCGCCGCTCGCACCCGGTGTGGATCGTCAAGGCGCTGCGCCAGGCCCTCGTCGGCCACGGCGCGGCGGACGCCGGCGACATCGACGGCGTGCTGGACGAGCTGCTCGAGGCGCACAACACCCCCGCCCCGGTCGCGCTCGCGGCCCGGCCCGGCCTGTCCACGCCGGACGAGCTCGCCGGGACCGAACCGGGACGGCTGTCACCGGTGGCGGCGCTGCTGGGTTCCGGCGACCCCGGCGACCTGGTCGCCGTGCGCGAGGGGCGGGCCGCCGTGCAGGACGAAGGGAGCCAGCTGCTCGCCCTGGCGCTGGCCGCCGCCGAGATCGCCCCGCGCCCCGACGGCGGGCCCGAGCGGTGGCTCGACCTGTGCGCCGGCCCCGGGGGCAAGGCCGGGCTGCTCGCTGCGCTGGCCGGCCAGCAGGGAGCCACCCTGGTCGCCAACGAGATCAGCGAGCACCGCGCGGACCTGGTCCGCCAGACCCTCCGTCCGCTGCTGGGTGACGGCGGCGCGGGTGGCGGCGGCGCGGGTGACGGCGGACCACCAGGCCCGCCGGTCCAGGTGCGCACCGGCGACGGGCGCCTCGTCGGCCAGGAGGAGCCCGGCGGCTACGACCGGGTGCTCGTCGACGCGCCGTGCACCGGCCTGGGGGCGCTGCGCCGCCGCCCGGACGCCCGCTGGCGGCGCAGCACCGACGACCTGGCCCAGCTGGGCCCCCTGCAGCGCGAGCTGCTCGGCAGCGCCATCGACGCCACCCGGCCCGGCGGGGTCATCGGCTACGCGACCTGCTCGCCGCACCTGTCCGAGACCACCTTCGTCGTCGGTGACCTGGTGCGCCGCCGCGGCGACGTCGAGCAGGTCGACGCCCGTGAGGCGCTCGTCGGCGTGGCGCGGCCCGGCAGCCTCGCCGTCGACTCGCTCGGGCAGGGCCCGGCCGCCCAGCTGTGGCCGCACACCCACGGCACCGACGGGATGTATCTCGCCCTGCTGCGCAAGACGGAGCAGTCCTGATGCGGGTCATGGTCGCCGGCATCCACGTCACCGACCCGGCCGCCGCCTACAGCTTCTACACCGAGGTGCTCGGCTTCCGGGACGTGCTCGTCGTCCCCCAGCACGACCTCTACATCCTCGGCCCCGGGACCGGGTGGGAGCGTGGCTGCCAGATCAACCTTGAGCCGATCCGCGACGAGGCGGTGCGCCGCTACCAGGAGCACTGCCTGCGCGAGGGTCTGCCGGTGCTCATGCTCGCCGTCGCCGACGCCGAGCTGGAGTACTGGCGGCTCAAGCGGGCCGGGCTCACCTTCCGCGAGGAGCTGACCCGCTCCGAGATCGGCCTGCACTTCCAGGTCGAGGACGGGGTCGGCAACATCCTGTCCATCCACACCGACTGACCCCGCCGACCGACCCCGCCGAACCACCGACCGGACGATCCACCCGCCGACCCGACCCTGAACCGGAGCACCCGTGCAGATCTCCCCGAGCATCCTCTCCGCCGACTTCGCCAACCTGCAGACCGAGCTGGACACCATCGCCACCGCCGACTGGGCCCACGTCGACGTCATGGACGCCCACTTCGTGCCCAACCTCACCCTGGGCCTGCCCGTGGTCGAGTCGCTGCTGCGGGTCAGCCCGGTGCCGATCGACTGCCACCTGATGATCGAGGACCCGGACCGGTGGGCGCCGCCCTATGCCGAGGCCGGCGCGCAGAGCGTCACCTTCCACGTCGAGGCCGCGGCGGACCCGGCCCGTCTCGCCCGCGAGATCCGGGCCCAGGGGGCCCGAGCGAGCATGGCGCTCAAGCCGGGCACCCCCTTCGCCCCCTACGAGGAGCTGCTCCCCGAGCTGGACATGGTGCTGGTGATGACCGTCGAGCCGGGCTTCGGCGGACAGGCCTTCATGGCCGACCAGATGCCGAAGGTGGCCCAGGTCCGCGAGGCGGTCCGCCGGCACGGCGGCGAGGTGTGGATCCAGGTCGACGGCGGCGTCTCGGCCCGCACCATCGAGCAGTGCGCCGAGGCCGGCGCCGACGTCTTCGTCGCCGGCTCGGCGGTCTACGGGGCCGAGGACGCGGCGGCCGCGATCGGCGAGCTGCGCGAGCTGGCCGGGCGGCACGCTCACTGACTGGTCGCAGTGCACGGTCCGCGACCGTTCAGCGGAAGAACCCCTTGGGCAGGTCGAGGTCGACGGCGCGGATCTCCACGTCGAACCCGCTGTCCTCGGCGTCCAGGCTCCGGGTCGAGGGCAGCTGCGGGTGCACGGCCACGCAGATGCCGGTACCGACGTCGAGCGCGACCTCGAAGGACGCGGGATAGCTCACCCCAGGATCCAGCGGGGGACCGCCGTCCTCGGCCTCGATCCGGTCGGCCACCTCGCTGGGCAGCAGCGGACAGCAGCTGCACCGCGGCTGGTAGGCCGAGGTCGGGACAGCGCGGGCCCACCAGGTCCGCCGCCCGGCCCGCTCCGTCTCGCGAAGGTCGGACACCTCGACCCCGACGGGCGCCGCGTAGGACGGCCACCCGGCCCACGGGTAGGGATCGGGATCGAGCGGCGGCGGCTCGGCGCCGGCCGGCAGCGCGGGGTCCCGGTCAGGGTCGCCGTCGGCGAGCTCGGCCGGGTCGAGCATGGCGATCCAGGCGTAGGACTGCCACATCGGGTCGTCGAGATCGACGACGGTGTCCGGCGGGCGCACGGTGACCAGTCCGTCGGCGTCGACGGCCGGGATCACCGTCCCCGGACGGGCGAGCGTCCTGCGGCGTCCGCCCCTGCCCCACGTCCGGGTCGAGTACCGCGCCGCCGCTCGAGCCCGCTCCCGGAACACCTCGGTCCGGCCGTCGGCGACGACCCGCATGAGGCCGGGGCGCCGGATCCACGCCTCGACACGCGCCCCGATGACCGCCTCCTCGGGAGCGCCGCCGTGGGCGTGCCGGACGAGGTGCACGCTCTGCCAGCGCCACGGCGACGATCTCGCCAGGCCCCGGAAGGTGCGCTCGGTCAGCTCCATCGCCCCATCCTTGGCCAGCGGGCCACCGGCGCGCCACCGGTTTGCCGAGGGACGCGGCCGCCGGGGAGGATGGCCCGGCACGACCTCGTGACTCGGTGAGATTCCGAACCGGCGGTGATGAGCCCGCGACCCGGCTGCCCGACGCAGCCGGTGAACTCTGGTGCGACACCAGGGCCGACGGTGACAGTCCGGACGGGAGAGGGCGTGCGGACAAGGACCTGCCATGCCCTCGCTCGTGCTCGCGGCCGACCCCGAGCAGAACCTCTTCCAGCAGCTCATCGCCGCGCACGCCACGGTCGGCGGCTACGACGTCTCCTACCTGGAGACCCTCGGCATCCTCATCGGCATCGCCAGCGCCTACCTCGGGATGAAGCGGTGGGTGTGGGCCTGGCCGGTCGGGATCAGCGCCAACATCATCCTCTTCGCGGTCTACCTCGGGGCGCTCTTCGGCGCCGACGAGCGCATCCCGCTCTTCGGCCAGGCCGGGCGGCAGGTCTTCTTCATCATCACGAGCATCTACGGCTGGTGGCGCTGGACCCAGCACCGCCGGGCCCGCCAGCAGGCCGGCACCGGCGACGACGGCGCGGCGATCGTGCCCCGCTGGGCCCGCCCCGGCGAGCGGGTGGCGGTGATCGCCGTCTGGGCCGGGGGCACTGTGCTCGCCCACGAGGTCTTCGTCCGCCTCTGGGAGGCCTCGCCGAACCCGTACTGGCAGCCGGAGTGGTGGTACTTCTGGTGCGACGCCTGGATCTTCGTGGGCTCGATGCTGGCGACGTACATGATGGCCCGCGGGTGGAACGAGTTCTGGCTCGCCTGGATCGCCGTCGACCTCGTCGGGGTGCCGCTGGGCTTCGCCACCGGCTACGTGCCGACCGCGGTGATGTACATCTTCTACGGCGCCTTCGTCCTCTACGGCTTCACCCGCTGGGTGGCCGCCACCCGTGGCGCCGCCGAGCGCGGCGAGGACCCGGATGCGCCGGGATCCGGGGGAGGCGACCGGATGGCGAAGGCGTGAGCCGCGCCCCGTACCCTGGGGCCGTGAAGACCTTCGACGCCCTCTTCGAGGAGCTCCGGGAGAAGGCGGCGAGCCGCCCTGAGGGCTCCGGCACGGTCGCCGCGCTGGACGCCGGGACGCACGCCATCGGCAAGAAGGTGGTCGAGGAGGCCGCCGAGGTGTGGATGGCCGCGGAGTACCAGAGCCGGGAGGAGCTGGCCGAGGAGATCAGCCAGCTGCTCTACCACCTGCAGGTGCTCATGCTCGACGCCGACCTGAGCCTCGACGACGTCTACGCCCACCTCTGAGGTCGACCATGCGCATCGCCGTCCCCAACAAGGGGTCCCTGTCCGAGCCCACCGTGGAGATGCTCCGCGAGTCGGGCTACCGCGTGCGCCGCGACAGCAAGGAGCTGGTCGTGGCCGACCCCGACAACGGGGTCGAGTTCTTCTACCTGCGCCCCCGCGACGTGGCGCTCTACGTCGGCCGCGGTCAGGTCGACGCCGGGGTCACCGGCCGTGACCTGCTGCTGGACTCCGGCTCGACCGCCGGCGAGGTGATGGGGCTGGGCTTCGGCGGCTCCACCTTCCGCTTCGCGGCCCGCGCCGGCGAGGTCTCGCAGGTCGGCGACCTGCAGGGCCGCCGGGTGGCCACCTCCTACGCGACGCTGGTCGCCGACCACCTGAGGGGTGCCGGGGTCGACGCCGAGGTGGTCCGGCTCGACGGGGCCGTCGAGACCGCGATCATGCTCGGAGTCGCCGACGCCATCGCCGACGTCGTCGAGACCGGCACGACGCTGCGCAACCAGGGGCTGACCGTCTTCGGCGACCCGATCCTGCGCAGCGAGGCGGTGCTCATCAGCGCCCCGGACGCCGATGCCCGGGGACTGGACGTGCTGCACCGCCGGCTGACCGGGGTGGTGCGCGCCCGCGAGTACGTCATGCTCGACTACGACTGCCCGGTCACGCTGGTGGACCAGGCGGTCGAGCTCACCCCCGGCCTGGAGTCGCCGACCGTGGCCGCGCTGCACGACACCGAGTGGACCGCGGTGCGGGCGATGGTGCCGCGCGGGCGGACCAACCAGATCATGGACGAGCTCTACGACCTGGGCGCCCGGGCGATCCTCGTCACCGAGATCACCGCGTGCCGGCTGTGACCGCCGCGGACGTGCCCACGCACGTCTTCCGCCCGCGCCGGGGCCGGGTGGTGCCGGTGATCGTCGGCGTCGTCGTGCTGGTCGCGGCGATCGTGCTGGCGGTGCTGCTGCCGGAGAAGTACCAGCTCGTCGACCGGGTGATGATCACCGCGATGGGCGCCGCGATCGCCGGCCTGATGTCCCGCTACGCCACGATCCGCGCCGAACCCCGCGGCGAGGGCCTGTGGGTGCGCAACATCGGGCCGGGTCGGCTC
This sequence comes from Janibacter alkaliphilus, assembly GCF_013408565.1. Classification (NCBI taxonomy): domain Bacteria; kingdom Bacillati; phylum Actinomycetota; class Actinomycetes; order Micrococcales; family Intrasporangiaceae; genus Janibacter; species Janibacter alkaliphilus. Next base: position 2,880,637 of record NZ_JACBZX010000001.1, on the reverse strand, counting down.
GTGCCGTGGCCCGAGATCGAGGCGGTGCGCTTCTCCGGGGGGATGCCCTGGCCCCGGCTCGACCTCGCCGACGGCGACGACCTGGCCGTGATGGCGATCCAGCGGGCCGACGGAACCGACGCCGTCCTGGAGGCCGAGCGGCTCGCCGACCTCATCGCCCAGCCCCCCGCCTGACGACCCTGACCCCGCGTCCCCTTCGCAACTGCCCGGGCAAATTGCGAGGTGGGTGCGCAACTGCCCGGGCAGTTGACGACCCCCGTGCGCAACTGCCCGGGTACTTGCGGGGGTGGGTGCGCAACTGCCCGGGCTTTTGCGGGGGTGGGTGCGCAGCTGCCCGGGCTTTTGTGGGGGAAGCTGCGCAACTGCCCGGGCAGATTCCGCCCTCTGCGCAACTGCCCGGGTAATTGCGGGGTGGGTGCGCAGCTGCCCGGGCTATTACGGGGGTGGGGCTACGGCTGGTCCGGGCTGCGGGGAGCCGGATCCACCTTCGGGATGAGGTCGGTGCTGGCCTCGTCGTGGGTGCGCCCGGTGAGCATGAGCAGGTCCACGCACATCGACCGGATCTGGGCCCGCATGAGCTCGGCGGACAGGCTGGCCCCCGGTTCGCCCGCGCGGCTGTCGTCGGCGATCTCGGTCAGCCCCTCCCGGGCGAAGTCGGGGACCTGCTGCTCGTCGATCCGTTCGCTCATCGCGGTGACCACGTCCGCCAGCCGACTGAGCAGGTCGATGTAGGAGTCCGGCACGGTCTCGTCCGCCCGGATGGCGACCCCGGCCCGCCGCGCGACCACCCTCAGGTTGCGCACGCAGCGGTCCAGCGGGGTGATGAGGTCGGCGATCGCCCGCACCTCCTGGCGGCGGCGGTGGTGCAGCGGCGAGATCGCGGCTACCTCCAGCCCTTCGTCGGCGGTGGTGCGCAGGGTGCTCAGCCGCTCCTCGGTGTCCCGGGCCCGGCGCAGCGCCCGGGTCGCCGCGACCTCGTCGCGCGAGCGCAGCGCCTCGCCGATCTCCCGCATGATCTCGCCGATCTCGTCGACGAACTCCGCGGCCGCCCGCCGCGGCCGGCGCACCGGCGCGGCCGGCGCGAGCGTGGCCAGCACGATGGCGATGACCCCACCGACGAGCGCGTCGACCCACCGGCTGAAGGCCTGGTCCGGCGCGGCGACCAGGGTCGTCACGATCACCCCCTGCACGCCGGCCTGCACCGAGAGCAGCGGACCGGCCCCGAGGAAGGTGGTGATCGACATGGCGACGAAGGCGACCAGGCTGATCTGCCACACGCCGGTGCCGAAGATGGCCACGAAGAGGTCCCCGATGCCGACCCCGACGGCCACCCCGACGACCAGCTCGAGGACCCGGCGCAGCCGCTGCCCGTAGCTCAGGCCGAGCGTGACCAGCACGGTCACCGGCGCGAAGAAGGGCTGCGGGTGGTCCAGCACGTCCCGGGCGAACCACCAGGCCAGGGCCGCCCCCACCGCGGAGGTGGCCAGCCGGGCCGAGCGGTCCCGCACCCGGGCCACCCGGGTGCGCCAGCTCGACCGGGGGGTCAGGGCTCTCACCTCGGCGCGGATGCTCACCGGTCCATCATCCCTGCTCCGGCTGGGTGCCACCTGGGGCGTCGGCCCCGGTGCGCAGCACGAGGTGGGCACGCTCGCGGGTCCCGTCCGCGGCGAAGAGGGCGTCCTCCTGGGCGGCCCAGCGCTGCCAGTGCGGCCGGTAGGCCTCGCCGTCCCGGGAGAGACCCCGCCGCTGACGAAGGACGCGGGGCGCCTCCAGCCACACCCGCACGGCCGCCCGGTCTCCGGCCGGTCGGACGGCGACGCCGCAGCCCTCGACGACCAGCCGGTCCTCGGCCGGGAGCCGGCGCAGCGGTCCCCAGCGGTCGTGCGTCCAGTCCCAGCGCCGGTACTCGGGCCGTTCGCCCCGTGCCAGGGGCGCCAGCACCTGCTCCTCGAGCACCCCGACCGAGGCCGCCAGCCCGTCCCAGCCGGGATAGATCTCGTCCATGTGCAGCAGGGGAGCGCCCCACGCATCGGCCACGGCCGACCCGAGCGTGGTCTTGCCCGACCCGCTGCGTCCGTCGAGCGCGACGACGGTCACCGGACCGCACGCCGGGACCGACGTGCGCGCCCGGGCCAGGACGGCGTCCACGTGCGCCGGGTCGGCGGCCTGCTCGGTCTCGGCTCCCACAGGGGGTGAGGCTAGCGGCGGGTGCCGACACCGAGGCGGGGGTAGGGCCGCCCCCGGATGCGGCGACGCGGTGACCGCGGCGGGGCTGGGGAGGACGAGAGCGGCTCGGAGGGTGCCGGGTAGATTGGCCGGGTGCCGCTCGCCGTCCGTGTCATCCCCTGTCTCGACGTCGACGCCGGGCGTGTCGTCAAGGGCGTCAACTTCGAGAACCTCCGTGACGCCGGTGATCCGGTCGAGCTGGCCCGGGCCTACGGCGCGGCCGGTGCCGACGAGCTGACCTTCCTCGACGTGACCGCCAGCAGCGGCGACCGGGCGACCACCTACGACGTCGTCGGCCGCACCGCCGAGCAGGTCTTCATCCCGCTCACCGTCGGTGGTGGGGTGCGCACCGTCGACGACGTCGACCGGCTGCTGCGCTGCGGCGCCGACAAGGTCGGGGTCAACACCGCTGCCATCGCCCGGCCCGAGCTGGTGGCCGAGGTCGCCGACCGCTTCGGTGCCCAGGTGCTCGTGCTCTCCGCCGACGTGCGGCGGCGGCGCGGCGACGACGGGCGGCCCACCGCCGACTTCGAGGTCACCACCCACGGCGGTCGGCGCGGGACGGGTATCGACGCCCTGGAGTGGTGCGCCCGCGCGGCCGAGCTCGGGGCCGGCGAGATCCTGCTCAACTCGATGGACGCCGACGGCACCAAGGCGGGCTTCGACCTCGACCTCATCGCCCAGGTGCGCCCGCAGGTCGCCGTCCCGGTGATCGCCAGCGGCGGCGCCGGTGCGGCGGAGCACTTCCCGCCCGCGGTGGCCGCGGGGGCCGACGCGGTGCTCGCGGCCAGCATCTTCCACTTCGGCGAGGTCGGCATCGGCGAGGTCAAGGACGCCCTCGGCGAGGCGGGGTACCCGGTGCGCCACGGCCGCGCCGACTGACCCCACCCGCGCCGCAGCGGTCGCTCACATCCCCAGCGGGGCATCCCACAGCGTCTGCACGGAGACCGGGTCGCCGACCAGCTCCACCTCGGCGACCTCGCGCCGCCCGAAGAGGAAGAGCAGCAGCTCGCCGGGCTGCCCGTGGATCTCCACGACGGGGTCCTGGCCGCGACCCAGCCGGGTGCGCCGGGTCGGCGTGACGAGGTGGATCGAGACGCCGGTGACACCCCGGGCCAGCAGCGGACCCATGAGCCGCAGCCGGGCCCCCAGCGCGTGCGTCATCGCCGGAGCCAATCGACGCGGGGAGGCGTCGTCACCGCCACGGCGGACGTCCTCGTGGTGGACGAACATCTCGACGAGGTTGACCATCTCGTCGACCGGCGTCAGCCGGGTGGGGTGCCAGGCCGGAGGACCGGAGCGGACCCGCTCCACGAGGTCGGCGAAGGGGGTCTCGCGCACCAGCCGCTCCATGGCCCGATCGGTACGACCGGACAGCGGCGGCAGCGCCACCCCGGCGGCCAGGTCCGGGCGTCCCTCCCGCACGATGAGGTGCGCGGCGAGGTCGGCCGCCAGCCAGCGACCGCTGAGGGTGGGGGCCTCAGGGCCGGCCTGCACGAGGGTGTCGCAGAGCGCGTCGCGCTCGGTACGGGCGAGGTGCGCCACGGCATGCCTCCATCGGGACCGGGGCTGTCGGTCTGACATGGCAGGGTAGCCGCTGCATCCCGGACCTGCAGGTGATCCGGGCCCGCAGCACGGCGACGGCAGCACGGCGAACCAGGAGGAGGCCACGTGGCGGAGGGCGGTGGCCAGGGTCGGGCGTCGCAGGGTCGGGACGCGTCGCTGCGCCGTCAGGTGTCGCTGCGACGGGCCGGCGGCATCATCGCCCGTGGTGTGCGTCAGGCGCCGGCCCCCTTCGCGGTGGCCGTCGTCGGCAGCGCCCTCTACGGTGCCGCGACCTCGCTCATCGCCTGGGCGGTCGGCCACGTCACCGAGCACCAGGTCACCCCCGCGGTGACCGCGGGGGAGGCTGACCCGAGCACCCTGCTGGCCATCCTCGGCATCGTCGGCGGGGTGGTGCTGGCGGCGACGGTGGGCGTGGTGATGCGTCGGATCGGTGGAGCGATGACGATGTTCGCCGCGGCCGCGCACGACCGCCGCCGGGTGACCCGGCAGTACCTGCGGCTGCCGCTCTCCTGGCACCACCGGCACCCGTCGGGCCAGCTGCTCTCCAACGCGCACACCGACGTGGAGTCCACCTGGTTCATCTTCATGCCGCTGCCGATGGCGCTCGGGGTGCTCACCATGCTCGCCTTCGGCATCGTCCAGATGCTGCTCGTCGACCCGGTGATGGCCCTGGTCGGTGGCCTGGTCTTCCCGCTGCTGCTGGTGGTGAACGCCGTCTACCAGCGCTACATGGCCCCGCTCGCCGCCCGCAGCCAGCGCCTGCGGGCCGAGGTGAGCGAGGTGGCCCACGAGTCCTTCGACGCGGCGCTCGTGGTCAAGGCGATGGGTGCCGAAGGGCGGGAGAGCGCCCGCTTCGGCGCCGTCGTCGACCGGCTGCGCGGCGCCAACGTCGACGTCGGTCGGGTGCGCGGCGTCTTCGAGCCGGTGGTCGAGGCGATCCCGCAGATCGGCACCCTGCTGGTGCTCGCCGTCGGCACCCAGCGCGTCGGCAGCGGCGCGATGACCGCCGGTGAGGTGGTCCAGGTGGCCTTCCTCATCGCCCTGCTGGCCTTCCCGGTGCGCTCGATCGGGTGGGTGCTGGGGGAGGTGCCGCGCTCGGTGGTGGCCTGGGACCGGGTGGCTGCCGTGCTGGCCGCCGAGGGCGAGATGACCTTCGGGGAGCGGCGGCTGCCGGACGGTGGCGGCCTGGCGGTCGAGCTGGACCGGGTGAGCTACCGCTACGAGAGCTCGCCGCGGGCCGACCTGGCGGACGGGAGCACGGGTGACGCCCGTCCCGCGGAGGGCGGGTCCGGCCAGGTCGGCGACATGGACGCCGGTCCGGACCACCCTGTCGACCGGCGACGTCGCGACGCGTTGCGCGACGTCAGCCTGCGGATCGCTCCCGGTCGCACGGTCGCGGTGGTCGGCGCCACCGGCTCCGGCAAGTCGACCCTCGTCGAGCTGGTCGCCCGGCTCGTCGACCCCACCGCCGGCACGGTGCGCCTGGACGGCGTCGACGCCCGCGAGCTCGCCGACGGCCAGGTGCCTGGTGCGGTGGCCCTGGTGCCGCAGCAGACCTTCCTCTTCGACGACACCGTCCGGGGCAACATCACCCTGGGCGAGCCGATCGACGAGGCCGCGGTCCGCGAGGCGCTGCGGGTGGCCCGCGCCGACGGCTTCGTCGACGCCCTGCCGAGCGGCCTGGACACCCCGGTGGGCGAGCGTGGCACGACGCTGTCCGGCGGGCAGCGGCAGCGGGTCGCGCTGGCCCGTGCGCTGGTCCGCGACCCGCGGCTGCTCGTCCTGGACGACGCCACCTCGGCGGTCGACCCCGAGGTCGAGCTGGCCATCCTCCGCGGGCTGGGGGAGCGCCCGTCCCCGGGTGCGGGCGCCAGGCACGAGAGCGCCGGGACCACGGTGCTGCTCGTCGCCTACCGCCTCTCCACCATCGCCCTGGCCGACGAGGTGGTCCACCTCGAGCAGGGCCGGGTGGTCGACGTCGGGAGCCACGAGGAGCTGCTGGCGCGGGACCCGGGGTACCGCCGTCTGGTCACCGCCTACTCCGAGCAGGCGGCCCAGCGCTCGACGCAGGGGACGCCATGAGCAGCACGAGCACCCGGACCCCGCCCGAGCAGCACCCGTCGTCGCGCAGCTCCACGGTGGCCAGCGCCACCGGCTCCACCGGTCACATGCTGCGGCGCGGGCTGCAGATCTCGCCGGAGCTGACCCGCGGGCTCGCCGTCACGCTGCTGCTGGCCGCGGTGATGACCGGGGGCCGGGTGGTCGTCCCGATCGCCGTGCAGCGCACCACCGACGACGGGTTGCTCGCCCCCGGCGGCGTGGACACCGCGGTGGTCTGGCAGACCGTGGCGTGGTCGGCGCTGGTGGTGGCGATCACCGCGGCCGCCGGCTACCTCGTCATCTCCCGGCTCTACCGGGCCGCCGAAGGGGGTCTGGCCACGCTGCGGCGCACCGCCTTCCGGCAGGTGCACGACCTCTCGGTGCTCACCCAGAGCACGGAACGGCGGGGGTCGATGACCTCCCGGGTGACCTCGGACGTGGACACGATCAGCCAGTTCGTCCAGTTCGGCGGGGTGATGCTGGTCATCAGCCTCGGGCAGATCGTCGTCTCGACCGTGCTCATGCTGACCTACAGCCCGGTGCTCACCCTCGTCGTGTGGTGCTGCTTCGTGCCGCTGATGCTCGTCATCGCGCGCTTCCAGCCGGTGCTCGGGCGGGCCTACCTGCGGGTGCGCGAGCGGGTCGGCGACGTCCTCGCCGCGGTGAGCGAGTCGATCGGCGGGGCGGCCACCATCCGGGCTCACCACCTGCAGCAGCGCACCGGGGAGCGCATCGACGCGGCCGTCGAGGCGCACCGGCGGGCCGGGGTCGGCGCGCACATCCGCTCCACGATGGCCTTCAGCTCGGGCCAGTTCCTCTCCGGCTTCACCGTCGCCGTGGTGCTGGCCGTGGGCACCTGGCTGGCCGTCCGCGGCGACGTCACCCTCGGCGGGCTGCTCGCCTTCCTCTTCCTCGTCAACCTCTTCACCCAGCCGGTGCAGCAGGCCACCGAGACCCTCAACGAGCTGCAGAACGCGGTGGCCGGCTGGCGTCGGGTGATCGCCGTCGTCGACACCCCGGCGGACGTCGCCGACCCGGGGGAGTCCGGGGTGGAGCTGCCCCGGGGGCCGGTCGAGGTGGAGATGCGCGAGGTGACCTACGCCTACCCGGGGGCGGAGCCGGTGCTGCGGGACATCTCGTGGCGGGTGGCGCCGGGCAGCCGGGTCGCGGTCGTCGGGGAGACCGGGTCGGGCAAGTCCACCCTGGTCAAGCTGCTCACCCGGCTGATGGACCCGGACGACGGCGTCGTGCTGCTGGACGGGCACGACCTGCGCACGGTGCGCTTCTCCTCGCTCCGGGATCGGGTGGTGCTCGTGCCGCAGGAGGGCTTCCTCTTCGACGCCTCGCTCGCCGAGAACGTCCGGGTCGGAGCGCCCGACGCCGACGACGATGTCATCGCCGCGGCGGTGCGCGACCTCGGGCTGGGCTGGTGGCTGGACGGGCTGCCGGCCGGGCTGGCCACCGGGGTCGGACCCGGCGGGGAGAACCTCTCCGCGGGGGAGCGCCAGCTGGTCGCCATCGTGCGCGCCTACCTGGCCGACCCGGACCTGCTCGTCCTGGACGAGGCGACCTCCGCGGTGGACCCGGCCAGCGAGGTGGCGATCCAGGACGCGCTGGAGCGGCTCATGGCCGGCCGGACCTCGATCGCCATCGCCCACCGGCTCTCCACGGCCGAGGCGGCGGACGAGGTCGTCGTGGTCGACGCCGGCCGGATCGTCGAGCGCGGGCCGCACCGCGAGCTCGTCGGCGCGGGCGGGCGCTACGCCCGGCTGCACGCCTCGTGGGCGGCGCAGCAGCGCTCCTAGGTCGACTCCCCGGGGCGGCCGCGCGGCGTCGGGATGAGCCGGCGACATGGGAGGTGCCGAGCCTGCGCTGCCCGGGGCGGTGTCACTGCCACAGGCGTCCAGCCAGAGACTGCGCAGCTCGTCCAGGTCCTCCGCGGGGACCAGGGGTACCTCGACGTCGGGATCGTCGGCGGTGACCAGGCTGAGCCGGCCGCCGAAGCGCTGGCCACGCACGCGGATATCGGTCACCTCGTCCCAGCCCAGATCCAGGGGACGCCTCATGGGGAGCCAGCGGGTCTCGGTGGCCAGGTTCTGCCAGTGGATGCCGCGCTCGGTGGCCACGGTCCGGACGCCGGTGAGGATCATTCCGTTGGCAATGTTCGCCAGCCCGCCCAGAAGGTAGACCACGATCCATAGCTCACCCCCCTGCACGACCACCAGAAGACCGACGACCAGCATCAGGATCCCGGCGACCAGCGCGCAGGGCCCGACCCAGGCGTGCTGGCGAGGCCACACCCGCGCGTCCGAGGTCATGCGATCACCGTACCGAGGAACCCGACAGTCCTAGGACTGTCGGGCTCGCCCGCCCGCGCATGCGGTCCTGGCGGACACACGCGGTCCTACGCGCGAAGGGGTCGACGTGCTCAGTCCGCGTATGCGCGCCAGATCGCCCGCAGGCGGGTCAGGTCCGGGCCGCGCAGCCCCTGCAGGTGGTGCTCGGTGCCGTCGTGGGTGACCAGGCGCACGTCGCGGCGACCTTCCGGGACGTGGATCTGGGCGACCTCGTCCCACGGCACGTCGATCGCCGGCAGCCGGCCCTTCGGCTTGTAGGGCGGGCTGCCCCGGTCGTGCACCCCACGGGCATCGGCGACCACGCCGCTCGACCAGTGCTCCCAGCTGATCCAGCCGAAGAGCCCGGCCAGCAGCAGCGTGGCGACGCCCCACCCGATCTCGCCGGCAGCGAGACGCAGCGCCGCGTTCGCCAGCTGGATCACCGCGACAGCGAGGGTGAGCATCCACATCCAGCGCGGCCGCCAGCGCCACCGGTGGCTGATCGTCCGCGCCGGTCCGGTGGTGGAGGCGGCCGTCCCGGGCTCCGAGGTCGGGCCGGTGCCGGAGGACGAAGGGGGACGGTCCGGACGTGACATCGCCTCCAGGGTAGGGCGGGCCCGGCCCAGGGGCGAAGCACCGTGGTCCCCGGGGCAGGGTGACGACGAGCAGCAGCGGCCCCGGCCGGCTCGCCCGGACCCACGGCCGGCCGCCCGCCCGTCGGGCGTCGGGCCCTGCCCGTCTTGCCGTGCGCCCCGCCCGTCGGGCGTCGCGCCCCGCCCGTCGGGCGCCACCCACCGCCACGGCACAATGAGCGGGTGGCTTCCGACATCCCCTCCGAGAGCGCGCCCGCGCAGGAGGCGACCCTGCCCGCCGAGATCGCCGATCGGCTGCGGCGCACCGCCGACGGCCTCGTCGCTGCGATCGTCCAGCAGCACGACACCGGCGAGGTGCTCATGCTGGGCTGGATGGACGACGAGGCGCTGCGCCGCACCCTGACCGAGGGCCGGGTCACCTACTGGTCCCGCAGCCGGGCGGAGTACTGGCGCAAGGGCGACACCTCCGGGCACCTGCAGCACGTGCGCTCGGTGGCCATGGACTGCGACGGTGACGCGCTGCTCGTCCGGGTGGACCAGGTGGGGGCCGCCTGCCACACCGGCACGAGGACCTGCTTCGACGGCCGCGACCTCGGTGCCGTCGTCGGCGAGGGCGCCCGGTGAGCGCCGCCGCGCCGCATGCGGGCGAGCCGACGGATCCGACGCCGCAGATCTTCCTTCCCGATCTCTCACCCGGGCGGACCTGGCCCGACCTGGACACCTTCGGGGTGCTGGCTGCCGACCGCCGGGTCGTCCCGGTGGTGCGCCGGGTGCTGGCCGACGGCGAGACCCCGGTGGGGGTCTACCGCAAGCTGGCCGGCGACCGGCCGAGCACCTTCCTGCTGGAGTCGGCCGAGCACGGCGGGGTGTGGTCGCGCTGGTCGATCATCGGCGCGGACAGCGCCGCCACCCTCACCGAGCAGGACGGCCGGGCCCGCTGGATCGGTGAGCCGCCGGCCGGTATCCCCACCGAGGGCGACCCCGGCGAGGTGCTGCGGGCCACCCTGGACACGCTGCGCACGGAGCCGATCGCCGGCCTGCCGCCGCTGACCAGCGGGATGGTCGGCGCCATCAGCTACGACGCGGTGCGGCGCTGGGAGCGGGTGCCGAGCGAGCTGCCGGATGTCCTCGACGTCCCCGAGATGGGGCTGGTGCTGGCCACCGACCTCGCCGTCGTCGACCACAGCGACGGCTCGCTGCTGCTCATCGCCAACGCGATCAACCACGACGGCACCGACGAGCGGGTCGAGCAGGCATGGCAGGACGCGGTCGACCGGCTCGACGCCATGGTCGAGCGGCTGGCGGCGCCCGCCGCCAGCACGGTGGCGACCATCGACACCGACGCGCTGGCGGCGGCCCGCGGCGAGGTGCGCAGCGACGTCACCGCCGAGCGCTACGAGGAGATCGTCGAGGAGGCGAAGGAGGACATCCGTTCCGGCGCGGTCTTCCAGGTGGTCCTCTCCCAGCGCTTCAGCACGACCTGCGACGTCGACGCCCTCGAGGTCTACCGGGCGCTGCGCGCCAGCAACCCCAGCCCCTACATGTACCTCGTCCGGCTGCCGCACCCGGACGGCAGCAGCTACGAGGTGGTCGGCTCCTCCCCGGAGGCGCTGGTGAAGGTGACCGGGCGGCAGGCCATCACCCACCCGATCGCCGGCACGAGGCCGCGCGGGGACTCCCCGGAGAAGGACATGCTGCTCGAGGAGGACCTGCTCGCCGACCCCAAGGAGCGGGCCGAGCACCTCATGCTCGTCGACCTCGGCCGCAACGACCTGCAGCGGGTGTGCCTGGCCGGCACCGTGGACTGCGTCGAGTTCATGGAGACCCGCCGCTACAGCCACGTCATCCACCTCGAGTCCACGGTGATCGGCGAGATGGACCCCGGCCGCAGCGCCTTCGACGTGCTCGTCGCGACCTTCCCGGCCGGCACCCTCTCCGGCGCCCCCAAGCCGCGGGCGCTGGCGCTCATCGAGCGCTACGAGCGCAGCCGGCGCGGCATCTACGGCGGGGTCGTCGGCTACCTCGACTTCCACGGCGACCTGGACATGGCCATCGCGATCCGCACCGCGCTGCTCAAGGACGGCCAGGCGCACGTCCAGGCCGGTGCGGGGATCGTCGCCGACTCCGTCCCGGCCAGCGAGCAGCAGGAGTGCGTGAGCAAGGCCGGCGCCGCCCTCGGCGCCGTCGCCACCGCGCGGGCGATGCGGACCGTCGGATGAGCCGGCTGCGGATCCTCACCAGCAAGGTCGGGGTGGTGCTGCTCAGCGCCGCCGCACTCGTGGTCGTGCTGCTGGCCACCCGGGCGACCTGGCTGACCGGCAGTGCGAACGGGGTGGCCGGCCCGGTGGCCGCCGAGGCCCCCGGCACCGAGGCGGTGACCGGGCTGGCGGCGATCGCGCTGGTCGGCCCGGCGGCGGCGGTGGCCGCGGTCACCGCCGGCCGGATCGCCCGGTGGATCGCCCTGGCCGTCATGGCGATCGGCGCGATCAGCACCATCGGGGTGAGCCTGCGGGTCATCCTCGAGCCCGACCTCGTCCTCGGCCAGGTGGCCGCCCGCGGCTCCGGTGGCACCGGCGCCTTCGAGGCCACCGCAGAGCTCTCGCCCTGGCCGTGGGTAGCGGTCGCCGGCGGCGCGCTGCAGCTGCTCGCCGCGGCGGCCGGGGCCGTCGGCGGACGGCGCTGGCAGCGCCTCGGCGGCCGGTACGAGGCCGGCGCCGACCCGGACCAGGTCGGCGGCGCCCGGGGCGAGCGGGTGGACTCCGACTGGGACCGGGTCGGGCGGGGCGAGGAGCCGGCGGGCGAGGGCGGGGCACCCGTCCGCGACGAGTAACCTGGGGCGCATGCCGAGCGTCCTCGACCAGATCATCGACGGTGTCCGGGACGACCTGTCCACGCGGCAGCAGGACACCCCCCTCGAGCAGCTGCAGCGGCTCGCCGAGGCCCAGCCCGCGGCCCGTGACGGCGAAGGGGCGCTGCGTGCCCCCGGCCTGTCCGTCATCGCCGAGGTGAAGCGCTCCAGCCCGAGCAAGGGCGCGCTCGCCGACATCCCCGACCCGGCCGAGCTGGCCACCCGCTACGCCGCCGGCGGCGCCAGCGCCGTCTCGGTGCTCACCGAGGCCCGGCGCTTCGGCGGCAGCCTGGCCGACCTCGACGCGGTCCGGGCCGCCATCGACCTGCCGGTGCTGCGCAAGGACTTCGTCGTCACCCCCTACCAGGTGTGGGAGGCCCGGGCGCACGGCGCCGACATCATCCTGCTCATCGTCGCCGCGCTCGACGACGTCGCGCTCCGCGAGCTCATGGCGCTGACCCGCCAGCTCGGCATGACCGCGCTCGTCGAGGTGCACGACGAGGTCGAGACCACCCGGGCGGTCGACCTGGGCGCCTCGGTCATCGGCGTGAACAACCGCAACCTCAAGACCCTGGACGTCGACCCGGAGACCTTCTCCCGGCTGGCACCGCTGGTCCCGGAGACCTGCGTGCGGGTGGCCGAGTCCGGCATCCGCGACCACGAGGACGCCGCCATGCTGGCCCGGGCGGGTGCCGATGCCGTGCTCGTCGGCGAGGCCCTGGTCACCGGCGGCGACCCGAGCGCCGCGGTGGACGCGATGCGCAGCGCGGGGGTGGCCCGATGACCGCCGAGCGGCCCACCTCCGAGCAGCCGACTCCCGAGCAGCCCGTCCCCGCCCCGCCGGTCCCGGGACGCTTCGGCGCCTACGGCGGCCGGTACGTGCCCGAGGCCCTCGTGCCGGCCCTGGAGGAGCTCGACGAGGCCCGGCAGAAGGCCCAGCTCGACCCCGACTTCACCGACGAGCTCGCCCGGCTGCACCGCACCTACACCGGTCGGCCGAGCATCCTCACCGAGGTGCCCCGCTTCGCCGCGCACGCCGGCGGCGCCCGGGTCGTCCTCAAGCGCGAGGACCTCAACCACACCGGCAGCCACAAGATCAACAACGTGCTCGCCCAGGCGCTGCTGACCGTGCGGATGGGCAAGCGGCGGATGATCGCCGAGACCGGCGCCGGCCAGCACGGGGTGGCCACCGCCACCGCGGCCGCGCTGATGGGCCTGGAGTGCACCGTCTACATGGGGCGGGTGGACACCGAGCGGCAGGCCCTCAACGTCGCCCGCATGCGCATCCTCGGCGCCGAGGTGATCCCGGTCGAGCACGGCAGCGCCACCCTCAAGGACGCCATCAACGAGGCGATGCGCGACTGGGTCACCAACGTCGGGCACACCCACTACTGCCTGGGCACGGTCACCGGGCCGCACCCCTTCCCGGAGATGGTCCGCGACTTCCACCAGATCATCGGTGAGGAGGCCCGCGAGCAGGTCCTCGAGCTGGCCGGGCGCCTGCCGGACGCGGTCGTCGCCTGCGTCGGCGGCGGCTCCAACGCGATGGGCATCTTCCACCGCTTCGTGCCCGACGACGGGGTCCGGCTCATCGGTGTCGAGGCCGGCGGCGACGGGGTGGAGACCGGGCGGCACGCGGCCCGGATGGCTACCGCCGAGCCCGGCGTGCTGCACGGCGCGATGAGCTACCTCATGCAGGACCGGTGGGGCCAGACCCTGGAGACGCACTCGGTCTCGGCGGGCCTGGACTACCCCAGCGTCGGTCCGGAGCACGCCCACCTGCGCGACACCGGTCGGGCCGAGTACCGCTACGCCACCGACGAGCAGGTGATGGACGCCTTCCGGCTGCTCTGCCGCACCGAGGGGATCATCCCGGCGCTGGAGTCGGCGCACGCGCTGGCGGCCACCCTCGACCTGGGCCGCGAGCTCGGGCCGGACGGGCTGATCCTGGTCAACCTCTCGGGGCGCGGGGACAAGGACATGCACACCGCGGCCGAGTGGTTCGGCTACGTCGACGAGGAGGGCAACGCCCGATGAGCGCCACCACGGCCACCGGCACCGGTCCGGTGCTCGCGGCCTGCCGCGAGGAGGGGCGGGCCGCGCTGGTCGCCTACCTGCCGGTCGGCTACCCGGACGTGCCCACCTCGCTGCGGGCGATGGCTGTCCTCGGCGAGAACGGCGCCGACATCGTCGAGGTCGGCATGCCCTACTCCGACCCGGTCATGGACGGTCCGGTGATCCAGCGCGCGGCCACCGAGGCGCTGGCGAAGGGGGTGACCGTCGACGACGTCTTCGCGGCGGTCGCCGCGGCCAGCGAGGGCGGCGCCACCCCGGTCGTCATGACCTACTGGAACCTCGTGCTGCGCCGGGGCGTGGCCCGCTACGCCGCCGACCTGGCCGCCGCCGGCGGCGCCGGCATGATCACCCCCGACCTCGTCCCGGAGGAGGCGGGCGAGTGGATCGCGGCCAGCGACGAGCACGGCCTGGACCGGGTCTTCCTCGTCGCGCCGAGCTCCACCCCGGAGCGGCTGGCCACGGTCACCGCCGCCAGCCGCGGCTTCGTCTACGCCACCGCGGTGATGGGCGTCACCGGCGCCCGCGGCGCGGTCGGCGCCGAGGCGCCGGCCCTGGTCGAGCGGGTGCGGGCGGTCACCGACCTGCCGGTCGGTGTGGGCCTCGGGGTCAGCGACCGCGCCCAGGCCGCCCAGGTCGCTGGCTTCGCCGACGCGGTCATCGTCGGCTCGGCGCTGGTCGCCCAGCTGCTCGACCGCGAGCCCGAGGAGGGTCTGGCCGCCCTCGGCGCCCTCACCCGGGAGCTGGCGGCCGGCGTCCGCGAGGGACGGTGACCGGCCCGCCGGCCACCCCGGCCACGCCCGACGCACCGGCCACCGAGACCTCCACCGGCCGGTCCAGCGGACGGATCGGCGAGGTGGTCGGGCTGGTCGCCCGGCTGGCCCTCGGCGGGGTGCTGCTCGTCGCCGGCGCGCTCAAGGTCGGCAACCCGCTCGGTGCCGCCCGGGCGGTCCAGGGCTACGACGTGCTCCCCTTCGAGGTCGCCCGCTGGGTCGGCTACGCCCTGCCCTGGGTCGAGGTCGCGGTCGGTCTGCTGCTCGTCCTCGGGCTCTTCACCCGCGCCGCCGCCCTCGTCGGCGGGCTGCTCATGCTCGCCTTCGTCGTCGGCATCGCCCAGGCGTGGGCCCGTGGGCTCACCATCGACTGCGGCTGCTTCGGCGGAGGCGGCCAGGTGGCCGAGTCCCAGACCCGTTACGGTCGGGAGATCGCCCGCGACGTCGCGCTGGCCCTGGCGGCCGGCTGGCTCGTCTGGCGCCCGCGCACCGTGCTCAGCCTCGACCGCGCCCTCCTCGGACGCTGAAGGAGACCCATGTCCACGCCTCAGGACCGCCGGGCCAAGATCCAGGCCGCCGGCAACGGCTCGTCGGGCCGCGCGAACCCGATCATCGTCGCCGGTGTCGTCGTCGTGCTCATCATCGCGCTCGTCGTCGGCGGGGTCATCTGGAGCGCCACCCGTGGCACCGAGGGCGGGGACGCGACGCCCCAGGGCGTGACCGACGGCGAGCCGTACAACCCCTACCCGGACGTCGAGCTCGTCGAGGGAGCACCGACCGTGGACGTCTACGAGGACTTCCGCTGCCCGGTGTGCAAGACCTTCGAGGAGGCCTTCGGGGAGACCATCGACGAGCTGGCCGCCGACGGGCAGATCCGCCTCAACGTGCACCTGAAGACGGTCATCGACAGCATCACCGGCGGGGAGAGCTCGGCGATCGCCGGCAGCTCGGCCCTGTGCGCCGCCGACCAGGGCGCGTGGAGCGAGTACCACACCGAGCTCTTCGCCCGGCAGCCCGCGGAGGAGACCTCCGACGGCTTCCCGGAGTCGACCTACCCGGAGGCCGCCGAGGCGGCCGGCCTGAGCGGCGAGGAGCTCGAGGAGTTCACCACCTGCACCGAGGAGAACCGCTACCTGGAGTACGTGCGCAGCGTCGAGGAGGCCAGCTCGGAGGCCGGCTTCACGGGCACCCCGGCGCTGGTCGTCGACGGCACCGAGGTCAGCTGGGGCTCCTTCGCCGACGGCTCCGGCCAGCCGGACCCGGACGCGCTGGCCGAGGTGCTCAGCAGCGGTGAGGTGCCCGAGGACAAGGTCGCCACCGAGTGACCGCCGCGATCCCCAGCCCGACCGACGCCACCATCGGACCGGTCCACGCCTACGCCCTGTGCATCCTGCTCGGCATCGTCGTCGCCGTGTGGATGGGGCAGCGCCGCCTCGACGAGCGCGGCGGCCCCGAGGGCGGCATCCTCGACATCGCCGCCTGGGCGGTCCCCTTCGGCATCGTCGGCGGCCGGATCTACCACGTCATCACTACCCCGCAGCCGTACTTCGGCGAGGGCGGCGACCCGGTCGACGCGCTGAAGATCTGGGAAGGGGGCCTGGGCATCTGGGGCGCGGTCGCCGTCGGCGCCGTCGGTGCCTGGATCGCCTGCCGCCGCTACGAGATCTCCTTCCTCACCTTCGCCGACGCCGCCGCCCCCGGGATCCTCGTCGCCCAGGCGATCGGCCGATGGGGCAACTGGTTCAACAACGAGATCTACGGCCGGGCCACCGACCTGCCGTGGGGCCTGGAGATCCACCGCTGGGACGCCGCGGCGGGGGAGGCGGTGCGCGCGGCCGACGGCAGCGCGGTGGTGCAGGGCACCTACCACCCGACCTTCCTCTACGAGTCGCTCTTCCTGCTCGCGCTGGCGATCGTCATCCTCGTGCTCGACCGCACCCGGCCGCTCGCCCCGGGACAGGTGGCCGGGCTCTACCTGGCCGGCTACCCGCTGGGCCGGGTGGTCGTCGAGCTGATGCGCAGCGACCCGGCGAACACCATCCTCGGGCTGCGGGTCAACGTCTGGACCTGCCTCGTGGTCTTCCTCCTCGGGGTGGCGGTCTACCGCTGGGCCGGGCGGCGGGAGCGCGCGAGCCGGACCGGGCGCGGCACCGGCGGCATCTCAGATGATGAGACGCGCGCTCTCATTACGTAAGACGACACGCTGATACACTCCCCGGACGCGGCCGACGCCGTCCGCGACAGCAGCCCCAGCCCCACGGCTCGTCCTGCCGCCGCGACCTCCCATGGTCAGCGGGACGCGCCCCTCGACAGACAGGACGGTGACGTCGTGACCGCTACGCCCTTCCAGCGCTGGTCCGCCCTGCCGGACGACGTCGGCCTCTACCGCCGCGACCAGGAGCACGACGCCTGCGGCGTCGCCATGGTCGCCACCATGCGCGGGCAGGCCGGCCACGACATCGTCGACCACGCCCTGCTGGCCCTGACCAACCTCGACCACCGCGGTGCCACCGGCGCCGACCCGCTGGTCGGTGACGGCGCCGGCATCCTCACCCAGGTGCCGGACGCCTTCCTGCGCGAGGTCGTCGACTTCGAGCTGCCCGAGTCCGGGCACTACGCCGTCGGCACCGCCTTCGTCCCCCGCGAGGACGACGAGCGCGCCGCGGTCGTCGCCCGGATCGAGGAGATCGTCGTCGAGGAGGGCCTGCGGGTCCTCGGCTGGCGCGAGGTGCCGGTGCAGCGCGACCTCGTCGGCCAGATGGCCCAGGACTGCATGCCGTACTTCTGGCAGCTCTTCGTCGCCGCCCCCGGCGGGGAGATCTCCGGCCTGACCCTGGAGCGACTGGCGTTCGTCGTGCGCAAGCGCGCCGAGCGCGAGGCCGACGTCTACTTCGCCTCGCTGTCCTCGCGGACCATGGCCTACAAGGGCATGCTGACCACCGCCCAGCTCGAGCCCTTCTACCCGGACCTGACCGACGAGCGCTTCGCCACCGAGATGGCGATCGTGCACAGCCGCTTCTCCACCAACACCTTCCCGAGCTGGCCGCTGGCGCACCCGATGCGCTACATCGCGCACAACGGCGAGATCAACACCGTCAAGGGCAACCGGAACTGGATGCGGGCCCGCGAGTCGCAGCTGCACAGCGACCTCATCCCCGGCGACCTCGCCCGGGTGCAGCCGATCTGCGCCCCGGACGCCTCCGACTCGGCCTCCTTCGACGAGGTGCTCGAGCTGCTGCACCTCTCCGGCCGCTCGCTGCCGCACGCGGTGCTCATGATGATCCCGGAGGCGTGGGAGAACCACGCCACCATGGACCAGGCCCGCAAGGACTTCTACGAGTTCCACTCGATGTTCATGGAGCCCTGGGACGGCCCGGCCTGCGTCACCTTCACCGACGGCACCGTCGTCGGCGCCGTGCTCGACCGCAACGGGCTGCGCCCCGGCCGCTACTGGGTCACCGACGACGGGCTCGTCGTGCTCGCCTCGGAGTCCGGTGTGCTCGGTGACGACCTGGCTCCGGAGAACGTCGTCGAGAAGGGTCGTCTCGACCCGGGCCGGATGTTCCTCGTCGACACCGAGCAGGGCCGCCTGGTCGGCGACGACGAGATCAAGGGCGACCTGGCCGCCGAGCACCCCTACGGGCAGTGGCTGGACGAGGGGCGGATCTTCCTCGACGACCTGCCGCCGCGCGAGCACGTGATGCACACCCCGGCCTCGGTGGCCCGGCGCCAGCAGACCTTCGGCTACACCGAGGAGGAGCTGAACATCCTGCTCACGCCGATGGCGCTCAACGGCGCCGAGGCGCTGGGCTCGATGGGCACCGACACCCCGATCGCCGTGCTCTCGGAGAAGCCGCGGCTGATCTTCGACTACTTCACCCAGCACTTCGCCCAGGTCACCAACCCGCCGCTGGACGCCATCCGCGAGGAGCTGGTGACCGCGCTGGGCACCGCCATCGGTCCCGAGGGCAACGTCCTGGACGCCGACCCGGCGCACGCCCGGCAGGTCATCTTGCCCTTCCCGGTCATCGACAACGACGACCTGGCGAAGATCGTGCACATCGACGCCGACCGGAACCGGCCCGGCAGCGAGGCGCACGTCGTGCGCGGCCTCTACGACGTCACCGGCGGCGCCGACGCGCTGCGCGCCCGGCTGGAGGAGATCTTCACCGAGGTGTCCGCGGCGATCGCCGACGGTGCCCACTTCATCGTGCTCTCCGACCGCGACTCCGGGCGCGACGACGCCCCGATCCCGTCGCTGCTGCTCACCTCGGCGGTGCACCACCACCTCATCCGGGAGAAGACGCGCACCCAGGTGGGGCTGCTCGTCGAGACCGGCGACGTCCGCGAGGTGCACCACGCCGCGCTGCTCATCGGTTACGGCGCCGCCGCGATCAACCCTTACCTGGCGATGGAATCGGTCGAGGACCTCGTCCGGCGCGGCCGGATCACCGGGGTCGACGAGGAGCAGGCGGTCCGCAACCTCATCAAGGCGCTCGGCAAGGGCGTGCTGAAGGTGATGTCCAAGATGGGCATCTCCACGGTCGCCTCCTACCGCGGCGCCCAGGTCTTCGAGGCGATCGGCCTCTCCCAGGAGCTCGTCGACGAGTTCTTCACCGGCACGGTGAGCCAGCTCGGCGGGGTCGGCCTCGACGTCATCGCCGCCGAGACCGCCGCCCGGCACGCCAGCGCCTACCCGCTGGACGGGATGCGCCCGCCGCACCGCAAGCTGGTCGTCGGCGGGGAGTACAAGTGGCGCCGCGAGGGCGAGCCGCACCTCTTCGACCCGGACACCGTCTTCCGGCTGCAGCACTCCACCCGCAGCCGCCGCTACGACATCTTCAAGGAGTACACCCAGCGGGTGGACGACCAGGCCGAGCGGCTGATGACGCTGCGCGGGCTGATGTCCCTCGGCGGTGACCAGGCCCGCGAGCCGATCGACGTCTCCGAGGTCGAGCCGGTCAGCGAGATCGTCAAGCGCTTCTCCACCGGCGCGATGAGCTACGGCTCGATCAGCCGGGAGGCGCACGAGACCCTGGCGGTGGCGATGAACCACCTCGGGGCCCGCTCCAACACCGGTGAGGGCGGCGAGGACCTCGAGCGGCTCATGGACCCCGAGCGCCGCAGCTCCATCAAGCAGGTCGCCTCGGGCCGCTTCGGCGTCACCTCGGCCTACCTCACCAACGCCGACGACATCCAGATCAAGATGGCTCAGGGCGCCAAGCCCGGCGAGGGCGGGCAGCTGCCCGGCCCGAAGGTGTACCCGTGGGTGGCCAAGACCCGGCACAGCACGCCGGGCGTGGGCCTGATCAGCCCGCCGCCGCACCACGACATCTACTCGATCGAGGATCTCGCCCAGCTCATCCACGACCTCAAGAACGCCAACCCGGACTCCCGGGTGCACGTCAAGCTGGTCGCCGAGGTCGGCGTGGGCACGGTCGCTGCCGGGGTGAGCAAGGCGCACGCCGACGTGGTGCTCATCTCCGGGCACGACGGCGGCACCGGCGCCTCGCCGCTGACCTCGCTCAAGCACGCCGGCGGCCCGTGGGAGCTCGGCCTGGCCGAGACCCAGCAGACGCTGGTGCTCAACGGGCTGCGCGACCGGATCGTCGTGCAGGTCGACGGGCAGATCAAGACCGGTCGGGACGTCATCATCGGTGCGCTGCTCGGGGCCGAGGAGTTCGGCTTCGCCACCGCCCCGCTGGTGGTCAGCGGCTGCATCATGATGCGGGTCTGCCACCTGGACACCTGCCCGGTCGGGATCGCCACCCAGAACCCGGAGCTGCGCGCCCGCTACTCCGGCAAGCCGGAGTTCGTCGAGACCTTCTTCGAGTACATCGCCGAGGAGGTCCGGGAGATCCTCGCGTCGCTGGGCATGCGCAGCCTGGACGAGGCGATCGGCCGGGTGGACCTGCTGGACACCCGCCGCGCGGTGGAGCACTGGAAGGCGGCCGGGCTGGACCTGGAGCCGATCTTCACCCAGGTCAGCTCCTTCGACGGCTCCGGCATCCGGCACAGCAAGGCCCAGGACCACGGGCTGGAGCACGCCCTGGACCACCGGCTCATCGAGATCGCCGCGCCGGCCCTGGACGACGGGGCGCCCAGCCGCGGCGAGGTGGACGTGCGCAACGTCAACCGGACCGTCGGCACGATGCTCGGCCACGAGGTGACCAAGCGCTACCCCGAGGGGCTGCCGGACGGAGCCATCGACATCACCCTCACCGGCTCGGCCGGGCAGTCGATCGGGGCCTTCCTGCCGGCCGGGATCACCCTGCGCCTGCACGGCGACGCCAACGACTACGTCGGCAAGGGCCTCTCCGGGGGCCGGGTGATCGTCCGCCCGCCGGAGGGCTCGGCGCTGGTCGCCGAGGACAACGTCATCGCCGGCAACGTCATCGGCTACGGCGCCACCTCCGGCGAGATCTTCCTCCGCGGCCGGGTCGGCGAGCGCTTCTGCGTGCGCAACTCCGGGGCCACCGCGGTGGTCGAAGGGGTCGGTGACCACGGCTGCGAGTACATGACCGGCGGGACCGTGCTCGTGCTCGGGCCCACCGGCCGCAACTTCGGGGCCGGGATGAGCGGCGGCAACGCCTTCGTCCTCGACCTCGACGAGGACCTGGTCAACCGCGAGCTCGTCGACGTGCTCGACCTGCGGCCGGACGACCTCACCACGGTGCGCGAGCTGCTCGTGCGCCACCAGGAGCTCACCGGCTCGGCGGTCGCCGAGCAGGTGCTCGCCGAGGGCGAGGCGGGGCTCTCCCGCTTCCGGCTCGTCCTGCCCCGCGACTACCAGCGCGTCCTCGACGTGCGGTCCGACGCCGAGGCCCAGGGCCTCGACCTCGACGGGCCGGACGTCTGGGACCGGATCATGGAGGCATCCCGTGGCTGACCCCCGTGGCTTCTTGACCACCCGTGAGCGCGAGCTCCCGGCCCGGCGACCCGTCGACGTGCGGATCAAGGACTGGAAGGAGGTCTACGAGGAGCAGGAGCTGGCCCAGCTGCAGCGCCAGGCCGGCCGCTGCATGGACTGCGGCATCCCCTTCTGCCACAACGGCTGCCCGCTGGGCAACCTCATCCCGGAGTGGAACGACCTGGCTCGCCGGGGGGAGTGGCACGACGCCATCGAGCGGCTGCACGCGACGAACAACTTCCCCGAGTTCACCGGCCGACTGTGCCCGGCACCGTGCGAGACCGCCTGCGTGCTGGGCATCAACCAGCCCGCGGTGACGATCAAGCAGGTCGAGGTGACCACCATCGAGGAGGCCTTCGGCCGCGGCGACGTCCCGCCGCAGATCCCGGACCGGCTCACCGGCAAGACCGTGGCCGTCGTCGGCTCCGGCCCGGCCGGGCTGGCCGTGGCCCAGCAGCTCACCCGCGCCGGGCACACCGTGGCGGTCTACGAGCGCGACGACAAGCCCGGCGGGCTGCTGCGCTACGGCATCCCGGAGTTCAAGATGGAGAAGCGCATCCTGGACCGCCGGCTGCAGCAGATGAAGGCCGAGGGCACCCGCTTCCGCTGCGGCCGTGACGTCGGCGGCGAGGTCACCGGGCCGCAGCTGCGGGACCGCTACGACGCCGTGGTGCTGGCCACCGGGGCCACCGTGCCCCGCGACCTGCCGGTCCCGGGCCGCGAGCTGGACGGCATCGTGCAGGCGATGGACTTCCTGCCCCCGGCGAACCGGGTCAGCCTCGGGGAGGAGGTCGAGGGCCAGGTCACCGCGGAGGGCAAGGACGTCATCATCATCGGCGGCGGCGACACCGGCGCCGACTGCCTCGGCACCTCGATCCGCCAGGGCGCCCGGTCGGTCACCAGCCTGGAGATCATGCCGCAGCCCGGCGAGGACCGTCCGGGCAGCCAGCCCTGGCCGACCTACCCGATGATCTTCCGGGTGGCCTCCGCGCACGAGGAGGGCGGCGAGCGGCTCTACGCGATCAGCACGCTGGAGGCCGTCGGGGACGAGCAGGGCCGGGTCTCCGGCCTCAAGGTCTGCGACGTCGAGCGCACCGACAGCGGCTTCCAGCCGGTCGAGGGCACCGAGAAGGTGCTCCCGGCGCAGCTGGTGCTGCTGGCCATGGGCTTCCTCGGCCCGCAGCGCGAGGGCGTCGTCGAGCAGCTCGGCCTGGAGACCGACGAGCGCTCCAACATCGTCCGCGACACCAGCTACATGACCAGCGTGCCGGGCGTCTTCGCGGCCGGTGACGCCGGCCGCGGGCAGTCGCTCATCGTCTGGGCCATCGCCGAGGGCCGCGCCGCCGCCCAGGGCGTCGACGCCTACCTCATGGGCAGCTCCACGCTGCCTCGCCCGGTCAACCCCACCGACCGGCCGCTGACCGTCTGACCGGGACGACCTGAACGGCGGGCGGATCCGGGCACGGCAGTGTGCCCGGGTCCGCCCGTCCGGTCGCGCCCCGGTGCGCGCCGACGTGATCCGTCCCACTAGGCTGGGGGCATGCGTCGAGCGAAGATCGTCAGCACCCTCGGCCCCGCCACCTCCTCCCCCCAGCGCATCCGCGAGCTGGTCGCCGCGGGCATGGACGTGGCGCGGCTCAACCTCTCCCACGGCGACCACGCCTTCCACGAGCAGAACTACGCGCAGGTCCGGGCCGCCTCCGACGAGAGCGGCCACGCGGTCGGTGTGCTGGTCGACCTGCAGGGCCCGAAGATCCGGATCGGCACCTTCGCCGACGGGCCGATCGTGCTCTCCGCCGGGGACCGCTTCACCATCACCACCCGCGAGGTCGAGGGCGACGCCACCATCGTCGGCACCACCTACAAGGGCCTGCCCGGGGACGTCAGCCCGGGCGACCGGGTGCTCATCGACGACGGCAAGATCACGCTCAGCGTGCACGACGTCGACGAGACCGAGGTGCGCTGCGTCGTCGTCTACGGCGGACCGGTCTCGGACAAGAAGGGGATCAACCTCCCCGGTGTCGCGGTCAGCGTGCCGGCCCTGTCCGAGAAGGACGAGGACGACCTGCGCTGGGCGCTGCGGCTGCGGGCCGACTACATCGCGCTGAGCTTCGTCCGCTCGCCCGAGGACATCCGCCCGGTGCACGCCATCATGGACGAGGTGGGGGTGCGCCTGCCGGTCATCGCGAAGGTCGAGAAGCCGCAGGCGGTGGACAACCTCGAGGCCGTCGTCGACGCCTTCGACGGGATCATGGTCGCCCGCGGCGACCTCGGCGTGGAGATGCCGCTGGAGGAGGTGCCGCTGGTGCAGAAGCGGGCGGTCGAGCTCGCCCGCGCCCGGGCCAAGCCGGTCATCGTCGCCACCCAGGTGCTCGAGTCGATGATGGAGAACTCCCGCCCCACCCGCGCCGAGGCCTCCGACGCCGCCAACGCCGTGCTCGACGGCGCCGACGCGCTGATGCTCTCCGGGGAGACCGCCGCCGGCCGCTTCCCGATCGAGGCGGTCAAGACGATGTCCCGGATCATCGCCAAGACCGAGGACGAGGGGCTGCACCGCATCGGGGCGCTGCCCGGCGGGCCCAGCACGCAGGGCGGGGTGGTCACCGCGGCCGCCGCCGAGGTCGGGGAGTCGCTCGGGGTGAAGTACCTCGTCGCCTTCACCCAGCTCGGCGGGGCCGCCCGCCGGCTGGCCCAGGTCCGCTCCGGGCTGCCGATGCTCGCCTTCTCCCCCGTGCAGGACACCCGCAGCCAGCTCTCCCTGGTGTGGGGCATGCAGACCTTCCTCACCGGGCCGGTCACGCACACCGACCAGTACGCGATGATGGTCGACCAGACGCTGCTCGACCTCGGCTGGTGCGTCGAGGGCGACCTCGTCGTCATCGTGGCCGGGTCGCCGCCGGGCATCCCCGGCTCGACGAACGCCCTGCGGGTGCACCGGATCGGTGACGCCCGGGACAAGGTGGCTGCCGCGTACCACGGCGACGAGGACACCACCGATGCCACCGGCAGCGGCATGGCGATGTGAGCCGGGCACGTAGGATGGCCCGGCCGGCCGAGGTGGTGGAACGGCAGACACGGGGCACTCAAAATGCTCTGCCCGCGAGGGCGTGCGGGTTCGAGTCCCGCTCTCGGCACCAGCCAGCTCGATGACGACGAGGAGCACCATGGACGACAGCACGGCCGACGAGAGCACCGTCGAGGGCAGCACCGTCGAGAGCGGTGCGCCGCAGCAGGCCGAGGGGCCGGACGGCGGCGCGCCGCTGCGGGTGCTGCTGGCCGAGGACGAGGCGATCATCCGGCTCGACCTCGCCGAGATGCTCGGCGACGCCGGCTACGAGGTCGTGGGCCAGGCCTCCGACGGTGAGCAGGCGGTGGCCCTGGCCGAGTCGCTGCAACCCGACCTGGCGATCCTGGACATCAAGATGCCGGTGATGGACGGGCTGAGCGCGGCCGAGGCGATCGGCGAGAAGCGGATCTGCCCGGTGGTCATGCTCACCGCCTTCAGCCAGAAGGAGCTCGTCGAGCGGGCCCGTGACGCCGGGGTGATGGCCTACGTCGTCAAGCCCTTCACCGCCGGCGACGTCACCCCGGCGATCGAGGTGGCCCGGTCCCGCTGGGCCGAGCTCAAGGCGCTGGAGTCAGAGGTCGCCGACCTCGGCGAGCGCCTGGAGACGCGCAAGGCGGTGGAGCGGGCCAAGGGCGTGCTCATGAAGAAGCTGAAGATCAGCGAGGCCGAGGCATTCCGGTGGATCCAGAAGACGGCGATGGACCGCCGGATGGGCATGCGCGAGGTCTCCGACGCCGTCGTCGCGGGGATGGACAAGGCCTGAGCCTGCGCGCCGGATCCTGAGCGCCGGTCCAGGGAGCCCTGGCGCTACCCCAGGGTGAGCACCAGCTGGGTGAGCAGCGGCGCCACGACCAGCGCCGGCAGCAGGTCGCCGACGGCGACGTCGCGGATCTGCATCAGGCGCAGCGCGATCCCGACGAGCACGAGACCGCCGGTCGCGCTGAGCATGAGCACGTGCACCTCGGGCAGGATCTCGCCGAGCAGCAGCCCGAGCACGGTGATCGTGCCCTGCACGACGAGCACGCTCACCGCGGAGAAGAGCACCCCGATCCCGAAGGTGGAGGCGAAGGCCAGCGCGGCGAAGCCGTCCATCACCGACTTCAGCGCCAGCTTGTCGATGCCGCGCCCGAGGCCGTCGTCCAGGCTGCCGAGCACGGTCAGCGGACCGGTGCAGAAGAGCAGCGTCGCGGTCAGCCAGCCCTCGATGAAGCGTTCGCGCGAGGCGTGCGACCTACCCTCCCGGCCGACCCGGCGCTGCACCACGCCGGCCAGCGCGGCCAGCCGGGACTCGATGCCCAGGGCGGTGCCGACGAGCGCGCCGACCAGGAGCGAGCCCATGACGATGAGCACCGGGGCGCTGGTGCCCAGCGCGTCGGTGACCACCGGCGAGACCACCTCGGCCGCGGAGAGCGCGGCGACCAGGATCACGACCAGGCCCAGAGCGTCGGTGACCACCCGCCGGGTGCGCTCGGGCAGCCGGCCGCCGACGAGCAGCCCGAGCAGCGCGCCGAGGACGATCGTCGCGGTGTTGAGCAGGGTGCCGGCGCCGACCACGTCCATGCGCCCCCCTGCGTCTCAGTCCTCGGGCCGGCCCCTCAGCCGCCCGGGACACGATAGACGAGCAGCTCGCCAGAGCCGTCGGGTGCTCGGTGGCGATGATCCGGCGGGAGTCCTCGGTCCGTCGTCACCGCGATGGACCAGTCCTGAGAGCCGTACCTGTGCGAGCCGTGAGGTCAGGGATCGGCGGTCAGGTAGATATTGCCTGGTTCGGGTGTCTTGGTCGGTACCGACCACTGCTGAAGCTCGGCCGGGCGCGCCCAGGCCTCGTCGCTGATGTAGAGCTCGTAGCCTCCCGATGGAGCATCGTCGATCCGCCGCTCGTCGAAGTCCTCTGGGAAGGGCCACGCGCCCTGGTCGTAGATCGTGCGACCTTGTCTGTGCTGATCGAACGCCACCGCACTGGTGTAGCTCAAGGCGACGATCGCCCCTCCCTCGCCGCGGATGATCAGGGCGTCGGGTTCCCCGGTCTTGGACACCACCTCGTCGGCACCAGCGACGACTCGGCCGGCATCCAGCAGCGGGGTGACGTCGATGGGTCTGGCGGTCACGGTTGCGAGGCCGGCGGCGGCTGCTGCTGCCACCGTCAATGCGTGGCGCACCCTTGTCGTGGGTCGATTGCGCGCGCCGGGCATCGCGGCGTACATCCGCCACAGCACCGCGAACCAGGTGAAGGTCGCCAGAGGCAGGTGGAGCGCCACATAGTAGGGGGCGATCAGGCCGGTCGGCAGCAGCGCGGCGCTGACTGCGCCGCCCAGCAGTCCAGCGGTAGCCACCCGGCAGGGCAGCACCGCGTTGCTGCGTCCGGGACGGAGCCCGACCCGAGAGCAGCCGAGCACCCCGAGCAGGATGACCAGGACGCCGACCAGCATCATCGCCGGGTTCCTCTGGAGTGTCAGGTCCGGGGTGAGCTGGCCGAAGCCGCCGGGCCCCGGGGCGAAGATCTCCAGGAGGTGGAGCATCCCCTCGACGTTGAGGCCGCGCCGCGGGTCATCCGGGGCGGTCGCGTAGCGGTAGAGCTGGGTGGCGTTGTTCGGCTCGTACAGGAACAGCTCGACCGTGGAGGGGAGCCAGCAGAGGATCAGCAGGACCGTGGCCCAGACGAGCGGACGAGGCATGCGTCCGAGCAGGCTGTGGTCACCGACGTGGTCCCGAGGCGGCTTGCGATTGCGCTGCCGGTACGGTCCTCGCTCTCGGCCCTCGTAGACCCATCGACCGCGCCTCGCCGAGACCCCGGCGAGCAGCAGCGTACCGAGGCCGAGGCCCACGGCGATCGGGGCATAGGCGAGGTTCGCCTGGGCCACGAGGGACACGAGCACGACGAAAGGCGGCGCCGCCCACCAGCGTCCGACGAGCAGGGCCCAGGCGAGCACCATGACGGCGAGCAGGGCGAGCAGAGCGGGGTAGGGGTTGAAGGGTCGGAACATCCCCTCCACGCCGATAGCCCACTGGGTCAGCAGGACCGTCCCGAGGGCGCCGCATGCGGCCACGGGACCACCGAGGTGCAGCGCGCCACGCACGGTGATGAGCGAGCAGGCGGCGGCCAGCAAGCACATGGTCAGTGCGATGCTCCAGGGTGCCCAGCCGAAGAGCTCACCCAGCGGCGCCAACAGGTAGTACTCCAGAGGGCCGAGGTGGTGGGAGGCCAGGCTCGGGTCGTTCATCCCGCTGGTCGAGCGCTGACCCATGACCGGAGGGGAGGTGGAGAAGACGTCCATCGCGCGGAGGGCGATCATCGCGTCGTCGCCCTCGGGTGTCCAGTCGATCCGCACGGCCTTGACGAAGGCCCATCCGGGACCCAGCAGGCACGCGAGCTGCAGCACCAGGCCCAGGCCCGGGCCCGACGGGTACGAGCGGAGATGTCGGGCGGTTCGCGCCAGGTCGCTCTCCCACGCCCGGCGCAGCAGGTCGGGTCGCCGAGCGGGGCGCCGGCTCGACCGCCGTGCCGGTCTCACAGATCAGTCACGCGTCGCGCACCAGGCAGGAGATGCGCGAGGTGCACACGCGGCGGTCCTGCTCGTCGGTGATGACCACCTCGTAGGACGCCAGTGTGCGCCCCCGGGTGAGCGGGGTGGCCACCCCTGTGACCACGCCCTCGGTCGCTGAGCGGTGATGCGTGGCGTTGATCTCGATCCCGACCGCGACCCGGCCCTGACCGGCGTGCAGCGCCGAGCCGATCGAGCCGAGGGTCTCGGCGAGCACGACCGAGGCGCCACCGTGGAGAAGGCCGTAGGGCTGCGTGTTGTCGGCGACCGGCATGGTCGCCACCACGCGCTCCGGGGACGCCTCGACCACCTCGATGCCCATCCGTGCGGCGAGCGCGCCCACCTCGCGGCGCGCCAGCGCAGGGGTCAGAGCTGGCTGCGGGTCGGTCATCGGTTCTCCTCGCACAGGGCACGGTTGATCTGCGGAGCCAACCATAGGCCAGAGTGCAGCCCGTCCGGCCTTTCGGCGCGATTCCCGACGGTGCTCTCCACGAGGCCGTGACAGTCGGTACCGGGCGGCGGCCACGTCGGCCGCTGACGCTGTCGGAGCACGCAGATAGGGTCGGGCCCGTGAGTCGACTGATGCTGCTGGACGGGCACTCCCTGGCGTACCGGGCGTTCTTCGCGCTGCCCGCGGAGAACTTCTCGACGAGCACGGGGCAGCACACCAACGGGGTCTACGGCTTCGTGGCGATGCTCATCAACGTGCTCCGGGACGAGGAGCCCACCCACCTCGCGGTGGCCTTCGACGTCTCCCGGCAGACCTTCCGCAGCGAGGAGTACACCGAGTACAAGGCGGGCCGCTCGGCCACCCCGGACGCCTTCGCCGGTCAGGTGCCGCTGCTGAAGGAGGTGCTCGACGCGCTGCGGATCACCCACCTGGAGGTCGACGGCTTCGAGGCCGACGACATCATCGCCACCCTCGCCACCCAGGGCCAGCAGCAGGACATGGAGGTCCTCGTCTGCTCCGGCGACCGGGACACCCTGCAGCTGGTGGGCCCCAGCACCACCGTGCTCTACCCGCGCAAGGGGGTCTCCGACCTGGCCCGGATGACCCCGGCGGCGGTCGAGGAGAAGTACGGGGTGCCGCCGGAGCGCTACAGCGACCTGGCCGCGCTCGTCGGCGAGTCCAGCGACAACCTGCCCGGCGTGCCCGGGGTCGGGCCGAAGACGGCGGCCAAGTGGCTCACCGCGCACGGCGACCTCACCGGGCTCGTCGGCGCGGTCGACCAGGTCACCGGCAAGGCCGGGCAGAGCCTGCGCGACCACCTCGACCAGGTGCTGCGCAACCGCCGGCTCAACGAGCTCGTCCGGGACGTCTCACTGCCGGTCTCGGTGGACGACCTGGCGCGCCGGGAGTGGGACCGCGAGCAGGTGCACACCCTCTTCGACAGCCTGGAGTTCCGGGTGCTGCGGGACCGGCTCTTCGAGACCTTCGCCACCGAGCAGGGCGAGGTCAGCGGTGGGGTCGAGGTCGCCGGCGAGGTGCTCGGCGAGGGTGAGCTCGCGGGCTGGCTCGCCGAGCACGCCCCGGGCGGGGCGCGGCTCGGGCTGGACGTCAGTGGCACCTGGGGCCGCGGGAGGGGCGACGTCACCGGTCTCGGCCTGGCCACCGACAGCGGTGTCGGGGCCTGGGTCCACCCGGCGACGCTCACGGCCGACGACGAGAGCGCGCTGCGGTCCTGGCTGGCCGACCCGGAGCGGCCGAAGGCGATGCACGACGCCAACGGGCCGCTGCTGGCGCTGCGTGCGGCCGGGCTGCCGCTGGCGGGCCTGACCGTGGACACCGCGCTGGCCGCCTACCTGGTCCGCCCGGACCAGCGCAGCTACGACCTCGGCGACCTCACCGTCCGCCACCTCGGCCGGGACCTGCACGCCGCCGACGCGGCGCCGGACGACAGCAGCCAGGGCACCCTCGACTTCTCCGCGGACGACGACGAGGCGGCCCGCGCCTCGATGACCCGGGCCACCGCCGTCGCCGAGCTGGCGCCGGTGCTGCTGGAGCAGGTCGAGGGCACGGGTGGCACGGCGCTGCTCACCGACGTCGAGATGCCCCTGGTGGACGTGCTCGTCGACATGGAGGCCGCCGGGATCGCCGTGGACACCGACGCGCTCACCGAGCTGGAGGCCGGCTTCGCCGACCGGGTGGAGCAGGCCCAGCGGGACGCCTGGGCGGCGATCGATGACGAGCAGATCAACCTCGGCTCGCCCAAGCAGCTGCAGACCGTCCTCTTCGAGACGCTCGGGCTGCCCAAGACCCGGAAGACGAAGACCGGCTACACCACCGACGCCGACGCCCTCGCCGACCTCTACACCAAGACCGAGCACCCCTTCCTCGAGGCGTTGCTGCGCCACCGCGACGCCACCCGGCTGCGGGTCACCGTCGAGGGGCTGATCAAGTCGGTCGCCGACGACGGCCGGATCCACACCACCTACCAGCAGACCATCGCGGCGACCGGACGCCTCTCCTCGACCGACCCCAACCTGCAGAACATCCCGATCCGCACCGAGGCCGGCCGACGGATCCGCGAGGTCTTCGTCGTCGGCGAGGGCTACGAGTCGCTGATGTCGGCCGACTACAGCCAGATCGAGATGCGGGTGATGGCCCACCTGTCCGGCGACGAGGGGCTCATCGAGGCCTTCCGCACCGGCGAGGACCTGCACCGCTTCGTCGGGGCACGGGTCTTCGGCGTCGAGCCCGAGGGCGTGACCAGCGAGATGCGCAGCAAGGTCAAGGCGATGTCCTACGGGCTGGCCTACGGGCTGTCCGCCTTCGGCCTGTCCAAGCAGCTGACGATCAGCACCGCCGAGGCCACCGCGCTCATGGAGGAGTACTTCGAGCGCTTCGGCGGGGTGCGCGACTACCTCGACGGGGTCGTCAAGGAGGCGGCGAAGCAGGGCTACACCGAGACGATGATGGGTCGGCGCCGCTACCTGCCGGACCTGGACAGCTCGAACCGGCAGCGGCGCCAGATGGCCGAGCGGATGGCGCTCAACGCCCCTATCCAGGGGTCGGCGGCGGACATCATGAAGGTGGCCATGCTGCGCTCGGTCGCGGCGCTGGAGCAGGCCGGGCTGCGCTCCCGGGTGCTGCTGCAGGTGCACGACGAGCTCGTCGTCGAGGTGGCACCGGGCGAGGCCGAGCAGGTCGAGGCGATCCTGCGCGAGCAGATGGGCTCGGCCGTCGAGATGGACGTACCCCTGGACGTCTCCGTCGGGGTGGGCCGCACCTGGCACGACGCGGCGCACTGAGCGCCCGACGCGGACGGGCACCGCGGACGCTCAGCGCCCCGGCGCCGCCACCGGGTCCGGGAGCAGCGCGTCGCGCACCTGCGCGCCCGGCGCGATCCGCACCCCGGTGCCCAGCGCCGCGTCGATGACCGACGCGTCCTCGCCCAGCTCGGCCTGCAGACCGATCACCGACCGGGCGACGAGGCACCCTGTGCCGATGACCGCCTCCGGCAGCACGACCGCGCCGTCGAGCCGGGCGCCCGCACCGACCCGGGCCCCGGGGTGCACGACGCTGCCGCCGGTGAGCACCGCGTCGGGGTGGACCTGCGCGCCGGGCAGCACCAGCGCCTCGGCGCCACCGGCCCGGACCACCTGCTGGTTGGCCCTCACCAGCGCGGCCGGGTTGCCGACGTCGAGGAAGTCCGCGTCCTCCCGGTGGCCGTGCAGGCGACCCTCGGCGGCCAGCGAGGGGAAGACCTCCCGCTCCAGCGAGACCGCACCGTCGGGGATCCGCTCGCGCAGCGCGGGTCGCACCACGTAGGTGCCGGCGTTGATCGTCCGGGCCGGCGGGGTGTCCGACTTCTCCACGAAGGCGGTGACCCGGTCGTCGGGGCCCAGCACGACGCTGCCGTAGGGACGCGCGTCGGCCACCTCGCGGACGTGCACCACCGCGAGCACCTCGTCGTCGGCCTCCTGCAGCGCGCGCACCTGCGCGGCCAGGTCGTGCCCGGTGAGCAGGTCACCGTTGAGCACCAGCACGGCGTCGGCGTCGCGCACCTCGGTCAGGGCCTCGCGCAGGCCGCCGCCGGTTCCCAGCGGGCGTGCCTCGCGCACCACCCGCACCTCGGGGCGGCTCGGCGCACCGTCCGGCCCGCCAGCGGGGGAGCGGTGATCGGGGAAGGCGGAGTGGAGGTCCGCGGCGCGGTACCCGGCGGCGACGACGACCCGGGTCGCGCCGAGCGCGGCGAGGTCGTTCAGCTGGCGCTGCAGCAGCGAGCGGTCGCCCACGGGGAGCAGCGGCTTGGGGCAGTCGTCGGTCAGCGGACGCATCCGGCTGCCGCGACCGCCGGCGAGCACCACCGCCTGCAGGCCGCTCAGGACAGCTCCTCGCCGCGCGCCACCTGCTGCACCTGTGGCGCCAGCCAGCCCCAGACGATCGGTCCGGAGGTGTCGGTGAAGTGCAGGCTGTCCTCGTAGAGCGGTGTCCCGTTGATGATGTCCTTGACCTCGTCGCCGGGACAGAGCAGCCCGTACTGGTCGATCACCGGCACGTCCCGGCGCTCCGCCCAGTCCGCGACGGTGTCGTTGACCAGGCGCACGTGCTCGATGTCGTTGACCCGGTCGCTCTCCTCGCCGCCGATGTCCGGGACGTCGTGGCAGGCGAGGTTGACCAGTGCCAGGCGGCTGCTGCCGGCCGCCGCGTCGGCCTCGTCGAGCGCGTCCTCGATGAGCCGCGACCAGACCGGTGTGCCGGCCGCGGCCACCTGACCGTCGGGGTAGCGGTCGGTGACCCAGCTCTGCGGCACGAAGTAGAGCACCACGTCGGCCGAGCTCTCCTCGACGTCTCCGGGCCAGCTCTCCCGCCACGCCTCGCAGCCCTCCAGCTCGGGGGCGACGCCCCCGTCGACGTACTTCGGCACACCGAGGCTGTCGCAGCCCGGGTTGCTCTCGTCCACCAGGCGCAGGTCGGGGTGCGCGCTCTGCGGGAAGGTGTCGTACAGGCTGCCGGGGACCGAGTTGCCGATGAGCATCACCGTGGTGATGCTCTCCCCGGGGGTGTAGGGCCGCTCCGGGACCGTGAGCTCACCGTCGGCGGTCAGCGGTGCCGGGGAGATCGCCCGGGCTGCGGTCGGCATGACCAGCGCCCCGACGACCAGCGCCGGTACCGCGGCCCAGGCGACGACCAGCCCGGCCCGCGGCACCCGGGGGACCAGCGCCCGCACCCCGTGGCGCCGCACCGGCCGCTCGAGGAGCAGGTACGACAGCACCGCGAGGACGAGCGCGAGGATGAGCTGCACCCCGGCCCGGGCGAGCTCGGGCAGCGGCAGCACGTCGCTGTTGAGGTAGACGACCAGCGGCCAGTGCCAGAGGTAGAGGCCGTAGGAGATGAGCCCGACCCGCCGCAGCGGCTCGACGGAAAGGACCCGCTGCACCAGGCTGGCGCGGGGGCTGCTGGCGGCCACGACGACGACCGCCACGAGCACCGACAGCGGCACCAGGGCTCCCTCGAGCAGCACCTCCTGCGCCCGGCCGGCCCACCACATCGCCGACAGCACCACCAGGCCGGCCGGCAGCGCCAGCCGTCGGCACCACCGGTCGACGGACCGGGCGAGGTCGCGCGAGACCTCGCCGGGGCCGGGCGAGAGCACCGCCGCGAGCACGGCGCCGACGAGCAGCTGGTGGGCGCGGGTGTCGGTGCCGTAGTAGACCCGGCTGGGATCGACCCCCGGCTGGTGCAGGCTCACCATGAGCAGCGCCGAGACGGCGGCCAGCCCGGTGAGCACGGCGATCACGGTGCTGCGCCGTCGGGCGAGCGCGAGCAGCGCCAGCAGCAGCAGCGGGTAGACGATGTAGAACTGCTCCTCGACCGCCAGCGACCAGGCGTGCCGCAGCGGCGAGGGGGCCGAGATCTGCCCGAAGTAGGCCTCGTCCCCGAGGATGAAGCGCCAGTTGGCGACGTAGCCCAGGGTGGCCAGCACGTCTCCGGCCACCGCGTCCCGACGGCCCGCGGGGGTGAGCACGGTCGCGGCCAGCAGCACCGCCGCCAGCACCGGCAGCAGCGCCGGGATGAGCCGCCGCGCCCGGGCCGCCCAGAAGGCGGGGAGGCTCACCCGGCCGTGGCCGCGACGGTGCTGGGCGAGCAGCAGCGAGGTGATGAGGAAGCCGGAGACGACGAAGAAGACGTCCACCCCGAACCAGCCGCCGGGGGCGGCCTGCGGCAGCAGGTGGTAGACCACCACGGCGATCACCGCGACGGCGCGCACCCCGTCGATCGCCGGCCGGTAGGTCAGTCCCGGGGGTCGACGGCCGATGGGAGAGAGGGCCGTCGACATGATCCGGACCATAACCGACCCGTTCGCTGCGGACGCGAAATGACTCGTGAGTAGGATGACCGCCATGTCTGAGTCGACGCACGAGACCCGCTCGGTCACGACCCTGCGCACCGGGACCAAGGTCGCGATCATGGCAGGCGCGCCGCTGCTGCTGCTGGCCGTGTACTTCTACCTCGCCCCGGTCTACCTCACCCAGTCCGGCGGGGGCATCTTCACGTGCGGCTCCGCCTTCCGACCGAACGACGAAGGGGGCGCCGCGAACGTCTGCGACCCCGCCGAGTCGCTGAACCGGATGCGGGCGTACATCAGCCTGGCCGCCGGTGCGCTGATCATCGTCCTCGGCTTCGCCCTCTTCGGGGTCACCCGCGGCGATGAGACCGGGGGCCGTACCCGTCGCGACCTGGACGACGAGGACGACCGCTACGACGACGACCGGTTCGACGACGAGGACGACGTCGACGACCGGGACCGTCGGCGCGAGCGCGACCACCGCGACCACCGAGGGGCCGGTGCTCGAGGTGGCCGGGAGCGTGGCCGCGGCGACCGCGGGCACGACGAGCGCCGCCGCGACGAGCGGGACCTGACCGACGAGGACGCCGACCGCCGCCGCGGGGGATCCCGCCGCGCGGTCGCCGTGGACGACGAGACCACCGAGGACGACCTGGCCCGGCGCCGGGACCAGGGCCGGGAGCGCCCCGCACGCGGCCGTGACCGGGAGCCGCGGCGTCGTCGCGACGACATCGACCTGCGCCGCGACGCGGACGCTGACGACGACTGGGACCTGGACCGCCGCTGATGCAGCTGGAGCGCTTCCTCGAGGAGGTCGAGGCGTCCTTCGACGGTGACCCGCAGGTGAGCGACCCGAGCGACCCCGCCTTCGCCGAGCTGACCCGGACGGTCAACGGCTACACCTCGGCGAACGAGCTGGCGGTGCTCAACGCCGCCGCCCGGGCGCTGCCCGAGGACGAGTGCTACCTCGAGGTCGGCAGCTACAAGGGGCGCTCGATCTGCGGCGCGGTCCGCTCGGTGCCGGACCGCACCTTCTACGTGCTGGAGAACTACCTCGAGTTCGGGATGCAGGGCCAGGAGGCCCGGGCCGAGCTGGAGCACAACCTCGCCACGCACGCGGCGCACGCCGACGTCCGGCTCATCGAGGGCAACTGCTTCTCGTTGCTGCGACGCCCCGGGCTGCTCGACCGGCCGGTGGGGGTCTACTTCTACGACGGCGAGCACACCGCCACCTCGCACTACCTCGCGCTCGGCATCATCGAGCCGTGGCTGGCGGACGAGGCCGTGGTCCTCGTCGACGACGCCACCTACCCGATGGTCACCGACGCCCACGACGCCTACATCGCCCGGCACCCGCAGTGGCGGGTGGAGCGGCGCTGGGACGCCCGCACCAACGACGACCCGCGCTGGGCGAACGGGCTGCACGCGCTGAGCTTCCGCCGGGACGCGGCCACCGCCCGCGGCAGCGAGGAGCCCTGGGACGTGCGCTGGCGCCGGCTCGGCTACCGCACGGTGCTCGGCCCCGGCCAGAAGGCCGCCTGGACCGCGATCCACCGCTTCCCGGGGCTGGTGCCGCTGGCGAAGCGGCTCTACCCCTCCAAGGAGGCCAGCTCGATCGAGGCCTCCGACCGGTCCTGAGGGCCACGACCGACGTCGTCCGTCGTGGGTGACGCCGTCGGTGGTCAGTCGTGGGTGAGGTCGAGGGCCTCCATCGTCTCGGCCGACCCGGGCGAGGGGGCCGGCTCCTTGGCCGGGACGAGCATGAGCCCGATCAGCGCCACCACACCGGCGGTGCCGCCGACCGCGGCCACCACCTCGTAGGGGGAGTCTCCCAGCCAGGTGAGCACGAGCAGCGCCTGCACGCCGGCCGCGACCCAGACCACGACGGTGAGCACGTGCCCGCCACGGCTCATCTCCGCGAAGAGCCAGACCTGCACCACCGCCCACAGCGTCCCGCACAGCGCGCACCAGACGAGCAGCGGCTCGGCGTCGGCGAAGGCCGACCCGCCGGTCAGGCGCACCAGCAGGCCGGGCACGAGCGCGCAGACCAGCGCCACCAGCCCGCCGAGCACCACCACGGTCAGCGCGGCCCGGTGCAGGGTCGAGCGGACCACGGTGGCGCGGCGGCGGTCGGCGAGGGTCGGCACGATGGTCAGCGCGAGGAACTGGG
The DNA here is from genome assembly GCF_013408565.1 of Janibacter alkaliphilus. Classification (NCBI taxonomy): domain Bacteria; kingdom Bacillati; phylum Actinomycetota; class Actinomycetes; order Micrococcales; family Intrasporangiaceae; genus Janibacter; species Janibacter alkaliphilus. The sequence continues at coordinate 2,844,140 of NZ_JACBZX010000001.1, read as the reverse complement.
TGCCCCAGAAGACCACCCGCCCGAAGAGGGCCGCCAGCGCGTAGGCGCCGCTGTCGTGGTCGTCGAGGCGGGCGCGGGCGAGCACGACGTCGAGGCTGGAGAGCGCGGTCAGCCCGGCCAGCGCCACGTTGCTCTTCACCAGCCCGGTCAGCAGCTCCGCCGGGTGCTCGGCCCGCGGTCCCTGCCCCAGCAGCCCGCGGGTGACCCCCAGGGCCGCCAGCACCGAGACCACCGAGGCGACGAAGGTGGCGGCGAAGATCTGCGCCACGCTCAGCCCGGCCACCACCGCCAGCACCGCCGCCACCAGCCGGGTGCCGCCGGTCACCAGGTAGATCCCGGAGAGCCGGCCGTAGCGCTCCCGGCCCAGCAGCACGCCCTGCAGCGCACCGGTGACGGTCATCGGGGGCACCATGAGCGCCAGCCAGACCACCGACCAGGCCGAGTCCAGCCGCAGCACGTCGCGCAGCACCGGGGCGAGCGCGATGGTCACCACCGCCAGGCCGCTGCCGACGAGCAGGGCGCTGCGCACCCCGGTGAGGGCCCGCCCGGCGGCCCGGGCGGCGTCGGTCTGCCGGGCGGCGACGACCACCTGGAAGGCGCCGGCCGGCATGGCCAGCAGCACCCCGTAGGTGTTCAGCGCGGAGAAGCCGCCGAAGTCGGCCGGGCCCAGCGCCGAGGAGACGAAGACGACGAAGACGTAGCTGAGCAGGTTGGCCAGACCCATGCTGATCCCGAGCACGGCCGCAGCGGCGGGCAGCGCGCGACGGGGCGAGAGCGGCATGGGGTCCTTCGGGCAGGCCGACGGGGTGGCGATCGTCATGTTACGCCTCGGTAGTGGCGGGCCCGGGGTCGGTTAGGATCGGCGCTCGACGTGCCAGCGCACGTCCCACGGCCGGTCGCGACGGAGGGAGAGGGCGTGCGTCGTAGGCAGATCACGCCCTACCGCCTGGTCACCGCCGGACTCCTCACCCTGCTGACCCTCATCGTCGTCGGCAACAGCTGGGGCGTCTTCCAGACCGACATCAAGCCCGAGGTCTACCTCGCGCCGGGCGAGATGCTGCCCCGCTACCTCTCCGCCTGGAGCAGCTCGCCCTACCTGGGCTCGCCCAACCTCAACGTCGGCCTGGTACCGGTGCTCGCGGTCACCGCGCTGCTGCGCGGGATCGGCCTGGACGCCGAGATGGCCTTCAAGATCTACCACCTGCTGCTCTGGGCGCTGGCCGCCTGGGGGACCGCCCGGCTGCTGCGCACCCTGGTCCCGCGGGCCGGGCGCTGGGCGGCCCTCATCGCCGGCGTGGCCTACATCGCCAACCCCTACGCGGTGGCCGCCGGCAGCACGCTGGCGATCGCCCTGCCGATGGCGCTGCTGCCGTGGCTGCTGATCACCATCACGAAGGCGCTGCGCGACCCGCGCGGCTGGACCTGGCCGGCCGCCACCGGGCTGGTCTTCTTCGCGATGAGCGGGATGAACGTCGGCGTGGTGCCGGTGCTGCAGCTGCTCCTGGTCATCCCGCTGGCGCTGTACGTGCGCACCGAGCAGGGGCTGCGGTGGCGGGAGGTCGCCGGGGCGCTCGCCCGGTGCGCCCTCTTCGTCGTGGCTGTCTCCCTCTACTGGCTGGTGCCGAGCATCGCCGCCACCGCGACCGGCACCCAGATCGTCGACGCCTCGGAGACGCCCGAGGGGATCAACCGGACCAGCTCCTTCGTCGAGGTGCTGCGCGGCCTGGGCCTGTGGAGCTACTACGGCTCGGACGAGACCGGGCCGTGGATCCCCGAGTTCGCCATCTACCTGACCAGCCCCCTGGTCATCCTGCTGACCATGCTCTGGCCGGCGGCCGCGCTGCTCTCGCTGCGGGTCGTCCCGGCCCGGCTGGCCCGGCTCAGCGCCGGCACCGCTGCCCTGGCCGCGGTGGTCATGGTCGGGCTCTACCCCGACGGACGCGGCAGCAGCGGGTTCGCCCTGCTGCTCGGCTGGGTCCTCGAGCACGTGCCGGCGATGGAGGCCTTCCGCACGACGAACAAGATCGGTGCCGGCCTGGCCCTCGCCTTCGCCCTGGTCCTCGGGGTGGGCCTGGCTCGGACGCTGCCCCGGGTCATGTCCCGGCCGGGCGCAGGGCCGGCCGTCGGCGGGCTCGCCATGGCCACCCTCTTCGCGCTGGTCGCCCCGGCGATCACCGGCAACCTCTACACCTCGCCGCTGGACGTGCCGGGCTACTGGCGCCAGGCCGCCGACGCCGTCGACGAGGGGGCCGAGGACGGTCGGGTGCTGCTGCTGCCCGGGCAGACCCGCCCGCAGTACCGGTGGAGCGAGGAGCGGCCGGACGACCTGCCCAGCTCGCTCTTCAGCCGGGACGCGGTGATCCCGGAGACCACGCCCAACACCTCGGCCCACGGCGCGAACTACCTGGCCGCGCTCGACGACACCCTGCAGTCCGGCAACGGTGGCAGCCACCACGTCTCGCCGTACGCGCGCTACCTCGGCGCCGACCAGATCCTGCTGCGCCACGACGTGGCCTGGGAGGGCGACGGCGGGGCCCGCCCGGGCACCACCTCGACGGCGCTGAGCAGCGACCCCGGCCTGCGCGGCCTGGTGAACTTCGGCGAGCCGGGGGAGAACACCTTCACCGTGGCCAACCCGCCGGTGAGCGTGGAGGAGTCGCTGCTGCCGCCGCTGCAGCTCTACGGGGTCCGCTCCGCGCCGGGCGTGGTGCGGGCGGCGCCGGTCGCCGGCAGCATCGTCGTCGCCGGCGACGCCTGGTCCGTCCCGGCGCTGGCCCGTGAGGACCTGCTCGCCGGGGACCCCACGCTGCGGTACGCCGCGGACCTCGGCGCCGACGAGCTGAGCAGCATGCTCGGCGAGGACGGCCGGCTCGTCGTCACCGACACCAACCAGCGCCGCTCGGTCATCGCCAACCGGCTGACCGCCGGCCACTCGGCGGTGCTGGCGCCCGACGAGGACCCCGGTCTGACCCGCGCCCTCGGCGACGACCCGGACGACCAGAGCGTGCTGGTGCGCGACGGCGTCGAGGTGCAGGCCACCGACGAGGGGGGCACCTTCTTCGACGTGCCGTCGGGCGTCGCCGAGAACGCCATCGACGGGGACCGGTCGACCGCGTGGCTCTTCGGCGACTTCCAGGGGGCCACCGGCGAGCGGCTCGACCTCACCCTGCCGGAGCCGACCGAGCTCGGCGAGGTGACCATCCGCACCACCGCCCTCGGCGACACCGCGATCGACGCGCTGGTGGTCAGCGCCGGCGAGCGGCGGGAGCGGGTCACCGCCGACGAGGACGGGATCGTGCGGGTCGACCTGGACGGGGTGGAGACCGACGAGCTGCGGCTCGAGGTCGCCGGCCAGCGCGGCACCGGCTTCAGCCTCGTCGGGGTCTCCGAGATCGACCTGGGCCTGCCCGAGCCGCTGGTCGCCGAGCGGGTGACCCGCACCCCCCGGACCCTGGACACCCTCTACGCCGACCTCGACCCCGAGCAGCGGGAGCGCTTCGCCCGGACCCCGTTGGACGTCTCGCTCACCCGGGTGCAGAACACCGACAGCCTCGACGACGACACCGAGCAGGGCCTGCGCCGCGCCTTCAGCGTGCCCGACGACCGCGAGGTCTCGCTGACGGCCACCGCCCGGATGGCCGACGACGCCGAGCCGCTGATGGACGAGGTCCTCGGGCTGGACACGACCTATCAGGCGCGCTCGTCCGGGGCCTACTTCGACTCCGTGGAGCGACGCGCCTCGCAGGCCTCGGACGGCTCGGCACGCACCGCCTGGGTGCCGGGCGGGCCGCTGGCGGAGGCCTGGTGGCAGATCCGCGGCCCGCAGCGCACCATCGACGACGTGACCGTCCGTCAGGTGGCCGACCCGGAGGACGAGGGAGACACCGCCTGGATCACCGGGGTGCGCGTCCTCGTCGACGGCGAGGAGGTGGCCACCGGCGAGGTCGGCGAAGGGAGCGCCACCGTCACCGTCCCCGAGGGCACCACCGGTCGCACCGTGCGGGTCGTCGTCGACGAGGTCGACGACGCGCAGGGTCAGCGTCCGCCCCGGGTGAGCGACATCGACACCGGGGCCACCATCGCCGCCACCGGCGAGGAGCAGACCTGCATCACCGTGGCCACCCTGGACGGGGAGCCGGTGCAGATGCGCCCCCGCGACACCGAGAACCTCGCCGGACCCCGCGGGCCGGCGACCAGGTGGGTCGGCTGCGGCCGGGAGTCCCTGGTCTGGGGCGAGCACCAGCTGCGCCCGGTGGACGGGGTGCAGCTGGACACCGTCACCATGCGCGACGTGCAGGGTCGCGAGCCCACCGAGCCCACCCCGCCGCCGGTCGTCGGCACCGAGCAGGGCGGTGGCTCGTCCCTCAGCGTCGAGGTCGGCCCCTCACGCACCCCGTACGTGCTGTCCATCGGCCAGGGCTACGACCCGCGCTGGACCGCCACCCTGGAGGACGGCACCGACCTCGGGGAGCCGATCGTCGTCAACGGCTACGCCACCGGCTGGCTGGTGGAGAGCACGCAGGGCCAGACCATCGACATCCGCTTCGGTCCGCAGCGGCCGGCCACCGTGGCGCTGGTGGCCTCGGGCGGCAGCCTGCTGGTCGCCGGGATCCTCTTCGCGGCACCGCTGGCGCGGCGTCGGCGCGAGGAGGTCGCCAGCGAGCGCGAGGGGGCCTGGGGCGACGAGCACCAGAGCGGACCGGCGGAGCCGGGCGAGCCCGACCCCCGGCCCGGTGCCGGGACGAGCGGCCGCGGCACCAGCGGCCGACGGTCCGGTGCGACCGCCGGTGCGACCGCCGTCGCGACCACTCCTGCCGAGAGCGCTCCTGCTGAGAGCGCTCCTGCCGAGACCTCTGCGGTCGGCACCGCTGCTGGCGAGCCCCCCGCGTCGTCGGGATCCAGCGCGCCAGTCACCGATGCCGGTGCGCCGGCGGTGAGCGGGCTGCCGGATGCCGCGGAGACCGATGAGCACGCCCCCGGCAGCCACGTCGCCCCGCGGACGCCGCGAGCACCGTTGGGCGAGCGGCTGTTCCGGGCCAGCGGCAGGTCGCGGCTGCTGCTCGAGGCAGCCCTGGCCCTCGGTGCCCTGCTGATCGGCGGGATCGGCGCGGGCCTCGGCGCGCTGCTGGCCGTGCTGCTGCTGCGCCGCGTCGGACCGCGGCCACGGCTGCTCGTGGCGGTCGGCTCCGCCCTGGTGCTTGTCTCCGCGATCCTCTTCGTGCTGCAGGCCCAGGCCGCGGGGACGCTCGGCGAGATCAGCGCGAGCACCGTGGCAGAGGCCCTGGTGCCGCACCACGTCGCCGGTGCCGGGCTGACGATGGCCGTGCTCGGTGCCTTCCTGCGGCCGGTGCGCCGGCCCGGCGCGCGCCGTGGCGACGAGCGCACCCCGCCCGACCGTGAGACGAACGATGCGGAGGAGAACGATGCCCACGCCTGATCGCGGCAGCACCTCGGCGCGGGTCACCGTCGTCGTGCCCACCCGCAACAACGAACGGACGATCGATGCCTGCCTGCGCTCGGTGACCGCGCAGAGCGTCCCGGTGACCCTCGTGGTCGTCGACAACCACAGCACCGACGCCACCGCCACGATCGCGGCGGAGCACGCCGACGAGGTCATCGTCGGCGGCCCGGAGCGTTCGGCCCAGCGCAACCTGGGGGTCGCGGCGGCCCGCACCGAGTGGGTGCTCTGGCTGGACAGTGACATGCTGCTGCCGCCCGAGGCCGTGGAGCGGGCGCTGGCCACGGCCGCGGAGACCGGTGCCGCGGGGGTCGCGCTGCCGGAGCGGACCATCGGCGACGGGTACTGGACCGCCTGCCGGGCGCTGGAGCGGGAGTGCTACCTCGACGACCCGTGGCTGCACAACCCGCGGCTGGTGCGGCGCGAGCTGCTCGTCGAGGACGGCTTCGACCTGGAGATGTCCGGCCCGGAGGACGCCGACCTGCGGATGCGGATGCGCCGGGACGGCCTGGGGATCGCCCTGGCCCCGGTGCTCGTCGACCACGACGAGGGTCGTCTGACCGTGGCCGACGTCATGCGCAAGCGCTTCTACTACGGACGGAGCATCCCCGCCTTCGCCGAGGCTCACGACGGCGCCGTCTCGGCGCAGGGGCGCGCGGTGCTCTCGGCCTACGCCCGGAACCGTCGTCGGCTGCTGCGGGACCCCGCGCACGCGGCCGGGATGGTGCTGCTGCGGGGCATGGAGGCCGGCGCCTACGCCCTCGGCGCCCGGCGCGGACGGCGCGACCGGGCCCAGCGGTGAGCGCCGACGAGGCGGCCGGCCTGACGCCGCCGGACGTGGCCGAGCAGCGTGACCGACGGATGCTCTGGGTCTCGCTGCCCGACCAGCGGGTCCGTCGCGAGCTGTACTGGATGTCGTTGATGCCCCGGACCCGGGTCACCGCGCTGGCCCAGCAGGAGCCGGCCGGCGACATCACCTGGGTGCCGAGCACCTACCGCCGCCCGGTGAAGCGGTTCGTCGAGGCCGGGGCGCTGGCCTGGGTGCGCGGGCTGGGGGAGCAGGACCCGGCCCGCTACGACTGGGTCACCTCGCTCGAGCTGTGCTCGCTGGTGACCGGCCAGGCCTCCCGCTGGCGCCGCGCGGCGCGCCGCGACGCACCCGCCAGCAGCCCGGGCCGCCGGGGCACCGGCCCGCTGCAGGCGGTGATCACCTGGGAGAACCTGCCCGACCAGCCGCTCTACCGGCTGCCGCCCTACCGCCAGGCCGTCGACTCCTGCCGCGACGCCGACCTGCTGCTGTGCATGGTCGACGCGGCCCGGGACCACCTGCTGGCCAACGGCTTCGACGACGAGCTCATCCGGGTGGTGCGCCCCGGGGTCGACACCACGCTCTTCCACCCGGCCGACGCCTCGGCGACCGAGCCGGTCATCGCCTTCGTCTCCCCGCTCGCCGAGAACAAGGGCATCGACCGGGTGCTCGAGGCGATGCCGCTGGTGCGCCGCCGGGTCCCCGACGCCCGGCTGGTCGTCGCCGGACGTGGCCCGCTGCGGCCGCTGGTCGAGCGCGCGGCGGCGGACCCGCGGAGCGGGGTCGAGCTCGTCGGGTCGCTGGACACGCCGGGCGTGGCCGACCTGCTGCGCCGGGCCGCGGTCTTCACCACGGCGCCCCGCCCCACGTGGAAGTGGACCGAGCAGCTCGGCCTGGCCTACCTCGAGGCGCAGGCCAGCGGGCTGCCGGTGGTAACCACCGCGTGCGGCACCAACGACGAGGCCGTGCACCCGCCGAACCTGCTGCTCGAGGACTCCGCCGAGGCCCTGGCCGACGGGCTGGCCGGCTTCCTCGAGGACGACGCCCGCCGCGCCGAGGTGGGCGCCGCCAACCGTGCCCGGATGCTCGCCGAGCACGACCTGCTCGGGCAGAGCGCCGCGATGGGCCGGGCCTTCGCCGACATCGAGCGGCGGCACGCCTCCGGACCGGGGCGGTGACCGCGACCCGGCGGATCGCACGCCCCGGACCCACCGGGGTCGGGGCGCTCACCGGGCTGCTCCTGGGAGCGGTCATCCTCGGGCCGGCCCTGGCGCCCGGCTACACGCTGCACTACGACCTCGTGCACGTCCCGGACCTGGCGCTGGACGCGGGCACCCTGGGCACCGACGGAGGAGTGCCGCGGGCGGTGCCCAACGACCTGCTCGTCGCCCTGATGTCGCTCGCGCTGCCCGGATGGGTGGTGCAGAAGGTGCTGCTGCTGGGCAGCCTCGTCGTCGGCGCCGCAGGGGCCGGCCGCCTGGCGGCGACGCGCTGGGGCGCGCTGGCCGGCGCCGTGCTGTGGACCTGGAACCCGTGGGTGGGCGAGCGCCTCGGGATCGGCCACTGGGGCTACCTCATGGGGTACGCGCTGCTGCCCTGGGTGCTGGTCGCGGCCGCGCGGCTACGGCGCGGGGAGGTCGCCCGGTGGCCGCTGGCGGCGACCCTGGCGCTGGCCTCGCTCGGTGGTGCCACCGGGACCGTGCTCGCCGCCCTGCTGGCCGCGCTGGTGCTGCTCGTGCCGGTCGGGCCGCGGCTGACGGCGCATCGTCGGGCCGCGGACCTCGCCCTGGTCGTGGGGGTCGCCGCAGCCACCGGCGCGGTGTGGTGGTGGCCCTTCCTCACCGCGGGCTCCCGGGCCGCCGATCCCGAGGGGGTGACCGCCTTCGCGGCCGCCGCGGACACCCCCTTCGGCGTGCTCGGCTCGCTGCTGCTCGGCGGGGGGCTGTGGAACGACATGACCTGGTTCGACGAGCGCACCTCGCTGGTGGCCTCCGGGCTGGCGCTGCTGGCCACGCTGCTCGTGCTCGGGCTCGCCCTCTGCCGACGCGACTGGTGGCGCGACCCGCTGACCGTCGGAGCGAGCCTCGCCGGGGCGGTCGGGCTGCTGCTCGCCGCCGCGGCCTCGCTGCCCGGCGGCGCCGCGGTGGTCACCACGCTGGTCACCGAGGTGCCCGGCGGGGGGCTGCTGCGCGACGGGCAGAAGCTCGCCGCGCTGTGGGTGCTGCTCGTGGTCTGCGCGCTGGTCGCGGTGGTGGACCGTGCCGCCGCCGCCCGTGCCGGCCCGTGGCTGCTGGCCGCGGCCGCCTGGCCGGTGGCCACGCTGCCGCTGCTGGCGTGGGGGCACGCGGGCGCGTGGGGGAGCGTCGACTACCCGGCGGCCCACCTGCGGGTGGCCGAGCAGGTCAGCGGTGCGGACCGGGTCGCGGTGCTGCCCTGGTCCACCTACCGCCGCTCCTCCTGGAACGAGGACCGGGTGGTGCTCGACCCCTGGGACCGGCTCGTCGACGGCGACGTGCTCACCGACGACCGGCTGGTCCTGCGCGACGGCGAGGTGGCTGGGGAGGACCCGGCCGCGTCGGCGGTCGCCCGCGCCGTGGCCGGTGGCGGGGACGTGCGCGCAGCGCTGGAGCGCGCCGGGGTGCGCTGGGTGGTGGTCCAGACCGACCAGCCCGACCCCGAGTCGTCGGTGCCGGCGGACCTCGGCGACCCGGTGGTCGTCGACGGCTCGCTGCGGGTCCACGACCTGGGCGCCCCGACCACCAGCGAGCCGGGCCCGTCGACCACCCGGGCGCTGGGCCTGCTCGTCACCGGGGGCACGTGGATCCTGCTCGCCGGGACCGGGCTGTCCCGGGCGTGGCGCGCACACCGGTCCGGCCCCGGGCGCGGACGACGCGAGCCGGATCACGGTCAACCTGTCGCCGGTTTGTGACTGACGAGTTACAATCGATGCAGACCTGACCATCCTGGAGGGACGAACGTGAACAACGAAGGCACCCAGAAGACCGTCTACAACGTGACCGGCACGATCATCGGTGCGCTGCTGGCGGCCGTGGCGATCTTCATCGTCGTGCAGTCTCAGACCGGCGCCGAGGTGCCGCAGGAGAACACCTCCGTCATCTCCTACAACTCCTGATCTTCCCCTCACCGAGCCTTTATCGGGTTACCCGATAAAGGCTCGGTTCATGGGGAAGGCTTCTCGCGTGACCGAGAGGTTCTCGGCACGCCGTTGCGCGCCGAGCGCGCATGGATCGCCCGCTCTGATACCGCTGAGTGAGGCTCAGGCCACCGAGCTGGTCGCGCGCCGCCGCGGCTGCCCACCGCCTGGACCACGCCGCTCCCGCGGCGAGCTGGCGATGAGCGCGTCCAGGTCGACCGTGTCGTCCCGGTAGCGCGCCCCGCGCCCCAGCACCGACAGGATCACCGTCTCCAGCCGGTGACCGGCCCGCACCCAGTCGAACGAGGTCGCGTAGATCCGCGCCGTCCGTCCCAGGTCGCGCCGCTGCTCGGCGTCGTCCAGCAGCGAGAGCACCTGCTCCTCGAACTCGGCCCGGCTGTCGGCCAGCAGCCCGGTCCGGCCGTGCACGATCGACTCGCTCGGACCGCCGGCGAAGGAGTAGGCCACCGCCGGCGTGCCGTGCAGCCCTGCCTCGACGATGGTCAGCCCCCAGCCCTCCTTGTGCGAGGGCATGACGACCACCCACGAGCGGGCCAGCAGCTCGTGCTTGACCGGCTCGTCGACGAAGCCGTGCAGGTGCACCCGGTCGCTCACCCCGCGACGTGCGGCGTGCGCGGCGATGGTGCTCTCCCAGTAGCCGCCGCCGACGATGTGCAGCTCGAGGTCCGGGTGGGTGTCCGCCCGGTCGGCGAGGATGTCGACGGCCTGCTCGACGTGCTTGTGCGGGACCAGCCGCCCGAGGAAGAGGATCGTCGGCCGCTCGGTCCGCTCCAGCTCGGCGTAGCGGTCCAGGTCGACGGGCCGGTCGTTGCCGGAGTAGACGAGGTCCACCCGGCCAGGGTCGACCCCCAGCTCCTCGAGCTCGGCGCGGGTCGAGCGCGAGACCGTCACGTACCGGCTGCCCCGGTAGACCCGCGGCGCCAGCCGCGACTCCAGGAACCAGCCGAGCCGGGCGACCGACGGACCGAAGACCGCCGACCACTGGTCCCGGTGCACGTGGTGGACGATGTTGATCACCGGGAGCCGACCGGCCACCAGCGGGCTCCAGAAGGGGACGCCGTTCTGCACGTCGAGCACGACGTCGTAGTCCCGACGGTGCCGCAGCAGGTGGGCCAGCCCGTGCAGGTAGACGGTGAACTTGCCGCCGCGACGCACCACGTCCACGTCACCGTGCCGGGTGCGTGCAGCGCCTCCCGGGAAGCGGGCGGTGAAGAGCGTGACCTGGTGGCCCAGCCCGGTGAGCACCTCGCTGGTGCGCTCGGTGAAGGTCTCGGCGCCACCGGCCTCCGGGTTCTCCCGGTCCCGCCAGGAGAGGTAGAGCACGCGCAGCGGGGCACGTCCGCCCCCGGCGTCGTCGCTCATCCCCTGCTCCTTCACTGGCCACCTCGTGGTGGCCGGGTCGACGGCTAGGGTAACCCCGTGAGTTACCCAGGGGTAGGTGAGGTTCCTCGCAGCTGCGAGGTGTGCGGGGGAGAGGTGCGGGGCATCGCCCTTCGCCACGGCGGGGTGCTGGAGCGCTGCGCCACCTGCGGGCACCTGCTCCGCGACCTCGACCGGGCGCCGGCGCACCACCGCGACCTCGCCTACGGCGGCGAGCCGCGGCTGGACCGGGTGCGCCTGGACCTGACCTACCGCTCGCTGGTCCGCGGAGGCCGGCCCGGCTCGGTCTTCGAGATCGGCTACGGCACCGGAGAGATGCTGCGCCGCTTCCTCGACGACGGCGCCCGGGTCGCCGGGGTCGACCCGGACCAGCTGCTGCTCGACGTCGACCCGCGGGTGCGGGCAGCGGGCGACCTGCACCGCGGCACCGTGGAGACGCTGACCGAGGCCGGGCAGCACGACCTCGTCGTCGGCATCCACGTCCTCGAGCACGTCGAGGACCCGGCCGCCGCGCTGGCCGGTGCCCGGCGGCTGGCCCGCCCGGGTGGCCGGGTGGTGATGCTCACGCCCGCCGGCGACTCCACCGGTGTCGAGCGCTACGGGTCGGCCTGGTGGATGCTCGAGGACCCCACCCACCGCCGCTTCTTCACCGCCGACTCCCTGGCGCGCGCCGCGACGGCCGCGGGCCTCGTCGACGTGCAGGTCACCCGGCTGCCGCTGGACAGCCTGAGCGTCGACGCGGCGAGCCTGGTCCGGGCGCTGCGGCCGGCCGAGCGCCGGGCCGGGGTGCTCGCCTCACGGACCACCATGGCGGCAGCCGTGGCCAGCCTGCCCCTGGTCCTGGCCCAGCGGCTCGTCGCGCCACGCAGCCGGCCGACGCTGCAGCTCGAGGCCCGTCGGCCATGATGGCCCCGTGACCGACACCAGCCCGAGCACCGCACGCCCGCGCGGGCTGCGCCGCTCGGTGCGGCTCTTCCGGGCGTTCCTGGTGGAGCAGACCGAGCCCGAGCGGTTCTACTCCGAGCTGGCCACGGACTCCCTGGAGCTGCTGCGCGAGCACGCCGACCTGTCCGGTCTCACCGTGCTGGACGTGGGGGCCGGCCCCCGGGAGTTCGCCGGCGCCTTCCGCGACGCCGGGGCGCGCTACATCCCGGTGGACCACGACCGTGAGGTCCCGTCGTTGGTCGGCGCCGGGGTGGTCGGCGACGCCGCCGACCTGCCGGTGGCCGACGGCAGCGTCGACATCGCCTTCTCCAGCAACGTCTGGGAGCACGTGCCCGACCCGGAGCGGGTGGCCGACGAGCTGGTCCGGGTGACCCGTCCGGGTGGGCTGGTCTTCCTCTCCTACACCAACTGGCTCTCGCCGTGGGGCGGGCACGAGACCTCGCCGTGGCACTGGCTGGGTGGCCGACGGGCGGTCCGCCGCTACACCCGCCGCCACGGGCACCCGCCGAAGAACCGGGTGGACGAGACCCTCTACCGGGTCTCGGTCGCCCAGGGCCTGGCCTGGGCCCGGCAGCGCACGGACGTCGAGGTGCTCGTCGCCCGCCCGCGTTACCTCCCCGACGGCTTCGCCCACCTGCTGCGGGTGCCCGGCGTGCGCGAGGTGCTCACCTGGAACCTGCTGCTCGTGCTGCGTCGTCGATGACCGACGGTGCCGCTGCCTCGGCGACCACCGCGAGGTCCCTCCCGGGCGCCCCCGCCGCGACCGACGTCCGCCGACGGCGGGCCGGGCTGCAGCGGCTGGTGACGATGCTCGCCGTGGGGGTGCTGCCGTTCTTCGTCGCCCCCGGGATGATCCAGCCGGACACGAAGGTGGACCTGCTGCTCTCCCCGGGCCGATACCTCGCCCGGGCCCTGTGGGCCTGGAACGACCACACCGGGGTCGGCGAGCTGCAGAACCAGGCCTACGGCTACCTGTGGCCGATGGGTCCCTTCTACTGGCTCGGCGAGGTGATCGGCCTCGACCCGTGGGTCATCCAGCGGGCCTGGTGGGCGCTGATCCTCGTCGTCGCTCTCCTCGGCACCGAGCGGCTGGCCCGTCGCATCGCCGGCCTCGGCACCGGCACGGCGCTGCTGGCCGGGGTCGTCTACGCGCTCTCGCCGCGGGTGCTCACCGTGCTCTCGGAGATCTCCGTCGAGGTGTGGCCCTACGCGCTGCTGCCGTGGCTGGTGCTGGCGGCCGAGCGGGCCGTGCGCGAGGGCGTCGCGGCGTCCGACAGACGCCGGGCCGCCGTGACCACCGGGCTGCTGGCCGCCTGCCTCGGCGGGGTCAACGCCACCGTCTCCCTGGTCGCGCTGGTCCCGGCCGCCGGCTGGATCCTGCTGGCCCCCCGGGGCCGCCGCAAGGGCCGCGCGCTGGCCTGGTGGAGCCTGGGCGCGCTGCTCGGCAGCGCCTGGTGGCTCGGCCCGCTACTCGTCCTCGGCCGCTACTCCTACCCCTTCCTCGACTTCATCGAGGTGGCCTCGACGACCACGGCGGTGGCCTCGCTGCCCAACGTCCTGCGCGGGGCGCAGCACTGGGTCGCCTACATCCTCACCGCCGGCGACCACCCCACCTGGCAGACCGGCTGGGTGCTGGCCCAGTCGGTGCTGGCGATCATCGGCACCATGGCGGTGGCCGGGCTCGGTCTCGCCGGCCTGGTCAGGGCGCGCCGGCACGGACCGGGCGAGCGCGCGTCGGCGGAGCGACGACACCTGACCCGGTGGGCGCTGACCGGGGTGCTGCTGGGCGTGCTCGTCATGGCGGTGGGCCGCGAGGGCTCGGGCTCGGGCCCGCTGGCCGGCCCGGTCCAGGACCTGCTGGACGGGCCGCTGGCCGCGCTGCGCAACGTGCACAAGGCCGACCCGCTGGTCCGCCTGCCGGTGGCGCTCGGGGTGGGCCTGCTGCTCGCCGGGGTGGCTGGACGCCGGGGCGGGGTGGCGAAGGGGGTCCCCACCGCACCGGGAGGGTGGACGGGGCGCCGGTTCGCCGTGGGGGCACGCCTCACCACGGGCCGGCTGCTCGTCGCCGGCACCGCGGTGGCGCTGGTCGCGGCCACCCTGCCGCTGTGGCAGGGGCGCGGCGGCGACGCCTGGGCCTACGACGAGGTGCCCGCCGAGTGGGCCACGACGGCCCAGACGGTCGACCGCGCGGCCCAGCGTGAGGGCGGAGCCACGCTGCTGCTGCCCGGCGCCCGGACCGCCGACTACACCTGGGGCCGCACGGTGGACGAGCCGCTGGCCGCCCTGGCCGAGTCACCGGTGCTCGGCCGCGGGTCGGCCCCGCTCGGGCACCCCGGGGCCACCCGGGTCCTCGACGGGATCGATCTGCTCGCCTCGGCCGGGGTGGGTTCGCCCCGGCTGGCCGACCAGCTGGAGCGCCTGGGGGTGCGCCGGGTCGTCGTGCGCTGGGGGATCAGCGCCGACGTCGGCACCCTCGACCCGGACGCTGCTGCGGCCACGCTGGACGCCTCGCCGGGGATCGAGCGCACCGACGCGACCGGCCGGGGCGAGCACCGGGTCGTCGTGTGGTCGGTGACGGCCCCGGATGCCGACGCCGACGACGCCGCCAGCCTCTACCCGGTCGCGACGGCCCAGCGGGTCGCCGGGGCGCCGGAGGTGTGGACCGATCTCGCCGAGACCGGCCTGCTGACCCCGGAGCAGGCGATGCTGCTCACCGGCGACGTCGCCGCCGACGACCCGGTCGCGGACGGCCTCGGCGGCGACGGCTCGGACGTTGCCGCGATCACCACCGACTCCCTGCGCTGGCAGGCGCTGTCCTCCGGGCTGCCACCGCAGGACGGGCGCTCGCCGACGCTCCCGGCCGACGACCCCCGTCCCGTCGAGGTCGGCACCCGCGACCTGCCGCCGGGCGGCGAGAGCACCGGCCGCACCACCCGCGTGGCGCCGGGCACCGACGACGACGGCCCGGTGCTCGCGCTGCCCTCCGGCGACGGCCCGGTACTCATCACCCGCGACCCCCGCGCGGCCGCCGACCCGAGCCTCGGGGAGGAGGGCGCCGACCTGCGCCGCACCGCCACCCCGCCCAGCGGCGCCCTGGACGTGCGCGCCTGGGCGCGGCCCCGGCCCAGCCTGGCCGCCGAGGACCTGCTCGACGGTCCCTGGTCGCTGCGCAGCAGCACCCGCGCCGCGACCGACCGCCCCGCGCACGAGCGGCTGCAGCACCGGCCAGGCGCAGCCGTCGACGGCGACCCCGCGACCCGCTGGGAACCCGCTCCCGACGAGGCCGCCCCCACCCTCGAGATCGACCTGGGGGAGCAGCGTCGCGTCTCGACCATCTCCCTGGACCGCGCGGCCGGGCCGGTTCGGATCCAGACCGACCAGGGCACCTGGGTGCGCGGGTCCACCACCCGGCTGCAGGTCCCGGTGCAGCAGACCTCGACCCTGCGGCTGAGCTTCGTCCGTGGCGGGGAGTCCTGGCGGGCTCCCGAGGTGAGCGTCGACGGGCTGGCGGGCAGCGCCAACCAGGGACGTGACGACCAGAGCAGCGACGACCGGACCGTGGAGCTGGGGTGCGGGCAGGCCGGCTCGGTCCGGATCGGCCAGGAGCGGGTCGGCCTCGCGCTGTCGGTCTCCCGCGGCGACCTGCTCTCCGGCCGTCCGGTGCCGCTCCGCTCGTGCGGTCAGACCACGCACGACGGCGGCCGCACCGACGTGCTGACCACGGCGACCGACGTCCTGCTGCCGGAGCGCGTCCGGGTAACCTCGGCGGAGGACGCGGGAGAGGCCGGCGCGGCGGGCCTGGACGAGGGAGAGGCCGCCGCGGACGGCCCGTCGGGTGTGGGCGGCGGCGCGACCGCGTCGAGCGCCTCGGCGGCGCCGGCCCGCGGGGTCACCTCTGCCGAGCGTGAGCACCCCGGCCGGTGGCGTATCGACGTCGAGCCGGGGGAGGCGGGCTACCTGACCCTGGCCCAGGGGGCCAACGCCGGGTGGCAGGCACGCACCGCCGACGGGCGGCGGCTGGACCCGGTCACCGTCGACGGCTGGCGTCAGGGCTTCCGGCTCCCGGCCGGGGGAGCCGAGCAGGTCACCGTCGACTTCGCGCCCAACGGCGCCCACCGCACCGCCCTGCTCGTCGGCGGGCTGCTCGTGGCCCTGCTGCTGCTCTGGGCGGCCGGCGAGCGGCTCGCCCGCGCCCGGCGCCCGTCGGTGCCCGCGGTGCCGCGCGCCGACGGGACAGCCCCGCCCCGGGGAGACCCGCCGGGCACCGCCACGGAGGTGCGTTCCAGGACGGCCGGGCGGCTGCCGACCGGCCTGACCGCGCTCGTCCTCGGGGGTCTCGTCGCCGGCCCGCTCGGCGCCCTGCTCGCCCCGCTCGGTGCCCTCGTGCCCTCCCGCGCGCGGCCGCTCGCCGTCCTGGGCACGCTGCTGCTCTCGGCCCTCGCCATCGCCGCGCTCGGCGTCGCCGAGCGGTACTCGGCCGGCGCCTGGGTCGGTCAGGGGCTCGGCGCGGTCACCGTCGGGCTGCTGCTGGCCGCGCTGCTGCGTCCCGGTGGGCCCAGGCGATGAACCGCCGTTCCACGAGCACCCACGACAGGTGGGCGATGCCCAGCGAGAGCACGGTGACGAGGACGAGCATCGGCACGAAGGGCACGTAGAAGAGCCGGAGGTCCAGCGCCGCGTACACCACCTGGAGCACCAGCACGTGCCACAGGAAGACGCCGTACGAGGTGTCGCCCAGCCACCGGCTCGGGCCGGCCAGCCGTGAGGCGGCCACCCGTTCCGGCAGTCCCCGGCTGGTCGCGGCGAGCAGCAGCGCCAGCGCGATCACGCCGTAGAGCACCTCCCGGGCGACCAGCGCGCCGGCCGCCGGGTCGGTGAGGTCGCGCGGCCCGGCCAGCGGGGTGGCGGCGACCGCCCAGACCACCAGCGCCAGCAGCACCAGGGTCCCGGGCGAGGTGCGCAGCACCTCGACCAGCTCACCGGCGCGACCGCCCCACAGCCGGGTCCCGGCGCGCTCGGCCTCGAGCAGCACGGTGACGGCGATCCCGACGGCGAACCACAGCGCGTGCCCGGGCACCGAGGTGGCCAGCGCCCCGGCCCACCAGGACGCGCCCTCCCCGGTGAAGACCGCGGCCAGGCCCTGGACCGGCAGCCCGAGCAGGCCGAGCACGGCGCAGCCGAGGATCATCCGACGGCCGCGGGCACGACGTCGCGCGCTCTCGTCCGCGGCTCCCGGACCGGCCGCCAGCACCCACGGCACGGCCAGCGCCGCACCCAGCGGCAGCACGAGGTAGAAGACCGCCTCGGTGGTCAGGCTCCAGGTCTGGGTGAAGGACTGGAAGGTCACCCCGGTCACGCCCTGCCCCAGCACCAGGTGCACCAGCACGGTCGGCAGGCTGAGCACCCCGCCCGGGTCGCCGAGCGCCACCGCGGTCAGCAGCACCCCGGCCAGCGCCAGGTAGTAGGCCGGCAGGATGCGGGCCAGGCGGCGACGGGCGTACCGGGCGAGGGAGAAGGGGGCCGGCTCGCCCAGACCGCGACGGACGAAGGGGGCGGACAGCAGCGCCGCGGAGAGCGCGAAGAAGATCGCCACCCCGACGTCGCCGCGGGCGGCCAGGCTGCCCACGGCGCCCCCGGAGGTCTCCCCGGTCCAGAAGCCCACGTGCGAGAGCAGCACGAGCCAGGCGGCCACCCCCCGCAACGCGTCGAGCGTCACAGTGCGAGGCTGAGCGGTCGTCGGGGACGGCACGGTGCTCCTCGCCTACCATCGGGTAACTGCTGGACAGGGACGATTGTCACCCATCGGAAGGGGTCTGATGCGACCGGAGCGACCGGTGCTGCGCGCGCGGGTGCCGCTGCGGGTGAGCTTCGCCGGCGGCGGGACCGACGTCTCGCCCTTCCCGGAGCGTGAGGGCGGGGCGGTGCTCAGCGCCACGATCAGCAGCTACGCCTACGCCACCCTTCGTCCGCGGACCGACGGGCGGATCACCGTGGAGTCGCACGACTACGGGCAGGCGATCGACTACGAGGTCGGCCAGCGGGCCACCCTGGACGGCACGCTGGACCTGCCCAAGGCGGCGATCGACCGGATCATGACGCTGCGCGGGGCGATGCCCTCCGACGGCTTCGACCTCTTCCTGCACACCAACGCCCCGCCCGGCTCCGGGCTGGGCTCCTCCAGCGCCGTCATGGTGGCGGTGATCGACCTCGTCGCCCGGCACTGCGGCATCGACCTGGACCCGCACGAGATGGCCGAGCTCGCCTACCACCTCGAGCGCGAGGACCTGGGCATCCCCGGCGGCTACCAGGACCAGTACGCGGCCGCCTTCGGCGGGTTCAACTTCATGGAGTTCCGCGGCCACGGCGAGGTCGTCGTCTCGCCGCTGCGGGTGCGCGCGGACACCGTGCACGAGCTGGAGCACAACATGCTGCTGGCCTACACCGGGCGGACCCGGGTCAGCGACCACATCATCGAGGACCAGGTCAGCCGCTACGAGACCGGCCAGCAGGACGCGGTGGCCGGCCTGCGGGCGCAGCGCGACCTCGCCGACGCCATGCGGGTGGCGCTGCTGCGCGGCAAGGTCGACGAGGTCGGCCGGCTGCTCGGGCAGGCCTGGGCCGAGAAGCAGCGGATGTCCAGCCGGATCGCCACCCCGCTGATCCTCGACGCCGTGGACCTGGCCATGCGTACCGGGGCCCTCGGGGGCAAGGTCACCGGAGCCGGTGGCGGCGGCCACATGATCTTCATCTGCGAGTTCGAACGGCGTCACCAGGTCGCCGACGCCCTCATCGGCCTCGGGCTGCAGGTCTCGGAGTTCACCTTCACCGACCACGGAGCCACCACCTGGAGGGGGCAACGATGAGCGACCCGACGCAGCCCCGCGACCCGGCCGGGGTGCTGGCCGCCCGGCACGACGCCGGGGTGACCGCCTGGTCCGAGCTGGCCCGCGCGGCCGCGCAGGAGAGCCTGCGCAGGCAGGTGCTGGCGGCGGGGGAGGCGGTGGTGGCCGCGGTCACCAGCGGCCGCACCCTGCTCGTCGCCGGCAACGGCGGGTCGGCGGCGATCGCCAGCCACGTCGCCGCCGAGATGCTCGGCCGGTGCGTCCAGGACCGGGCCCCGCTGCCGGCGGTCAGCCTCGCCGAGTCGACCTCGTCGGTCACCGCGATCGCCAACGACTACGGCTTCGAGCAGGTGCTGGCCCGGGGCGTCCGGGCGCACGGGCGCGAGGGCGACGTGCTGCTGGCGATGTCCACCTCCGGGGCCAGCCCGAACGTGCTGGCCGCGCTGCAGGTGGCCCGCGAGCGCGGCCTCGTCACGGTGCTCATGACCGGCGCGCGCGGCGCCGGGCTGGGCGAGCTCGCCGACCACCTGCTCGTCGTGCCCTCGGAGGAGACCCCGCGCATCCAGGAGCTGCACATGCTGTGGGCGCACGCCTGGTGCGAGGCGGTCGACGAGGTCATGCAGGAGCTGCCCTGAGCGCGCTGCCCGCCCCCTGGTGGGACGGGCCGCCGCTGCTGCCCGAGCCCGACGGGCGCGGCCCGGTGGACCTGGTGCTGCTGGACCGGGACGGCACCCTCAACGTGCAGGTCGAGGGCGGCTACGTCACCCGGCCCGAGGAGCTGCGCCTGCTGCCCGGGGCGGCCGACGCGGTGGGACGGCTCACCGCCGCCGGGCTGACCACGGTGCTGGTCACCAACCAGCGCGGCGTGGCGCGCGGCCTGATGACCGCTGCCGACCTGCGGGCCGTGCACGACCGGCTGCGCGCGGGGCTGGCCGCCGCCGGCGGCCGGCTGGACGCCGTCGCCGTGTGCCCGCACGAGCGCGGCACGTGCCGCTGCCGCAAGCCGAGGCCGGGACTCTTCGAGGAGGTCCTGCGGCGGGCCCCCTGGGCTGAGCCGGGCCGGTGCGTGATGCTCGGCGACAAGCCCGGCGACCTCGCCCCGGCCGAGGGCCTGGGGATGCGGGCCGAAGGGGTGAGCCCGAGCCGTCCGCTGTCCGGCCTGGTCACGGACCTGCTGGGCTGATAGCGGCCCCTGGGAGGGGGTATCGCAGGCGAGGTGCGGATCGTCGTGTCCTGCCACGTGGCGCACGACACGTCGCTTACTCTCGTGCACGCCGGTCATCGATGGGTTGCGGTGCTACCCTCCGGTAAGTTCCTGGACCAAGGAGGGTCTCTCGTGCGCAAGCTGTTGCCGGCCATCATCATGGGCGTAGGGGCATTCCTGCTCGTCCTGGGCCTGCTCCTGAAGTTCTACGCCTACCCGCGGCTGGCGGTCGTCCCGCTCGACCAGAACTCCCGTCAGGTGGTGCAGGACCCCAACGCCACCTTCTTCGACGCGGACAACGTCGAGCCGGGCGGGGGAGAGCTGACCACCGTCGCGACCGTCATCGGTCGCCCCTCCGACGCCGAGCAGGCGTCTGAGGAGACCGATCAGGACCTGGCCGTGTGGGAGCTGGGCACCAAGAGCGACAACAACGACGACGACATGCCGATGGCTGCCTCGCAGGAGACCGTCGTCTTCGACCGGCACACCGGCATGGCGGTGAACTGCTGCGGCGAGAGCCTCGACGGCCAGGAGGTCCAGCACCAGGGCCTGACCGTCAAGTTCCCCTTCGACGCGCAGCCGACCGACGAGTACGAGTGGTGGGACTCGACCACCCGGCAGGCCTACCCGGTGACCTACGAGGACACCGAGGAGCTGCAGGGCATGGAGGTGTACCGGTACACCATGGAGGTGCCGCTGACGAAGTACACCGAGATGGAGCTGCCCGGCCAGCTCTTCGGGCAGGCGGACGACAGCGGCGCGGTCACCGCGGACCGCTACTACTCCAACAAGCGCACCTTCTGGGTGGACCCGGTGACCGGGGTGGTCCTGGACCGCACCGAGGAGCAGCACCAGGAGTTCCAGTACGACAACCAGACGGTCGACGCCCTGGACACGGTCTCCCGCTTCACCGAGGACACCGTCAACCAGAACGTCGAGGACTACAAGTCCAAGTCGATGCTGCTCAAGGGCGTGCAGACCACCTTCTCCATCCCGCTGATCATCATCGGCGCGCTGCTGCTCATCGGCGGACTGATCTTCTCGATCGTCGCCGGTCGCAACCGGCGCCTGGAGAACGAGCCGGCCTACGCCACCGGTCCGGACCCCGTCTTCGGCGACCAGCCGCAGCAGGGCTCGTACCCGGCCGACGGGCGGTCCGGTCCGGACGACCAGACGCAGCGTCGCCGCGACCTGCACGGCTGATCCGTGCGCGCCGTCGTCACCGGCGGGTCCGGCTTCCTGGGCTCGCACCTGTGCGAGCGCCTGGTCGCCCGCGGCGACGAGGTGGTCGCGCTGGACAACTTCGTCACCGGCACCCCGGCGAACGTCGCCCACCTCGCCGACGAGCCCGGCTTCGACCTGGTGGAGGTGGACGTCACCCGCGACGTGACCGTCGCGGGTGACGTCGACCTCGTGCTGCACCTGGCGTCGCCGGCCAGCCCGGTGGACTACCTGCAGCTGCCGATCGAGACCCTCGAGGTGGGCTCGATCGGCACGATGCACGCGCTGGCGCTGGCCCGGGAGAAGGGGGCCCGCTTCGTGCTGGCCTCGACCTCCGAGGTCTACGGCGACCCGGCGGTGCACCCGCAGCCCGAGTCCTACTGGGGGCACGTCAACCCGGTCGGGCCGCGCGGGGTGTACGACGAGGCCAAGCGGTTCGCCGAGGCGCTCACCCTGGCGCACCGCAGCACCCACGGCGTGGACACCGGGATCGTGCGGATCTTCAACACCTTCGGCCCGCGGATGCGCCCGGACGACGGCCGGGCGATCCCCAACTTCATCCGCCAGGCGCTGGCCGGCCAGCCGGTCACGGTGGCCGGCGACGGCAGCCAGACCCGCTCGATCTGCTACGTCGACGACCTCATCACCGGGATCCTGGCGATGGCCGACAGCGAGCACGCTGGGCCGGTGAACATCGGCAACCCGCACGAGCTGTCGATGACCGAGCTCGCGGAGTGGATCATCGAGCTCACCGGGAGCACCTCGACGATCCGGCACATCGCCCGTCCCGTCGACGACCCCACGGTCCGTCAGCCGGACACCGCGCTGGCCCGCGAGCTGCTCGGCTGGGAGCCACAGGTCGAGATCGAGGACGCGCTGCGCCGGACCATCGACTGGTTCCGCAGCGAGGCGCAGGGGCCGCGGCTGCGCGCCCGGCCGCTGAGCGCCAGCGACACCGAGCACATCCTCGCCGGCCACTGAGCCGCCACGGTCCGCCACCGACCTGCCCGTCGGACCGCCCGACGCTGGGGTGACGTCAGGCGCCTCGTCAGGGCTTGCGGGCGGCCAGGATCAGCGTCCCGGGCAGGTGCGCCCCGCGCAGCGGCGACCAGCCGCCCCAGGTCTGCGTGTTCCGCTCGGGCCACGGCGGCTCCAGCACGTCGGTGACCACCAGCCCGGCAGCCACCAGGTCGGCGACCCGGTGGCCCAGCGTGCGGTGGTGCTCGACGTAGGTCGCCCGGCCCTGCGCGTCCTCCTCGACGTAGGGCGCCTCGTCGAAGTAGCTGCCGCTGGCGCCGAGGCCGGCCTCGCCGGGCACGTCCGGGAAGGCCCAGCGGATGGGATGGCTGGTCGAGCAGGCCAGCCGGCCGCCCGGGCGCAGCAGCCGGGCCAGCTCGGCCATCAGCCCCCGCGCGTCGGCGACGAAGGGGAGGGCGCCGTAGGCGGAGAAGACGACGTCCATGCACGCGTCGGCCAGCGGCAGCCGGGTGGCGTCGGCCTGGGCCAGCAGCGGGGACGGGCCGTCGTGGGCGGCGTCGATTCGCCGGGCACCAGCCAGCATCCCGGCCGAGAGATCGGTGGAGAGCACCCTGGCACCCTGCGCCGCGCACCAGCGGGCGCCCTGGGCGCCGCCCCCGCCGAACTCCAGCACGTCGAGCCCGCGCAGGCCCCCGGCCGGCCCGAGCACCCGCAGCTCCTCCTCGGTCCACCCCTCCGGTCCCCAGACGAGCTCGGCGTCGCCGAGGAAGGCACCGTGCTCCTGCTGGTAGTCCACCGCGGCGGCGTCCCACCACCCGCGGTTCGCGGTCACGGTCTCGTCCTGCGGGGCGTTCCGGCGCTCGACCCGGGCGGGCGCGCGGTCGTCGGTCTCGCTCACCGCGCCAGTATCGCCCGAGGTCACGGGTGGTGCGCAGGGGGTGAGCGGGTGGTGAGCGGGCGCGGGGGCGCGGGCAGCTCACCGGGCGTGCCGCCGGTCGGCGGCTCCAGGGCCGACGGCCCGGGGCGCCTTTGACCCGCGGACGAGGGGTTGCCTAGGATAAACGTGCACACGTGTGCGTCTGCTGCTCGACCGCATCCGGCTCCGGGCGGTGGATCTCAGCACGGTGCGACCACCATCTGTCCGCTACTCATCTGTCCACAATCGGAGTTCCTACTACATGACTGCCAGCACGGTCGACACGACCGCCCCTCAGATCGCCGTCAACGACATCGGCACTGAGGAAGAGCTTCTCGCCGCCATCGACGCGACCATCAAGGACTTCAACGACGGCGACATCGTCGAGGGTCACATCGTCAAGGTCGACCGCGACGAGGTGCTGCTCGACATCGGCTACAAGACCGAGGGCGTCATCCCCTCGCGCGAGCTGTCCATCAAGCACGACGTCGACCCGAACGAGGTCGTCGAGATCGGCGACGAGGTCGAGGCCCTGGTCCTCCAGAAGGAGGACAAGGAGGGTCGGCTGATCCTGTCCAAGAAGCGCGCCCAGTACGAGCGCGCCTGGGGCACGATCGAGAAGATCAAGGAGGAGGACGGCGTCGTCACCGGCACCGTCATCGAGGTCGTCAAGGGCGGCCTCATCCTCGACATCGGCCTGCGCGGCTTCCTCCCGGCCTCGCTGGTGGAGATGCGTCGCGTCCGCGACCTCCAGCCCTACGTGGGCCGCGAGATCGAGGCCAAGATCATCGAGCTCGACAAGAACCGCAACAACGTCGTGCTCTCCCGTCGTGCCTGGCTGGAGCAGACCCAGTCCGAGGTCCGCAGCACCTTCCTCAAGGAGCTGCAGAAGGGCCAGGTCCGCACCGGCGTCGTCTCCTCGATCGTCAACTTCGGCGCCTTCGTCGACCTGGGCGGGGTGGACGGCCTGGTGCACGTCTCCGAGCTGTCCTGGAAGCACATCGACCACCCGTCCGAGGTCGTCGAGGTCGGCGACGAGGTCACCGTCGAGGTGCTGGACGTCGACATGGACCGCGAGCGGGTCTCGCTGTCGCTGAAGGCGACCCAGGAGGACCCGTGGCAGCACTTCGCCCGGACCCACGCGATCGGTCAGGTCGTGCCGGGCAAGGTCACCAAGCTCGTCCCCTTCGGCGCCTTCGTCCGCGTCGAGGACGGCATCGAGGGCCTGGTGCACATCTCCGAGCTGGCCGAGCGGCACGTCGAGCTGCCCGAGCAGGTCGTCCAGGTGGGCGCCGACATCTTCGTCAAGGTCATCGACATCGACCTGGAGCGTCGCCGGATCTCGCTGAGCCTCAAGCAGGCCAACGAGGACGGGGCCAACCTCACCGAGTTCGACCCGACGCTCTACGGCATGGCTGCCGAGTACGACGAGCAGGGCAACTACAAGTACCCCGAGGGCTTCGACCCGGAGACCAACGAGTGGCTCGAGGGCTACGAGGCCCAGCGCGCGGCCTGGGAGAAGCAGTACGCCGAGGCGCACGAGCGCTGGGAGGCGCACCGCGCCCAGATCGAGAAGGCGGCCGCCGACGACGCTGCCGCCGCCGAGGCGGGCGACGAGGTCACCACGACCTCGTACTCCTCCGACTCGGGCTCGCGTCCCTCGAGCTCCGGCTCGGGCCAGCCCACGCCCAGCGCCTCCCCGGCGCCGAGCAACGAGGGCACCCTCGCCTCCGACGAGGCGCTGGCTGCTCTGCGGGAGAAGCTCACCGGCGGCTGATCGCCAGCCACCAACGCGGACGGCCCGCACCCCGGCAGGGGTGCGGGCCGTCTCGTCGTCGACGGTCGGTGCCTCGACGGGTCGCGCGTCCTGGGTCCCATCGTCCTGGGTAGGGTCGGCGGGTGCTCTACATCGGACTGACGGGCGGGATCGGGTCCGGCAAGTCGACGGCCGCCACGGCGCTCCGCGACGCCGGAGCCGTGGTGCTGGACGCCGACGCCATCGCCCGAGAGGTGCTCGAGCCGGGGCAGCCGGCCCTGCGGCAGGTGGTGGCGCGCTTCGGCGACGACCTGCTGGACGCGCAGGGCGCCCTGGACCGACCCGCGCTGGGCCGGGTGGTCTTCGGCGACCCGCAGGCGCTGGCCGCTCTCGAGGCGATCACCCATCCGGCGATCTGGCAGCGGACCGACGAGCGGCGCGAGCAGGCCCGCGACGCCGGGGCTGCGGTGGTCGTCCACGACATGCCGCTGCTCGTCGAGAAGGAGATGGCCCCGCAGTACCACCTCGTCCTCGTCGTGGACACCGACGAGGAGACCCGGGTGCGTCGGCTGGTCGAGCACCGTGGCATGCCTGAGGAGGACGCCCGCTCCCGGATGCGGTCGCAGGCCGGCGACGCTCAGCGACGCGCGGTGGCCGACGTGCTCCTGGACAACCACGGCACCCCGGAGCAGCTGCGGGGGCAGGTC
Source organism: Janibacter alkaliphilus (assembly GCF_013408565.1). NCBI lineage: Bacteria > Bacillati > Actinomycetota > Actinomycetes > Micrococcales > Intrasporangiaceae > Janibacter > Janibacter alkaliphilus. The sequence goes on along the minus strand of NZ_JACBZX010000001.1, from coordinate 2,818,750 downwards.
GAGCGGCTCTGGCGGGAGCGGCTGGCGCCCTTCGCCGAGAACCTCCGGCTGGGGCGGGTGGCCGTGCAGCCGTCGGAGCTCGTGCTGACGGAGCCGGACCCGGGCTGGGCTGACGCGGCCTCGCGCACCGTGGCCCGGCTGCGGCACGGGCTCGGTGATCTGGCGGTACGGGTCGATCACGTCGGGTCCACCTCGGTGCCGATGCTCGCCGCGCCGATCCTCGACCTGCAGATCGGCGTCCGCTCGCTGGCGGACGCGGACCGGCCCGACTTCGTCGCGGCGATGCTGGCCGGCGGCTGGCCGCGGCGGGACGAGATCACCCAGGACCGCTCCGAGGACGGTCAGGTGTGGCCGAAGCGGTACCACCAGGGCGCCGATCCGGGCATGCCGGTGCACGTCCACGTCCGTGAGGTCGGCTCACCGGGCTGGCGCTGGGCGATGGTCCTCCGTGACTGGCTGCGGTCCGAGGAGGGCGAGCGGCTCGCCTACCGCGCGGAGAAGGAGCGCCTCGCCGGCCTCGGGCTGGACCGGGCGGCGTACGCGGAGGCGAAGGAGGCGTGGTTCGCCGCCGCCCACCCCCGGATCACGGCCTGGGCCTCCGCCACGTCCTGGACTCCCGACCCACCAACCGCCCCCTGATCCCCCAACTGCCTAGGCAGACCGCAGACGCTCAGCCTGCAGGCTAGGCACATCCAGGAGCCTAGGGAGTTGGGGACTGTCGAAGGGGGAGGGCCAGTCGGAATACGTTGTCGGTGCCGGGGCTTAGGTTGGGTACATGCGTCCCGTGACCGATCTGCAGCGCACGGTGGCCCCCTTCGAGGTGGTCTCCGAGTACGACCCTGCCGGCGACCAGCCGACCGCCATCGCCCAGCTCGCCGACCGGGTCGAGCGCGGCGAGCAGGACGTGGTCCTGCTCGGCGCCACCGGCACTGGCAAGTCGGCCACCACGGCCTGGCTCATCGAGAAGGTGCAGCGCCCGACCTTGGTGATGGCGCCGAACAAGACCCTCGCCGCGCAGCTGGCCAACGAGTTCCGCGAGCTGCTGCCGAACAACGCGGTCGAGTACTTCGTCAGCTACTACGACTACTACCAGCCCGAGGCCTACGTCCCGCAGACGGACACCTACATCGAGAAGGACTCCTCGATCAACGACGAGGTGGAGCGGCTGCGGCACAGCGCCACCAACAGCCTGCTCACCCGGCGCGACGTCGTCGTCGTCGCCTCGGTCTCCTGCATCTACGGCCTGGGCACCCCGCAGGAGTACGTCGACCGGATGGTCAAGCTGAAGGTCGGCGACGAGCGGGACCGGGACGAGCTGCTGCGCCAGTTCGTCACCATGCAGTACACCCGCAACGACCTGGCCTTCACCCGCGGCACCTTCCGGGTGCGCGGCGACACCGTCGAGATCATCCCGGTCTACGAGGAGCTGGCCGTGCGGATCGAGTTCTTCGGCGACGAGATCGAGCGGATCTACACGCTGCACCCGCTGACCGGCGAGGTGGTCCGCGAGGAGAGCGAGATCTACGTCTTCCCGGCCACCCACTACGTCGCCGGACCGGAGCGGATGGAGCGGGCCATCGGCGGCATCGAGCACGAGCTCGGCGAGCAGCTGGCCACCTTCGAGCGGCAGGGCAAGATGCTCGAGGCCCAGCGGCTGCGGATGCGCACCACCTACGACATCGAGATGATGCGCCAGGTCGGCACCTGCTCCGGGATCGAGAACTACTCGATGCACATCGACGGCCGCAGCCCCGGCTCGGCGCCGAGCTGCCTGCTCGACTACTTCCCCGAGGACTTCCTGCTGGTGCTCGACGAGTCCCACCAGACCGTCCCGCAGATCGGTGCGATGTTCGAGGGCGACATGTCCCGCAAGCGGACCCTGGTCGACCACGGCTTCCGGCTGCCCAGCGCCATGGACAACCGGCCGCTGAAGTGGGAGGAGTTCCTCACCCGGATCGGCCAGACCGTCTACCTCTCGGCGACCCCGGGCGACTACGAGATGGCCAAGGGCGACGGCTACGTCGAGCAGGTCATCCGCCCGACCGGCCTGGTCGACCCCGAGGTCGTGCTCAAGCCCACCAAGGGTCAGATCGACGACCTGCTGCACGAGGTGCGGGTCCGCTCCGAGCGGGACGAGCGGGTGCTGGTCACCACGCTGACCAAGAAGATGGCCGAGGACCTCACCGACTACCTGCTCGAGCAAGGGGTGCGGGTGCGCTACCTGCACTCCGACATCGACACCCTCCGCCGGGTGGAGCTGCTGCGCGAGCTGCGCAGCGGCGAGTTCGACGTGCTCGTCGGGATCAACCTGCTGCGCGAGGGGCTCGACCTGCCCGAGGTGTCGCTGGTGAGCATCCTCGACGCGGACAAGGAGGGCTTCCTGCGCAGCGCCCGCTCGCTCATCCAGACCATCGGTCGGGCCGCCCGCAACGTCTCCGGCCAGGTGCACATGTATGCCGACCAGATCACCCCCTCGATGCAGGAGGCGATCGACGAGACCCAGCGCCGCCGGGAGAAGCAGATCGCCTACAACCGGGAGCGCGGCCTCGACCCGCAGCCGCTGCGCAAGAAGATCGCCGACATCACCGACATGCTGCAGCGCGAGGACGCCGACACCGACGCCCTCATGGGCTCCGGCCGCAGCCAGTCCCGGGGGCGCCCCGGCTCCGGGCGGTCCACGGCGAAGGGGGAGAGCGGTGCCCCGTCGCGCCCGGACGGCAGCCAGATGCCGGCTGCCGAGCTCGCCGAGCTCATCCAGGACCTCAGCGACCAGATGCACCAGGCGGCCACCGACCTGCACTTCGAGCTGGCCGCACGGCTGCGGGACGAGATCGGCGACCTCAAGAAGGAGCTGCGCCAGATGACCGAGGCGACGCGCTGAGCGCGCTGGGTTCGTGGTCGGGGTCACCATCTGCGACAATCCTCGTCAGCGGAGGGGAGTATCCCCGCGCGGCATCCTCGCCATCACGGCACGCCGGTGACCTGCACGGTCGTCGTCGGGCCCGGGGTGCCGGCCCCTGGGTGGGAGAGACCTCCGGACAGGATCACCCGTCGTCCGGAAGGTAACCGCACGTGACCACCACCCTCGTCGGCGCTCCCGCGCTGACCGCACCAGCCCTCATCCCGGGCGGAACCATGGAGGTCCCCACCTGGGTGTGGCTGCTCACGCTCGGCGTCGCTGCCGCCGTGCTGCTCTTCGACGTCATCTGGATCGCCCGCAACCCGCACGTCCCCTCCACCCGTGAGGTGACGGTCGCCCTCGTCGGCTACGTCTCGGCGGCGGTGCTCTTCGGCATCGGGATCTGGGTGACCCAGGGCAGCACCCTCGCCGGCGAGTTCTACGCCGGGTGGTTGACCGAGTACTCGCTCTCGATCGACAACCTCTTCATCTTCCTCATCATCATGGCGAGCTTCGGGGTGCCGCAGAAGTACCAGCAGATCGCGCTGCTGTGGGGCATCATCATCGCCATCGTGCTGCGCACGATCTTCATCTTCGTCGGTGCCGCGGCGATCAACCAGTTCTCCTGGGTCTTCTACATCTTCGGCGCCTTCCTCCTCTTCACCGCGATCAAGCTCGCCTTCGAGGGGGACAGCGACGACGAGGAGTACGAGGAGAACCGCATCCTCAAGTGGGCCGAGCGGCGGCTGCCCTCGACCCAGACCTGGACGCAGAGGCTCATCACCAAGGAGAACGGCAAGCGGGTCGTCACCCCGATCTTCTTCGTCGTGCTCGCCCTGGGCATGACCGACCTGCTCTTCGCGCTCGACTCCATCCCGGCGATCTACGGCCTCACCCAGGAGCCCTACCTGGTGCTCACGGCCAACCTCTTCGCCCTCATGGGTCTGCGCCAGCTGTACTTCCTCATCGGTGGTCTGCTGAAGAAGCTCGTCTACCTGACGATCGGCCTGGCCGTGCTGCTCGGCTTCATCGCGGTCAAGCTCATCCTGCACGCCCTGCACGAGAACGAGCTGCCGTTCATCAACGGCGGCGAGCACGTCCCGGTCCCGGAGATCCCGATCTCGGTCTCCCTCGGCGCCATCTTCGTCATCCTCGGTGTCACCACCGTCGCCAGCCTCATCAAGACCGGCGGCAAGGGTGCCGACACCCTGGAGCAGGAGAAGAAGGAGCAGGAGGCCGGGCCGGACGGCGCGGACCGCGAGGGCGTACCGCGGGGCGAGGACGAGCCGGCCGACGCGTCGGCCTCCGAGGACGGCCGCGCCGCGCAGGGCAAGGACGGCTGACCTCTCGGTCGGGTCGGCCCCGCCGCAGCGTGGGCCGACCCGACGACCAGCGTCTCCCAGGTCGTCAGCCCGTCGTCAGCCCCCGGTCTCCGCCAAGGAGTCGGGGGTGACGTCTCTTCCTCGGCGGCCGAGGCCGAGCACGACGACGCTCGCCGAGACCACGAGGGCCATGCCGACGAGCTGGGCGGGGCCCAGTCGCTGGCCCAGCACGACGAGACCGGCCAGCGCCGCCACCGCCGGCTCCAGGCTGAGCAGGATCCCGAAGACCTGGGCGCTGAGCCGCCGCAGCGCCAGCAGCTCCAGGGAGTACGGCAGCACCGAGCTGAGCACCGCCACCCCCGCGCCGAAGGCGAGATGGCGCGGCCCCACCTGGTCCCAGCCGACGAGCCCGGCCGGCAGCACCACCGCGGATGCGACGACCAGGGCGAAGGTGAGCCCGTCCAGCTGCGGGAAGGCGGCACCGGTGCGCCCGGAGAGGATGATGTACGCGGCCCAGCACACGCCGGCCGCCAGCGCCAGCGCCAGCCCGGTCCAGTCCAGCTCGGCCAGCGGCAGCTCGGTCGCCTCGGAGATGAGCACCACCCCGAGGGCGGCAGCCGCCACCGCCAGCAGGTCGCGCGGCCGGCGGGAGAGCACCGTGGCCAGGGTCAGCGGCCCGATGAACTCCACGGTGACCGCGACCCCGATCGGCAGGTGCGCCAGCGAGGCGTAGAAGGACCAGTTCATCAGCCCCAGCGCGAGGCCGAAGGCGCCCACGGTGAGCCACTGCTCACGGGTGTAGCCGCGCACCCGAGGACGGGTCAGCGCGAGCATCAGCCCGGCCGCGACGAGCAGGCGCAGCAGCACCGACGGTCCGGCACCGATCTCCGGAACGAGGATAGCGGCGAGCGCCCCGCCGAACTGCACCGAGACGACCCCGCCGAGGACGAGCAGCGGGGCGGGGACCGCGGAGGCGGAGAGGCGCCGGGTCACCACCCGCGCTCTCGCCACTGCTCCAGGTGCGGCCGCTCCGCGCCGAGCGTGGTGTCGCCGCCGTGGCCCGGGTAGACCCAGGCACGGTCGTCGAGGGTGGCGAAGATCCGCTCGGTGACGTCGGTGAAGAGGGTGCCGAAGTCCTGGTAGTCGTAGCGGTCGGTGGCGCCGACGCCGCCGGGGAAGAGGGTGTCCCCGGTGAAGACGTGGGCGCTGCCGTCGGGCTCGGTGTGCACCAGGACCACCGAGCCGGGGGTGTGCCCGCGCACGTGCAGCACCTGCAGGTCGACCTCGCCGACGGTGACGGTGTCCCCGTGCCGCAGCGAGTGGTCAGGCAGCTCCGGCAGAGCCGCGGCGTCGTCCTCGCCGGCGTAGGTCTCGGCGCCGGTCTCTCGGGCGACCTCGGCCAGGGCCCCGACGTGGTCGTGGTGACGGTGGGTGGTCACCAGGTGGGCCAGGCCGTCGCCGCCCTCGGCGATCAGGGCCAGCACCCGCTCGGCCTCGGCAGCGGCGTCGATGAGCAGCTGCTCGCCGGTCGCGGTGCAGGTCAGCAGGTAGACGTTGTTGTACATCTCGCCGACGGCGATCTTGCGGATCGTCAGCCGCCGCAGCCGACGGACCTGGGCCGGGTCGCCCGGGGCGACGTCACCGGTGTACTCCTGCGGGGCGGTCTGGCTCATCGCGTGCTCTCCTTCGCGGTGGGGGTGGGTGCGGCAGCGGTGCTCTGCTGCTGCTGCTCGGCTCGGCCCTCGGCCTCGGCCTCGGCCTCGGCCTCGGCGAGGGCGTAGGCCGCGCCGATGAGGGTGAGGTGGGAGAAGGCCTGCGGAAAGTTGCCGGCCTGGCGGTCCCCTTCGGGGTCGTACTCCTCGGCGACCAGACCGACGTCGTTGAGCAGGGCGACCAGCCGGTCCATGAGCTCCGCGGCCTTGGCCACCTCGCCGATCGCCGCCCAGGCGCTGACCAGCCACCACGAGCACGCCAGGAAGGGGTGCTCGTCACCGGTGAGGCCGTCGATGCCGCTCTCGGTGCGGTAGCGCAGCAGGAAGCCGCCACGCATGAGGTCCTGCTCGATCGCCGCGATGGTGCCGTGCACCCGCGCGTCGTCGGGAGGCAGGAAGCCGACGAGCGGGATGAGCAGCAGCGAGGCATCCACCTCCTCGGTCTCGTAGTGCTGGGTGAAGGTCTGCCGCCGCTCGTCCCAGCCGCGCTCGCACACCTCCGCGTGCACCGCGTCCCGCAGCTCGCGCCAGCGCTCGACGTCGCCCTGGTAGCCGTGCTCCTCGACCGCCCGGACGGCCCGGTCGAAGGCGGCCCAGACCATCACCCGGCTGTGCGTGAAGTGGCGCAGCGGCCCGCGGATCTCCCACAACCCGTTGTCCGGCTCGTCCCAGTGGGTGGCCAGGGTGTCCACCAGCGCCCGCTGCACCGCCCAGGACTGCGGGGACTCCTCCAGCCCCAGCCGACGGGCGTCCTCGAGGGCGATCATCACCTCGCCGAGGACGTCGGTCTGCTTCTGGTCGACGGCGCCGTTGCCGACCCGCACCGGCCGGCTGTCGGCGTAGCCCGGCAGGTGGTCCAGCTCGCGCTCGGGCAGCTCCCGCCCCCCGTCGACGGCGTACATGATCTGCATGTCCTCGGGGTCGCCGGCGATGGCCCGGACCAGCCAGTCCCGCCACAGCCGGGACGGCCCGACGTAGCCCGAGCGCAGCAGCGACTCCAGGGTCAGCGAGGCGTCGCGCAACCAGCAGTAGCGGTAGTCCCAGTTCCGCTCCCCGCCGAAGTGCTCCGGCAGGCTGGTCGTCGGTGCTGCGACGATCCCGCCGCGCCGGGTGTCGGTGAGCAGCCGCAGCACCAGCAGCGAGCGCTCCACCTGCTCGCGGTAGCGCCCCTGGTAGGTGCAGCGGGCGGCCCACTCGGCGGAGCGGGCGACGGTGGCGGCGATCCGGGAGGAGGCGTCCAGCGGCGGCGGGACCGGCTTCCACGAGGCGGTCCAGGTCAGCGAGAGGTCCACCCGCTCGCCCTCGTGCACGGTGAACCGGTCCCGGTGGTGGTCGCCCTCGGCGCTGGGCAGCCGGTCGCCGCGCAGCACCAGCATGTCCGGGCCGGCGACCGCGGTCAGCACCTCGCCGGCGTCCTCGTCGTGCCCGGATCCGCGGGTGACCCAGGGGGTGATCCGGCCGTAGGAGAAGCGGACGACCCACTCGTGGTCCATCACCACGCTGCCGGAGACCCCTTCGACCCGGCGGACGATGTCGGCCCGGCCGTCGCCGAGCGGCATGAGGTCGGTGACCCGGACCACCCCGGTCTCGGTCTCGTGCGTGGTCTCCAGGACGAAGCTGCCCTCGTGGTAGCGCCGGGTGGTGCGCGCCTCGGCCACGGGCGTCAGCAGCCAGCGCCCGTGCTCGGGGGTGCCCAGCAGCGCGGTGAAGCAGGAGGGAGAGTCGAAGCGGGGCAGGCAGAGCCATTCGATCGACCCGGCCCGGCTGACCAGGGCGACGGTCTCGGTGTCGCCGATGACCGCGTAGTCCTCGATCGGAGTCGTCATCGGGCCAGCCTAGAGGCGCGCTGGGCGCTGTCGGGGGTGCCGCCTAGAGTTGTGCGGGTGACCTCCCAGAAGCGCTCCGGCTCCCGCCTGCACGACGAGATCACCGTCCAGGGGGCCCGTGAGCACAACCTCAAGGACGTCGACGTCGAGCTGCCGCGGGACAGCCTCGTCGTCTTCACCGGGCTGTCCGGCTCCGGCAAGTCCTCGCTCGCCTTCGACACGATCTTCGCCGAGGGGCAGCGGCGGTACGTCGAGTCGCTCTCGGCCTACGCCCGCCAGTTCCTCGGCCAGATGGACAAGCCGGACGTCGACTTCATCGAGGGGCTGTCGCCGGCGGTCTCGATCGACCAGAAGTCGACCAACCGCAACCCGCGCTCGACGGTCGGCACGATCACCGAGGTCAACGACTACATGCGCCTGCTCTGGGCGCGGGTCGGGCGGCCGCACTGCCCGGTGTGCGGCGAGGCGATCACCCGGCAGACCCCGCAGCAGATCGTCGACCGGCTGCTGGAGCTGCCCGAGCGCACCCGCTTCCAGGTGCTGGCGCCGGTGGTGCGCGGTCGCAAGGGCGAGTTCGTCGACCTCTTCGCCGAGCTGCAGACGGCCGGCTACAGCCGCGCCCGGGTCGACGGCGAGGTGGTCACCCTCTCCGACGCCCCGTCGCTGGAGAAGCAGGTCAAGCACACCATCGAGGTGGTCGTCGACCGGCTCGTCGCCAAGGGCGGGGACCGCACCGCCAAGCAGCGGCTCACCGACTCGGTGGAGACCGCGCTCGGGCTGGCCTCCGGGGTCGTGGTCATCGACTTCGTCGACGTCGACCCCTCCGGGGCGGGTGCCGAGGTGCTGGACGCGAAGGGGGAGCCGCTGCCGACCGAGCGCCGCTTCTCGGAGAAGATGGCCTGCCCCAACGAGCACGAGATCGCGCTCGACGAGATCGAGCCGCGCACCTTCTCCTTCAACGCGCCCTACGGCGCCTGCCCGCGCTGCACCGGCATCGGTGTCGAGCTCGAGGTCGACCCCGACCTGCTCGTGCCCGACGAGGACGCCACGCTCGCCGAGGGCGCCATCCAGCCGTGGTCGCAGGGGCAGTCGGCGCAGTACTTCCAGCGGACCATGGCCGCGCTCGGCGACGACCTCTCCTTCGACATGGACACCCCGTGGCGCTCCCTGCCCGCCCGGGCCCGGGAGGCGCTGCTGCACGGCCAGGACCACAAGGTGCACGTGCGCTACCGCAACCGCTTCGGCCGGGAGCGGACCTACTCCACCGGCTTCGAGGGGGTCATCCCCTTCATCAAGCGGCGGCACGCCGAGACCGAGTCCGACTGGAGCCGGGAGCGCTACGAGGGCTACATGCGCGAGGTGCCCTGCCCGACGTGCGGCGGTACCCGGCTCAAGCCCGAGGTGCTGGCGGTGACCGTGGGCGGGCGCAGCATCGCCGACGTCTCCGACCTGTCCATCCGGGACGCCAAGGCCTTCATGGACGAGGTGGAGCTCACCGAGCGGGAGCGGCACATCGCGGCGCTGGTGCTCAAGGAGATCGAGGCCCGGCTGGGCTTCCTCCTCGACGTCGGCCTGGACTACCTCACCCTGTCGCGGGCGGCCGGCACGCTGTCCGGCGGCGAGGCGCAGCGGATCCGGCTGGCCACCCAGATCGGGGCCGGGCTGGTCGGGGTGCTCTACGTCCTCGACGAGCCGAGCATCGGGCTGCACCAGCGGGACAACCAGCGGCTCATCGAGACGCTCACCCGGCTGCGCGACCTCGGCAACACGCTCATCGTCGTCGAGCACGACGAGGACACCATCGCCGCGGCCGACTGGCTCGTCGACATCGGTCCCGGCGCGGGGGAGCACGGCGGCCACGTCGTGCACTCCGGCAGCCTCGACGGGCTGAAGCAGACCGCGGCGTCGATGACCGGCCGCTACCTCTCCGGCGAGCTGTCCATCCCGGTCCCGGCGGTGCGTCGGCCGCGCGACCCGGACCGCGAGCTCGTGGTCCGCGGGGCCCGGGAGCACAACCTCACCGGGATGGACGTCAGCTTCCCGCTGGGCACGCTCATCGGGGTGACCGGGGTCTCCGGCTCCGGCAAGTCGACCCTGGTCAACGACATCCTCTACAACGTCCTGGCGAACAAGCTCAACCGGGCCCGGCACGTGCCCGGTCGGCACAAGACGGTCACCGGCCTGGAGCACCTGGACAAGGTCGTGCACGTCGACCAGAGCCCGATCGGGCGCACCCCGCGGTCGAACCCGGCGACGTACACCGGCGTCTTCGACGCCGTCCGCAAGCTCTTCGCCGGGACCACCGAGGCCAAGGTCCGCGGCTACCAGCCGGGCCGGTTCTCCTTCAACGTCAAGGGCGGCCGCTGCGAGGCGTGCTCCGGCGACGGCACCCTGAAGATCGAGATGAACTTCCTCCCGGACGTCTACGTGCCCTGCGAGGTGTGCCACGGGGCCCGGTACAACCGGGAGACCCTCGAGGTGCACTTCAAGGGGAAGACGATCGCCGACGTGCTGGACATGCCGATCGAGGAGGCGGAGGACTTCTTCGCCGCCGTCCCGGCGATCGCCCGGCACATGACGACGCTCAACGCGGTCGGGCTGGGCTACGTGCGGCTGGGGCAGCCCGCACCGACCCTCTCCGGCGGCGAGGCGCAGCGGGTCAAGCTGGCCGCCGAGCTGCAGAAGCGCTCCACCGGGCGGACCGTCTACGTCCTCGACGAACCCACCACCGGCCTGCACTTCGAGGACATCCGCAAGCTGCTCGTCGTGCTGCAGGGGCTGGTGGACAAGGGCAACACGGTGATCGTCATCGAGCACAACCTCGACGTCATCAAGAACGCCGACTGGGTCATCGACATGGGTCCCGAGGGTGGCTCCGGCGGTGGCCAGGTGGTCGCCACCGGTACCCCCGAGGACGTGGCCGCCGTGCCGGAGAGCCACACAGGGCGGTACCTGCGGCCGGTGCTGGAGCGGCACGACGCGGTCCCGGTGGGCGACGCCGCCGCGGGCGCGACGACGACGGCCGCGAAGGGCTCGGGGCCGCAGGGTGCGGCCGCGGGCGCGCGGAAGGCGACGGCGAAGAAGGCGAGCAGCAAGAAGCCCGCGGAGACGAAGAAGACTGCGACCACGAAGACGGCCGCGACCACGAAGACGGCGGCCACCAAGAAGTCCGCGACGACCACGAAGTCCGCCACCACGAAGAAGACGGCGAAGGCGGGGGAGAAGGCGACGAGCCGGAAGACCACGACGCCGACACCCGCGCCGGAGGTCTCCTCGCGAGCCAAGGCGGCCGCCCGCCGGGCACGCAAGGCGGGCTGACGCCGGGCCGGGTCGCCGGAGCGGCTCGCGGCAGGCGCAGCACCACAGCGCGCCGACAGCCGGGGGACAGCGTCGGCGGCTAGCGTGGACGATGCTGTTCCGTCGCTGCCCACAACCCGAGAGGGAGATCATGGACGAACGTCGTGCTGTTGACGCAGGCGCTGCCTGCACCGGCGGCTGCACCACCCGCCGAGCGGTGATGAGCGTCGGCGCGGTCGGTGGCGGCGCGCTGATCCTCGCCGGCTGCGGCGGCAGCGACGACGGCGGTGGCTCGTCCTCCGGCTCGGGTGGCTCGGCCGGCTCGGGCGAGGAGGTCCGGGTGGCCAGCAGCGAGGTGCCCGAGGGTGGCGGCACGGTCTCCGGCTCGGTGGTCGTCACCCAGCCGAGCGCGGGGGAGTACGCCGCCTTCGACGCGGCCTGCCCGCACCAGGGCTGCGCGGTGGACGAGGTGACCAGCGACGCGATCGTCTGCCCCTGCCACGGCAGCACCTTCGACCCGGCCACCGGCGAGGTCACCAAGGGCCCCGCCGAGACCGGCCTGACCACCCGTGAGGTCACCCTCGACGGCGATGAGCTCGTCGTCACCTGACCCCCACCCGCCCCCGAGCCTTTATCGGGTTACCCGATAAAGGCTCGGTCGCCGGAGAAGGCTTCTGGGGTTACCGAGCGTTCCTCGGCAGCCAGCGGGCCAGCGGCTACCTCCGGCCGCTCACCGGAGCTCGGCCAGCGTCTCGACCGCGAGGCGTCCGAGGGCGTCCGCGGCCAGCGGGCTGTCGCCGGTGACGAGCAGCCGGTCCCGGTGCACCTGGCCGCTCATGTCGTCGTTGACGACCGTGACCCCCTGCTCCGCGAGGCGCTCGGCGAGCAGCCAGGACATGGCGCCGGGCAGGTAGCCGAGGTCGATGTTGGCTCCGGAGTCCAGGGCGTCCGGGAAGACGCACGCCTCGTAGCCGGCGAAGAGAGAGCGCCCCTGGTCGTCGGTGGCAGCCAGCAGGGCGGCCGGGCCGTGGCACAGCGTGATGACCGGGCGGTCGTGCTCCAGCGCCCAGCGCAGGGCGGCTCCGACACCAGCACTCGTCGGCAGACCGATCATCGCTCCATGCCCGCCGGGGACGAAGACTGCCGCGTAGCGAGCAGGGTCGAGCTCGGCGACCACCTCGTCCAGCGGGCGCGGGTCGCGCAGCTGCGGCATGAGCGCGTCGAGGGCCGCCTTCACCGCCTCGTCCTCGGCCGGCACCGCCCAGTGCTCCAGCTTGACCATGGCGCCGGACGGGGTCGCGACCTCGAACTCGTAGCCCGCTGCCCGCAGGTGCATGATCGGTCCGAGGGTCTCGACCGGATGGTTGCCGGTCGAGAAGTACCGCCCGTCCGCCAGGCGCAGGTAGCGCTCGTCGGTGCCGATGACCAGCACCCGGCGCGGGCCGGAGGCCACCTGCTCGTGGTCCGGGACGTCGATCCCGGCCTGCGGCGGCACGTACTGCTCCAGCGAGGAGTCCGAAGGGAAGAAGGCGTCCCGCTCGGCGCGGTCGGGGACGGGTGCGGAGGAAGCCATGAGAGAGGTCCTTTCGTATGGGTACCGGCCTACCGTCGCACGCTCGCCCGCGACCGCTCCACCGGGCGTCCTTCCTCCCCGTTCGATCAGGTGTGGCTTGTGGGCCCTCCCACAGGGGGCGCGGCGCCGCCGTCGGCATCCACAGCACACGCGCGTGACTGTCGCAGGCCCGCCGCTCCCGGTCAGATGGCTACATGGCCATCACGGAGATCCAGGAGCTCGCGGCGTCGCAGGGCGGCGTCGTCGTCACCACGCAGGCCGGTCGGCTCGGCGCGGACCGCAACGCCCTTCGTCGCGCGGTGTCTCGCGGCGAGCTGCTGCACCTGGGGCGGAGCGTCTACGCCCTGCCGAGTCACGTCGATACCGAGGCGTCCGAGGCCGAGCAGGCGGAGCAGCGCCACCGGCCGCTGGGGCGCGGGCTCCTCGTCGTCTACCCCGACGCGGTCCTCGCCGGGCGCACCGCGGTGGTGGCCCACGGGCTGCCGGTGGGCCCGGCCAAGCTGGGCCGGGCCCGGCTGGAGCGTCCTGTGCCCCGCCAGGTGATGACCCAGCTGGCCACCATCCGGCCGACCAGCCGGCCGTCGGTGACGACCGATGTGGGCCCGGCGGTCCCCGTCGCGGCGGCCGTGGTCCAGACCGCCAGCGACGACGGGGTCCTGCCGGGCGTGGTCGCCGCCGACGCGGCCCTGCACAGCGGGCTGCTGAGCGCGGAGGAGCTCGCCGCAGAAGTGGGGCGCGTCGACGGCATCGCCGGATCGGGGGCCGCGTGCGCGATGCTGCACCACTGTGACGGCCGGTCGGAGTCCGTCGGGGAGAGCCGGCTGCGGGTGATGTGCTCCTTCTGGGGCATCCCCACGGTGCCCCAGGTGGAGATCTGCGACGGTGGGGCGCTCGTGGCGCGTGCGGACCTGCAGATCGAGGGGACCACCGTCCTGCTGGAGTTCGACGGGGTGGTGAAGTACGCCGACGGCGGCGTCCCGGCGCTGGTCAGCGAGAAGCGGCGGGAAGACCGCCTTCGTGCTCTCGGGTACGTGGTCGTCCGGGTGACCTGGTCCGACCTGTCCCGTCCGAGCCTGCTGCACGCCCGGATCCGGCGGGCCGTCCGCACCTCGCAGCGCACACCGGCAGCACGCTGACCGCGTACCTCGAGACGTCCGGCACCCCCTGACCGCGTCAGGGGCGCACGACCCCTTCAGCGTCGAGAACCTCTCGCTCACCCGAGAAGGCTTCTCCGGGAAGCGAGCCTTTATCGGGTAACCCGATAAAGGGGAGACAGGTGAGTTTCGGGGGAGTCGGTGGGGGCTCGTAGGGTGACGGGGTGGCAGATCCGGCGACCTACCGACCCGCACCGGGGTCGATTCCGGTCGAGCCGGGCGTCTACCGCTTCCGGGACGAGCACGGCCGGGTCATCTACGTCGGCAAAGCGACGTCGCTGCGCAGCCGGCTCGGCTCCTACTTCCAGGACATCGCCGGGCTGCACCCGCGCACCCAGCGGATGGTTCGCACCGCCGCCGGGGTCGAGTGGACGGTGGTCCGCAACGAGGTCGAGGCGCTGCAGCTGGAGTACGCCTGGATCAAGGAGTTCGATCCCCGCTTCAACGTCAAGTACCGCGACGACAAGTCCTACCCCTACCTCGCCGTGACGATGGGCGAGGAGTTCCCGCGGGCGCAGGTGATGCGCGGACGCAAGCGCAAGGGCACCCGCTACTTCGGCCCCTACACCCACGCCTGGGCGATCCGCGAGACCCTCGACCTGCTGCTGCGGGTCTTCCCGGTCCGCACCTGCAGCTCCGGCGTCTTCAAGCGCGCCGGCCAGGTGGGGCGCCCCTGCCTGCTGGGGTACATCGACAAGTGCTCCGCGCCGTGCGTGGGCACCGTCTCGGCCGGGGAGCACCGGGAGATCGCCCAGGAGCTGTGCGACTTCATGGCCGGGGACACCGGCCGCTTCGTGCGCCGGCTGGAGCGCCGGATGGCCGAGGCATCCGCCGAGCTCGACTTCGAGCGGGCCGCCCGGCTGCGCGACGACATCGGCGCGCTGACCAAGGCCCTGGAACGCTCCGCCGTCGTCCTCCCGGACGGCACCGACGCCGACGTCTTCGCCCTGGCCGACGACGAGCTCGAGGTGGCCATCCAGGTCTTCCACGTGCGCGGCGGGCGCATCCGCGGTCAGCGCGGCTGGGTCGCCGAGAAGGAGACCGAGGAGCTGCCCGGCATCGTCGAGCACCTCCTCCAGCAGGTCTACGGCGGCGAAGGGGGCGAGGACGTGCCGCGCGAGGTGCTCGTCCCGGTCGCCCCCGAGGACGACCAGGGGGTCGCCGCCTGGCTCGGCGAGCGCCGCGGCAGCCAGGTCAGCCTGCGGGTGCCGCAGCGCGGCGACAAGCGAGCCCTCATGGAGACCGTCGAGCGCAACGCCACCCAGGCGCTGGCCCGGCACAAGGTCGCCCGGGCCGGCGATCTCACCGCCCGCAGCCAGGCGCTGCAGGAGCTGCAGGAGGCGCTGGACCTCGACGAGGCCCCGCTGCGCGTCGAGTGCTACGACATCAGCCACGTCCAGGGCACCGACGTCGTCGGCTCGATGGTCGTCTTCGAGGACGGGCTGGTGCGCAAGTCCGAGTACCGCCGATTCATCGTCCGCGGTGACGTCGACGGCCGCCGCGACGACACCGCGGCGATGCGCGAGGTGCTGCAGCGTCGCTTCGCCCGGGTCCAGCCGCGGGAGGGCGACCAGCACGTCGTGCCCCCGGAGCCCGGCACCGACGAGCCGGACCCGGACACCGCCGGCACGCCCGCCGGCATCGACCCGGAGACCGGCCGCCCCCGCCGCTTCGCTTACCCGCCCAACCTCGTCGTCGTCGACGGTGGCCGCCCCCAGGTGGACGCCGCCCAGGCCGTGCTCGACGAGATGGGCATCGAGGGCGTCGCCCTGGTCGGCCTGGCCAAGCGCCTCGAGGAGGTCTGGCTGCCCGGCGACGACCACCCGGTGATCCTGCCGCGCACCAGCGAGGGGCTCTACCTGCTGCAGCGGGTGCGGGACGAGGCGCACCGCTTCGCCATCACCTTCCACCGGCAGCGACGCAGCCGGTCGATGACCGCCAGCGCGCTGGACGGGGTCCCCGGCCTCGGCGAGTCCCGGCGCAAGGCCCTGCTCTCCCGGTTCGGCTCGGTGAAGAAGGTCCGGGCCGCCTCTCCCGAGCAGCTGACCGAGGTCCCCGGGATCGGACCTGCGCTGGCGCAGCGGATTGCGGCAGAGTTGGGCTCGCAGCAGACGGCGCCCGCCGTCAACCTCACCACCGGCGAGGTCCTCGACGAAGGAGAGCAGCCGTGACCGACGACCGCCCCTCCCGGCCATCGGAGACGATCGAGCCGGCCGCCGCCGACGACCCGCAGGTGGTGGTGGTCACCGGGATGAGCGGCGCCGGCCGCTCCACGGTGGCGAACGTCATGGAGGACCACGGCTGGTACGTCATCGACAATCTGCCGATCTCGCTGCTGGACTCGCTGCTCGACCTGTCCGAGCGGTTTGCCGCCACCGACCGCCCCGAAGGGCTGACCGGCCCGGCGCGGGTCGGCATCGTCGTGGACGTGCGCGCGCAGGGCTTCGACATGCTGGCCGACGCCCTGCGCCGGATGCGCGAGGCCGGCTGGCACACCAGCTTCGTCTACCTCGACGCCACCGACGAGGCGCTGGTCCGCCGCTTCGAGAGCGTGCGGCGGCCGCACCCGCTGCAGGGGCACGGCCGGATGCTCGACGGGATCCAGCGGGAGCGCCGGATGCTCGCCGAGCTGCGCTCCATCGCCGATGTCACCGTGGACACCTCGGGGCTGAACGTCCACCAGCTCTCCCGCAAGATCGCGCCGCTGGTCGCCGGGGCGCCGCGGCACACGGTGCGGCTGGCGGTGATGTCCTTCGGCTTCAAGTACGGCGTGCCGCTGGACGCCGACTACGTCTTCGACATGCGCTTCCTGCCCAACCCCTACTGGGTCCCCGAGCTGCGCGGGCACACCGGCCAGGAGGAGACCGTCGCCGAGTGGGTGCTGCGCCAGGACGGCTCGGCGGAGTTCCTCGACGCGGTGCAGGCGCTCTTCGTGCCGGTCACCGCCGGGTACGTGCGGGAGAACCGGCACTACGTCACGCTCGCGGTGGGGTGCACCGGCGGCAAGCACCGCTCGGTGGCCACCGCCGAGGCGCTGGCCGAGCGCCTGGCCGGCGACGAGGTGTCCACCTTCGTCGTCCACCGCGACCTGGGGAGGGAGTGAGATGACCCCGCAGACCCGTCACGCCGAGATCGTCGCGCTCGGCGGCGGCCACGGTCTGGCCGCCTCGCTGTCCGCGCTCCGGCTGCTGTCCGAGCACCTCACCGCGGTGGTCACCGTCGCCGACGACGGCGGCTCCAGCGGCCGGCTGCGCGCCGACTACGAGGTGCTGCCGCCCGGCGACCTGCGGATGGCGCTGACCGCGCTCTGCGACGACACCGAGTGGGGGCACACCTGGAGCGAGCTGCTGCAGCACCGCTTCACCGGTGAGGGCACGCTGGCCGGGCACGCCGTCGGCAACCTGCTCATCGTCGCGCTGTGGCAGCTGCACGACGACCCCGTCACCGGGCTCGACCTGGTCGGCCGGCTGCTGCAGGCCCGGGGTCGGGTGCTGCCGATGGCGGCGGTGCCGCTGCGCCTGCAGGCCGAGGTCAGCGGGCTGCGCCCGGACGACCCGGACCGTCGCGAGACCATCCTCGGCCAGGTCGAGATCGCCCGCACCACCGGCGTGGTCGAGTCCATCTCGCTCATCCCGCAGGCGCCGCCGGCCCACCCCGAGGCGGTGACCGCGGTCCGCGACGCCGACCACGTCGTGCTCGGTCCCGGCTCCTGGTACACCTCGGTGCTGACCCACCTGCTCGTCCCAGAGCTGCGCCGGGCCCTGGTCGAGACCCGCGCCCACAAGACCCTCACCCTCAACCTCGAGCTGAGCACCAGCGAGACGCCGGGCTTCAGCGCGGTGCGCCACCTGGAGACCTTGCACGCCCTGGCGCCCGACCTGGTCGTCGACACCGTCCTGGTGGACCGGGCCACGGTCGAGGACGAGGCCACCCTGGCCGCCGCCTGCCGCGGCCTGGGCGCCGAGCTGGTCGTCGCCCAGCTGGCGCAGCGGGAGCAGCCGGGCCACCACGACACCCTGCGCCTCGCGGCGGCATATCGTGACATCCTCGACTGAGACGAGGGTGCGCACGCAGACGTGGGTGCGCGGTCGAGGGCGCCCCGCGGGCGTCAGCCCCAGCGCACGCAGCACGACCACACCCAGCACGACGACATTCAGCACGACGGACGGACGAGGGCCCGGCACGGGCACCGGCAGGAGGAGCCCGGGATGGCGATGACCGCGAAGGTCAAGGACGAGCTCAGCCGGTTCGAGGTGACGAAGACGTGCTGCCGCAAGGCGGAGGTCGCCTCGGTGCTCCGCTTCGCCGGAGGCCTGCACATCGTCGGCGGCCGGATCGTCGTCGAGGCCGAGCTGGACACCGCCCAGGCCGCCCGGCGCCTGCGCCGCGACATCGCCGACCTCTACGGCCACACCACCGAGCTCATGGTCATCTCGCCCGGCGGGCTGCGCAAGGGCTCGCGCTACGTCGTCCGGGTCGCCGCCGAGGGCGCCGCGCTGGCCCGTCAGACCGGGCTCGTCGACAGCCAGGGGCGCCCGGTGCGCGGGCTGCCGCCCCGGGTCGTCGGCGGCTCCACCTGCGACGCCGAGGCCGCCTGGCGGGGAGCCTTCCTCGCGCACGGCTCGCTCACCGAGCCCGGCCGCAGCTCGGCCCTGGAGGTCACCTGCCCCGGCCCGGAGGCCGCGCTGGCGCTGGTCGGTGCCGCCCGCAGGCTGGGCATCTCCGGCAAGGCCCGGGAGGTCCGCGGCGTGGACCGGGTGGTCATCCGCGACGGCGACGCCATCGCCGAGCTGCTCACCCGGCTCGGCGCCCACGACGCGGTGCTGGCCTGGGAGGAGCGGCGGATGCGCCGCGAGGTCCGGGCCACGGCCAACCGGCTGGCCAACTTCGACGACGCCAACCTGCGGCGCTCGGCCCGGGCCGCGGTGGCCGCCGGGGCGCGGGTCCAGCGGGCCCTGGAGATCCTCGGCGACGACGTGCCCGAGCACCTGCGCGAGGCCGGCGACCTGCGCCTGACCCACAAGCAGGCCTCCCTGGAGGAGCTGGGCCAGCTGGCCGACCCGCCGATGACCAAGGACGCGGTGGCCGGACGGCTGCGTCGGCTGCTGGCGATGGCCGACAAGCGGGCCGCCGACCAGGGGGTCCCGGGGACCGAGTCGACGCTCACCCCGGACATGCTCGACGGGTGAGCGCCCGCTCGCCACGTGCTGGGCACCCGGCGCGACGGTGGGTGCCCGAAGGAATAGGGTGGACGGTGATCGGGCCGTGACCTGCGGCCGTCCCCCCGAGCCCCCACCTGGAAGGCAATCACCGTGACTGTTCGCGTTGGGATCAACGGATTCGGCCGGATCGGCCGCAACTTCTTCCGCGCCGCCCTGGCGTCCGGCGCCGACATCGAGGTCGTCGCCGCGAACGACCTCATGGACAACAAGAGCATCGCGCACCTGCTGAAGTACGACTCCGTGCTCGGGGTGCTCGCCGAGGACGTCACCGCCACCGAGGACTCGATCACGGTCGGCGACCGCACGATCAAGGTCTTCGCCGAGAAGGACCCGGCCAAGATCGCCTGGGGCGAGGCCGGCGCGGACGTGGTCATCGAGTCGACCGGCATCTTCACCGACGCCACCGCCGCCAAGGCGCACATCGACGGCGGCGCCAAGAAGGTCATCATCTCGGCGCCGGCGAAGAACGAGGACGCCACCTTCGTCATGGGCGTCAACGACGGCGACTACGACCCGGCCAGCCACGACGTCATCTCCAACGCCTCCTGCACCACCAACTGCCTGGCCCCGATGGCCAAGGTGCTCAACGACGAGTTCGGCATCGTCAAGGGCCTGATGACCACCGTGCACGCCTACACCCAGGACCAGAACCTGCTGGACGGCCCGCACAAGGACCTGCGCCGCGCCCGCGCCGCCAACCTCTCGATCATCCCCACCTCGACCGGTGCCGCCCAGGCCGTCGCCCTGGTCATCCCCGAGCTCAAGGGCAAGTTCGACGGGTACGCGCTGCGGGTGCCGACCCCGACCGGCTCGGCCACCGACCTCACCTTCGAGGCCGGCCGCGAGGTCACCGTCGAGGAGGTCAACGCCGCCGTGAAGAAGGCCGCCGACGGCCCCCTGAAGGGCATCCTGAAGTACACCGAGGACCCGATCGTCTCCGCCGACATCGTCACCGACCCGGCCAGCTGCATCTTCGACTCCGGCCTGACCAAGGTCATCGGCAACCAGGTCAAGGTCGTCGGCTGGTACGACAACGAGTGGGGCTACTCCAACCGCCTCATCGACCTCACCGCGCTCGTCGGCAAGAGCCTCTGAGGCCGGCCCGGTCAGGAGGAGACTCTCGTGAAGACCATCGCCGACCTGGGTGACCTGCGCGGCCGGCGGGTGCTGGTCCGCTCGGACCTCAACGTGCCGCTGGACGGGGACCGGATCACCGACGACGGCCGCATCCGGGCCTCGTTGCCGACGATCGAGCAGCTGAGCGGGGCGGGGGCACGGGTCCTCGTGTGCGCCCACCTCGGCCGGCCGAAGGGGGCTCCCGAGGAGCGCTACTCGCTGCGCCCCGTCGCGACCCGCCTCGGTGAGCTGCTCGGCCGCCCGGTCGCCTTCGCCACGGACACCGTGGGGGAGAGCGCCCAGCAGGTGGCCTCCGGGCTGGCTGAAGGCGAGGTCGCGGTGCTGGAGAACCTGCGCTTCAACCCCGGCGAGACGAGCAAGGACGAGGCCGAGCGCGGCGCCTTCGCCGACCAGCTGGCCGCCCTGGCCGACGCCTACGTCTCCGACGGCTTCGGGGTGGTGCACCGCAAGCAGGCCTCGGTCTACGACGTGGCCACCCGGCTGCCGGCCGCGCTCGGCCGGCTGGTGCAGACCGAGGTGGACGTGCTGCGGCGCCTCACCGAGGACCCCGAGCGCCCGTACGCGGTCGTGCTCGGCGGCGCCAAGGTCTCCGACAAGCTCGGGGTCATCGACAACCTGCTCGGCACCGCCGACCGGCTGCTCATCGGCGGCGGGATGGTCTTCACCTTCCTCAAGGCCCAGGGCCACGAGGTCGGCACCAGCCTGCTCGAGCAGGACCAGGTCGAGACCGTGCGCGGCTACCTCGACCAGGCCGAGCGGGACGGCGTCGAGATCGTGCTGCCCACCGACGTCGTCGCGGCGACCGAGTTCTCCGCCGACGCCGACCACGAGGTGGTCGCCGCCGACGCCATCCCGGCCGACCGGATGGGCGTGGACATCGGCCCGGACAGCGGTCGGCTCTTCGCCGAGAAGCTCGCCGACTGCCGCACGGTCTTCTGGAACGGCCCGATGGGCGCCTTCGAGATGGCTCCGTACGCGGACGGGACGAAGGCGGTGGCCCAGGCGCTGGTCGAGGTCACCTCCGGTGGCGGCCTGACCGTCGTCGGCGGTGGCGACTCGGCGGCGGCGGTGCGCCAGCTCGGCTTCGCCGACGACCAGTTCGGGCACATCAGCACCGGTGGCGGGGCCTCCCTCGAGTACCTCGAGGGCAAGGAGCTGCCCGGCCTGACCATCCACGAGGAGAGCGCATGAGCGACCGCACCCCGCTGATGGCGGGCAACTGGAAGATGAACCTGGACCACGTCCAGGGCACCCACCTGGTGCAGAAGCTGGACTGGACGCTGCGCGACGCCAAGCACGACCCGGCCTCGGTCGAGGTCGTCGTGCTGCCGCCCTTCACCGACCTGCGCTCGGTGCAGACGCTCGTCGACGGGGACAAGCTCTCCCTCGGCTACGGCGCCCAGGACGTCAGCCCGCACGACTCGGGCGCTTACACCGGGGACGTCTCCGGGGCCTTCCTGGCCCGGCTCGGCTGCTCCTACGTCGTCGTCGGGCACAGCGAGCGCCGGGACGGCCACGGCGAGAGCGACGAGACCGTGGCGGCGAAGGCGGCCGCCGCCTTCCGGCACGGGATGACCCCGATCGTCTGCGTCGGCGAGGGCCTGGAGGTCCGTCAGGCCGGCGACCAGGTCGCCCACGTGCTGGCCCAGGTGGAGGGCAGCCTCGCCGGGCTCACCCCCGAGCAGCTGCGCACCGTGGTCATCGCCTACGAGCCGGTCTGGGCCATCGGGACCGGCGAGGTGGCCACCCCCGAGGACGCCCAGGAGGTGTGCTCGGCGATCCGCACCAAGCTGGCCGAGATCGCCTCCGGCGACACCGCGGACGCCGTCCGGGTGCTCTACGGCGGCTCGGTGAAGTCCGGCAACGTCGCGGCGATCATGTCCCAGGAGGACGTCGACGGCGCGCTCGTCGGCGGTGCCTCGCTGGACGCCGAGGAGTTCGCCGCGATCTGCCGCTACCAGAAGCACCTGACCACCTGAGGGCCGCGCCCCTGGCCCCCGCCCGGGGGCGCAGGCCTCCCGGGAGCGCCTCTGCGGCCTGGCGCCGGCGAGAGGTACGCTGGGGCCGGTGGCACGGCCCGGTGCCCGCCCACCGACACCAGACATCGACACCAGAAGGACCCGACGAGTGAACGCCGTCCGTATCGGCCTCTACGTGATCCTCACGATCACCGGCGTGATCCTCACGCTGCTCATCCTCATGCACAAGGGGAAGGGCGGCGGCCTGTCCGACATGTTCGGCGGCGGCATGACCGCGTCGCTGGGGTCCTCGTCGGTGGCCGAGCGGAACCTGTCACGGTTCACCGTCGTCATCGGCCTCATCTGGTTCACCTCGGTCGTGGGCATCGGTCTCATCGACCGCTTCGACGGCTGACCCCGCTCCGACCCCAGGAGGTCCCGCATGGCAGGTGGTAACGCGATCCGCGGCACCCGGATCGGCTCCGGCCCGATGGGCGAGGCCGAGCGTGGCGACGCCGCCCCGCGCACGATCGTCTCCTTCTGGTGCGCCAACGGGCACGAGGTGCGACCCTCCTTCGCCATCGAGGAGGGCACCGAGATCCCGGAGACCTGGGAGTGCAACCGGTGCGGCTTCCCCGCGGGCACCGACAAGGACAACCCGCCCGCCCCGCCGAAGGCGGAGGTCTACAAGACCCACCTCGCGTACGTGAAGGAGCGCCGCTCCGACGTCGAGGGCGAGGCCATCCTCGACGAGCGGCTCGCCGAGCTGCGCAAGCGGGGCCTCATCCGCTGAGCGGACCGCGCCGGGGCCACCGGCGGCGCCCGGACTGGGTCTCCCTGGTTCAGCCGCGCTCGGTGACCTGGCCGGCCGCTGACTGATCGACCAGCCACAGCGTCGCCTGCTGGCCGCGCACCTGGGCAGCGCTGCTCCGCTCCGGACCGGCGCCGGCCATCCCGTCGGCCACCGCCTGCGCCTTGTCGTCGCCGGCGACGACGAACCACACCTGCCGGCTGCGGGCCAGGCACTCCAGGGTGAGCGAGACCCGGTCCGGCGGCGGCTTGGGGGAGCCGTGCACCGCCACCGCGATCGCGTCGTCGGACAGCTGCGCCGGGTGACCGGGGAAGAGGCTGGCGACGTGCCCGTCCGGACCCACCCCGAGGATCATCACGTCGAAGGAGCCGCGGCCGTGCTCGCGCAGGGCGGCCTCGTAGGCCTGCGCGGCCTCCTCGGCGGAGCCGCTGGTGTCCGGTCCCGGGACCCGGTGCACGTGCTCGGCCGGGATGCCCAGGCTGCGCAGCCCGGCGTCGTCGTTCTGGGTGTCGTTGCGGTCGGCGTCCCCGGCCGGCAGGTACCGCTCGTCGCCCCACCAGATGCCGACCCGCTCCCAGTCCACGAGCTCGCGCAGCGGGGACTCGGCCAGCGCCGCGACGAGGGATGAGCCCATGGTGCCGCCGGTGAGCGAGACGTCCGCCCAGCCGCGCTCCGCCTGGGCGTCGAGCACGGCCAGGGCCAGCCGGGCGCCGATGCCGGCGGACAGCCGGGCCCGGGTGGGATGGACGACGAGCAGCGGCTCGGCCCCCTCGGGTGCTGACGTCATGATCAGTCCTCCTCGCGCTTGGCCTGCAGCCGTTCGGCGGCCGCCTCGTGCACGGTCTCCGGCTCCGAGGACGCGGCCTCCGGCTCGGCCTCCACCATGGCGCTGGAGCCCCGGCGCCCGGAGCGCTTGGCGATCCGGGCCGCCGCCTCGCGAGAGGCGGAGACGGACGGGGCGTCGCCGCGGCGGACCGCGTCCGCCATGCTGGAGCGGCTGCGGGTGACCTGCGGCAGGCCCTTGCGCAGCGCCTGGTCGTAGATCTCGTCCGGGTCGAGGCGGCTCAGCTCGTCGGCGAGGCTCTCGGCGTCGCTGCGGTGGGCCAGCGCCAGCGCCCGCTGCGGCTGGCCCGGCTGGTCCAGGGTGGCGGTGTCGCCGTCGTGCGGCCGCACCAGGTCGACGTTGCCGGAGCGACGCTCCAGCCGCACGCTGACGATGCCGGAGCGGTCCGCCGAACGGACGATCGTGACCGGGCAGCGCAGCCGGTGCTGCAGCCAGCCGGCGAGCAGATCGGTGGAGGGGGAGTCGCTCGCCCCCGCCACGACGGCCGCCTCGACCGGCTCGAAGGGGCGCCGGTCCAGCGCCGTGGCCAGCAGGCCCCGCCACCGGGTGATCCGGGACCAGGCCAGATCGGTGTCACCGGGGGAGTAGTGCTGCGCCAGCTGCTTCATCGCCGACGCCGGCCGGGGCGCCCGGGCCAGGTCGGTGATCCGGCGCTGGGCCATCTGCCCGATCGGGTCGCTGGCCGGGTCCTTTGGCGGGGCGCCGGGCCACCACACGACGACCGGCGAGTCCGGCAGCAGCAGCGGGATGACCACGCTGCGGGCGTGCCCGGCCAGCGGGCCGTAGAGCCGCAGCAGGACGATCTCGCTGGCCCCGGCGTCCCCGCCGACCCGGATCTGGGCGTCCATCCGGGCAGCGCCACGACGGTTGCCGGTGACCACCGTGACGATCCGGCACGGGTGCTGGTGGCTGGCCTCGCCGGCCAGCGCCACGGCCGCCTCGGCCTCGTCCTCGGCGTCGACGACGACCACGAGGGTGAGCACCCGGGAGAGGGCCAGCGCGCCGACGTCCTGGCGCATCGTCACCAGGCGCTTGTTCACCTCGGTCGAGGAGGTGCTGGGCAGGTCGACGATCACGGCATCCTCCAGGTGCGGCCGTCGCGGGCCATCATCTCGTCGGCGGAGTCGGGCCCCCACGTCCCCGCGGGGTACTGGTCGACCGTCTTCTGCTTCGCCCAGTACCGCTCGATCGGGTCGAGGATCTGCCAGGAGAGGTCCACCTCGGTGTGCCGCGGGAAGAGCGGCGGGTCCCCGAGCAGCACGTCGAGGATGAGCCGCTCGTAGGCCTCCGGGCTGGTCTCGGTGAAGGCACGGCCGTAGCCGAAGTCCATGGTCACGTCGCGCACCTCCATCTGGTTGCCCGGGACCTTCGCGCCGAAGCGCATGGTGATCCCTTCGTCGGGCTGGACCCGGATGACCACGGCGTTCTGGCCGAGCTCCTCGGTCTCGGTGTCGGTGAAGGGCAGGTGCGGGGCCCGCTTGAAGACGACGGCGATCTCGGTCACCCGCCGCCCCAGCCGCTTGCCGGTGCGCAGGTAGAAGGGGACCCCGGCCCAGCGGCGGGTGTCGACGTCCAGGCGAACCGCCGCGTACGTCTCGGTGGTCGAGCCGTCGCCGACGCCGTCCTCCTGGAGGTAGCCGCGCACCTGCTCGCCGCCCTGCCAGCCGGCCGCGTACTGCCCGCGCGCGGTGGCCCGGCCCAGGTCCTTGGGCAGCCGCACGCAGGAGAGCACCTTCTCCTTCTCCGCGCGCAGCGCGTCCGCCTCGAAGCTCGTCGGCTCCTCCATCGCGGTGAGCGCCAGCAGCTGCAGCAGGTGGTTCTGGATGACGTCGCGGGCGGCGCCGATCCCGTCGTAGTAGCCGGCCCGGCCGCCGATGCCGATGTCCTCGGCCATGGTGATCTGGACGTGGTCGACGTAGTGGCTGTTCCACACCGGCTCGAAGAGCTGGTTGGCGAAGCGCAGCGCCAGCAGGTTCTGCACCGTCTCCTTGCCGAGGTAGTGGTCGATCCGGAAGATCGCGTCCTGCGGGAAGACCTCCTCGATGATCCGGTTGAGCTCCTGGGCGCTCTGCAGGTCGTGCCCGAACGGCTTCTCGATGATCACCCGGCGCCACGACTCGTCGCTGCCCTCGGTCAGCCCGGAGCGCTGCAGCTGCTGGCAGACCGTGGAGAACGAGCCCGGCGGGATGGAGAGGTAGAAGGCGTGGTTGCCGCCGGTGCCCCGCTCCTCGTCGAGCTCACGGACCGTCTCGGCGAGCAGGTCGAAGGCGGCCGGGTCGTCGAAGGTGCCCGGGACGAACCGGAAGCCCTCGGCCAGGGTGCGCCACACCGCTTCGCGGAAGGGGGTGCGGGCGTGCTCCTTGACCGCCTCGTAGACGACCTTGCCGAAGTCCTGGTCCTCCCAGTCGCGCCGAGCGAAGCCGACCAGGCTGAAGCCGGGCGGCAGCAGCCCACGGTTGGCCAGGTCGTAGATCGCCGGCAGCAGCTTCTTGCGGGCCAGGTCGCCGGTCACCCCGAAGAGGACCAGGCTGCAGGGACCGGCGATCCGCTGCAGCCGCTTGTCGGCCGGGTCGCGCAGCGGGTTGTGGGTGGCCGAGACGCGCGCCGGGCTCACCCGCGACCGCCCAGCACCCGGCGCAGCTGCTCCAGCCCGGCCGCGTGGTCGGTCAGGTGCAGCCGGAGCACCGGGCGGCCCTTGTCGGCGAGCACCTGGGCGTCCCCGCCGGCCTGCGCGGCGATGAACTGCCCGAGGGTGAACTCGCGGCCAGGGACCTCGAGGTCCTGCTGGGGGTCCTCGGTGATCTGCAGGTAGACACCGGTGGCCGGGCCGCCCTTGTGGTACTGCCCGGTGGAGTGCAGGAAGCGTGGCCCCCAGCCGAAGGTCACCGGTCGGCCGGTGCGCTCGGCCAGGCTGTCGGCGACGTCCGGCAGACCGGTGTCCTCCTCACGGTCGAGGTAGGCCATCACCGCCAGGTAGCCGGTCTCGCCGAGCTGGGCCAGCAGGGCGTCCAGGGCCCCGGATACGGTGGTCGCCCCGTCGAGCCAGTCGCCGCCGGCCTGCCGGATCTCGACGGCGCCGTCGGTGGCCGCGGCCGGGGCGGCGCTCCCGGTCGAGCCGTCGAGCAGCTCGCGGGCGGCCGCCTTCGCGCTCTCCACGTCCGGCTGGTCGAAGGGGTTGATCGCCAGCAGGCGACCGGCCACCGCCGTGGCCACCTCCCAGAGCAGGAACTGCCCGCCGAGGCTGCCGGAGACGTCGACCGTCGAGGGGGCGCTGCCCGGCTCGGGGTCCTCGTCGTCGGCCGCCACCAGACGCACCACGGTGGCGTCGGCCGGGGGAGGGGTGCTGCTGGCGCGGCCGAGCACGACCGGCAGCAGGCCGGTGCCCAGCTTGCCGGTGGACTCGGCGATGAGCTGCTCGGCCCAGTCGCCGAAGCCGACGAGCTCGGTGCCGTGGTCGACGAGGTAGATCTTGTCCCGCAGCGGGTCGGTGCCGCCCAGCGCCGCGCCGAGGCGCAGGCCGGGGTTGGCCTCGTCGTCCTCGGCGAGCAGGTCGGTCATGGTCTCGGCGTCGTCGAGCAGCTGCTCGACGTCGGCGCCGGCCAGGCCGGAGGGGACGAGGCCGAAGGCGGTGAGCGCGGAGTAGCGCCCGCCGACACCGGGGTCGGCGTTGATGACGTGGTAGCCCTGCTCCCGGGACTGCTCGTCCAGCGGGCTGCCCGGGTCGGTGACCACGACGATCCGCTCGGCCGGGTCGATGCCGGCGTCGCGGAAGGCCTGCTCGAAGACCCGGCGCTGGCTGTCGGTCTCCACCGTGGAGCCGGACTTGCTGGAGACGACGACGGCGGTGGTGGAGACGTCCGCCGCGGCAGCCCGGACGACGTCCGGGTGGCTGGAGTCGAGCACCACGAGCGGCACGTCAGCGGTGCCGCAGATGACCTCCGGGGCCAGCGACGAGCCGCCCATGCCGCACAGCACGATCCGGTCGACCCCGCGCTCGCGCAGCGTGTCCCGCAGAGCGGCGATCTCGCCGACGAGGTGCCGGGAGCCGCGGGCCAGCCCGACCCAGGAGAGGCGCTTGCTCGCCTCGTCCTGCGCGTCCTCGCCCCACAGCGTGGCGTCCTGGTCGAAAAGGCGGCTGGCGAAGCGTTCCTCGACGAGCGCGGGCAGGTGCTCCTCGACCGCGTCGGCGGCGACGCCGGCCGCGGTCACCGACAGCCCGCTCATCGGGCGGTCACGGCCTTCGCCAGCTCGGCCGAGACACCCTCGAGGAGCTCGCCCCAGGCCTGCTCGAACTTCTCCACGCCCTCGCGCTCGAGCTGCTCGGTGACGTCGGTGTAGGAGATGCCGAGGCCGTCCAGGTCGTCGAGGACCTGCTGCGCCTCGGCGTAGCGGCCGGTGACCTCGTCGCCGGTGACCTCGCCGTGGTCGATCACCGCGTCCAGGGTATTCTCCGGCATGGTGTTGACCGTGCTGGCGGCGACCAGGTCGGTGACGTAGAGGGTGTCCGGGTAGTCGGGGTTCTTCACGCCGGTGGAGGCCCACAGCGGACGCTGCAGGTTGGCGCCCTCGTCGGCCAGGCGCTGCCAGCGCGGGGTGGCGAAGACCTCCTCGAAGGCCTGGTAGGCCAACCGGGCGTTGGCCACCGCCGCCTTGCCGCGCAGCGCCAGCGCCTCCTTGCTCCCGATCGCCTCGAGGCGGGAGTCGATCTCGCTGTCGACCCGGGAGACGAAGAAGGAGGCGACCGAGTGGATCGTGGACAGGTCCTTGCCGGCCGCGAGCGCCTGCTCCAGGCCCTCGAGGTAGGCGTTCATCACCGCGCGGTAGCGCTCCAGGGAGAAGATCAGGGTGACGTTGACGCTGATTCCCTCGGCGATGACCGCGGTGATCGCCGGCAGGCCCTCCTGGGTGGCCGGGATCTTGATGTAGACCTGCGGCCGGTCCACCGCGGCGGCGAGCTTCTTCGCCTCGGCGACGGTCTCCTCGGTCTTGCGGGCCAGGCGCGGGTCGACCTCGATGGAGACCCGGCCATCGAGGCCGTCGGTGCGCTCGTAGATCGGCCGGAAGAGGTCGCACGCCTCGCGAACGTCGTCGGTGGTCATCCGGAAGACGGCCTCGTCGACGTCGGCGCCGGAGCCGGCGAGCTCGGCCGCCTGCGCATCGTAGGCGTCGCCCTCGGCGAGCGCGGCCTGGAAGATCGACGGGTTGGTGGTGACGCCGACGATCCCCTTGGTCTCGATGACCTCGGCGAGGTTGCCGCTGCGCAGCCGCTCGCGGGAGAGGTCGTCGAGCCAGACGGAGACTCCGGCGTCGGCCAGGGCCTGGATGGGTGCGGGCTGGGTCATGGTCACTCTCCGCTCGTGGACGCGGCCTTGATCGACTCCTTGGCGGCCTTGACGACCGCGGCCGGGGTGAGGCCGAACTTCTCGTACAGGGTCTGGTAGTCGGCGCTGGCGCCGAAGTGCTCGACGGACACGCTGCGCCCGGCGTCGCCGACGATGTCCCGCCAGGGCATCGCGACGCCGGCCTCGACGCTGACCCGGGCGCGGACCGCGGCCGGGAGCACCGACTCGCGGTAGCGGGCGGTCTGCCGGTCGAACCACTCGCGGCAGGGCATCGAGACCACCCGGGTCGGGGTGCCGCGGCGCTCGAGGGTGCGCTGCGCCTCCAGGGCGATGGCCACCTCGGAGCCGGTGGCCACGAGGATGACCTGCGGGCTGCCGTCGCTCGCCTCGGACAGGACGTAGCCGCCCTTCGCCGCCCCGGACGCCTTGGCGTAGGTGGACCGGTCCAGCACCGGCAGCTTCTGCCGGCTCAGCGCCAGGGCCGCGGTCCCGCGCTGCTTGAGGATCTGGCCCCAGACGACCGAGGTCTCGTTGGCGTCGGCCGGACGGACGACGTCGAGGCCGGGCATCGCCCGCAGGCTGGCCAGGTGCTCGATCGGCTGGTGGGTGGGTCCGTCCTCGCCGAGGCCGATGGAGTCGTGCGTCCACACGAAGGTCACCGGCAGCTGCTGCAGGCTGGCCAGACGCACCGCCGGGCGCATGTAGTCGGAGAAGACGAGGAAGGTGCCGCCGTAGGGGCGGGTCAGGCCCTCCAGGGCGATGCCGTTGAGGGCCATGCCCATGGCGTTCTCGCGGATGCCGAAGTGCAGGGTGCGCCCGTAGGGCCCGCCGGGGAACTTCTCGGTGGCCTTCTTCTTCGGCACGAACGAGGTGACGTCGTCCATCGTCGTGTTGTTGCTGCCGGCCAGGTCGGCCGAGCCGCCCCACAGCTCGGGCATGACGTCGGCGAGCGCGCTGAGCACGTCGCCGGACGCAGCCCGGGTGGCCATCCCCTTCTCGTCCGCCGGGAAGCGCGGCAGCGCACGGGCCAGGCCCTTCGGCGGCTCGCCGGCGACGAGCCGGTCGAGCAGCTCGGCCCGCTCCGGGTTGGCCGTGCGCCACGCCGCGTAGGTCTTGTCCCAGGCCTGGTGCGCCTTCTTGCCGCGGGTGACGACCTTGCGGGCGTGGTTGACGACCTTGGGCTCGACGGCGAAGGACTTCTCCGGGTCGAAGCCGAGCAGCTTCTTGGTCTCGGCGACCTCGTCCTCGCCGAGCGCGGAGCCGTGCGCGGCGCCGGTGTCCTGCTTGGTGGGGGCCGGCCAGGCGATGATCGTGCGCAGCTCGATGAAGGTGGGCTTCTTCGAGCGCTTGGACTTCTCGCAGGCCTTGAGCAGGGCGTCGACGTCCTCGACGTAGGCGGAGCCGTCGCCCTTCTTGCGCCAGTCGACGACGACGGTGTCCCAGCCGTAGGCGGCGTAGCGGGCGGCGGCGTCCTCGCTGAAGGAGATGTCGGTGTCGTCCTCGATGGAGATCTGGTTGGCGTCGTAGATGACCGTGAGGTTGGCCAGCTCCTGGTGACCGGCCAGCGAGGAGGCCTCGCTGGCGACGCCCTCCATGATGTCGCCGTCGGAGGCGAGCAC
The DNA here is from genome assembly GCF_013408565.1 of Janibacter alkaliphilus. NCBI lineage: Bacteria > Bacillati > Actinomycetota > Actinomycetes > Micrococcales > Intrasporangiaceae > Janibacter > Janibacter alkaliphilus. The sequence goes on along the minus strand of NZ_JACBZX010000001.1, from coordinate 2,788,034 downwards.
CCAGACGTGGTGGTCGAAGGGGGACTCCCCGGCCTTGGCGTCGGGGTCGAGCATCCCGCGCTGGCGGCGCTGCGCCATGGCCATTCCGACCGCGGTGGCCAGCCCGGAGCCCAGCGGCCCGGTGGTCACCTCGACCCCGGCGGTGTGCCCCACCTCGGGGTGGCCGGGGGTCAGCGAGCCCCAGGTGCGCAGCTGCTGCAGGTCCTCGATCTCGAGGCCGTAGCCGCTGAGGTAGAGCTGCAGGTACTGGGTGAGGCTGGAGTGCCCGCAGGAGAGGACGAAGCGATCGCGGCCGAGCCAGGCCGGGTCGCTGGGGTCGTGCGTCATCACCTGCTGGTAGAGCAGGTAGGCGGCAGGGGCGAGGCTCATCGCGGTGCCGGGGTGCCCGTCACCCTTGTGCTGCACCGCGTCGGCGGCGAGCACCCGCACGGTGTCCACGGCGCGGACGTCCAGGTCGCTCCAGCCGGCCTTCTTCGCCGTCGGCGGTGCCAGCTCGGGGGAGCGACCGGCGGTCGCGGCGGACGAGGTCTTGGTGCGCTTCCCGGAGGACTTCGTCGAGGCCTTCTTCTTCGTGGCCTTCGGGGTGGCGGTGTCCGTGCTCAACATCAGGCCTTTCGCAACGGTGCTGTGGTGTCACGCACCACCCTAGACCCGCGGGCGGACGCCACGTCGTCCCGGCGGGTGGGCGTCCACCCCCGATCGTGCGGCGGTAGACTTCTGCCTGCGGCCCCGGCCGCACCCCTCCTGCCACCGTCCGATGTCTGAGGTTGCTTCGTGACCACCGCCGAGTCGACCCGCACCCCTGCGGCGACGACCTCACCCGGGTGGCGGGCGACCCTCGCGGCGTACGTCGCCCTGACCAAGCCGCGGATCATCGAGCTGCTGCTGGTCACCACGGTCCCGGTGATGTTCCTCGCCGAGCGCGGCGTCCCGGACCTGTGGCTGGTGCTGGCCACCCTCGTCGGCGGGACGCTCAGCGCCGGCGCCGCGAACACCTTCAACATGGTCTACGACCGGGACATCGATGCCCAGATGGGCCGCACCGCGCACCGCCCGCTGGTCACCGGTGCGGTCTCCCCGCGGGCCGCGACGATCTTCGGGGTGGCGCTGGCCGCTCTCTCCACGGCCTGGCTCTGGTGGCTGGTCAACCCGCTCTCGGCGATGCTCAGCCTCGGCGCGATCGTGCTCTACGCGGTCGGCTACACGATGATCCTCAAGCGCCGCACGGCGCAGAACATCGTCTGGGGCGGGGTCGCCGGATGCATGCCCACGCTCATCGGCTGGTCCGCGGTCCGGGACGAGGTCGGCTGGCCGGCGGTCATCCTCTTCCTCGTCATCTTCTTCTGGACCCCGCCGCACTACTGGCCGCTGTCGATGCGGTTCACCGAGGACTACGCCCGGGCGGGCGTGCCGATGGCCCCGGTGGTCCACCAGCAGACCACCGTGGCGAAGCAGATCGTCGCCTACTCCTGGGTGATGGTGGCGACCTCGCTGGTGCTCGTCCCGGTCGCCAACATGGGCTGGGTCTACCTGGTGGCGGCGCTGGTCTCCGGGGCGATGTTCGTCCTCGAGGCGCACCGGCTGCTGCGGGAGGCCCGGCGTGGCGCCGCGCAGTCCGTGCTGCGCCCGATGCGCCTCTTCCACTTCTCGATCACCTACGTCTCGGTGCTCTTCCTCGGGGTCGCTGTCGACCCACTGCTGCACCTCCCGTTGGCCTAGTTCGACCGAACTAGCAAGAACTAGGCCCCCCTTACTGTTTCTTGGTGTTTTCTTGACGGTCTCTTGACCCTTCTCTCAGGTGGGCGGAGAGTGGGACCACTGGCCCCGGCGACACGTCCGGGGTGCCGCCCGGGGGGGAGGCCAGTCCTTCATCCCGTACCTGGGGGGAACCAAGTCGGGACGAGGGATGGCTGCCGGTGCGGGCACGGTCGCCGCCTCAGGGCCCGACCGTGGCCGCACCGGCAGCATGCAGTCGGGCGGGGCAGTGCACCAGAGCGCTCGCTAGCCGTGCACAGCAGTCTGAGCATCCGCCCCGACGGGCTGACGCTGCAGCACCATCGCTCGGGTGACCGCGACGACGAGGAGGCAGGCGCCGAGCATGTGGGCCAGCACCAGCGCCTCCGGCAGGTCGGTGAGGTACTGCACGTAGCCGATGCCGCCCTGGGCGAGCGTGACCAGCGCGACGACCCCCCAGGCTCGCGCCGGGGCCGGGCTCCGGCCGCTGAGCCGGGCACCGACCCACACCGCGACGACCAGCCCGGCGAAGAGCATGACGCTGTCGGCGTGGAGCCAGGAGACCGTGCGCGGGTCGAAGCCGGTGCGGGCCGGCTCGTCGGCATCCCCGGAGTGCGGGCCGGAGCCGGTGACGATCGTGCCGAGGACGAGCACGACCGCGGTCATCGCGACCACCGCCCAGCTGAGCCGGTGCACCAGCGGGTGCACGGCCAGCGGCAGCCGCCCGCCGGGCTGGCCGGAGCGCCACACCAGCCAGGCGGAGACGGCGATGAGGAACATCGACGCGAGCAGGTGGAAGGCGACGATCCACGGGTTCAGGCCGGTGAGTACGGTGATGCCGCCGACCACGGCCTGCGCGGCGACCCCGACGAGCACGCCGAGGGCGCCCAGCAGCAGCTCGCGCCGCTCCCGGGCCCAGCGCCACAGCGCGACGACGAGAGCGACGGCGACCAGGCCCAGCAGCCCGGTGAGGGTGCGGTTGCCGAACTCGATGACCTTGTGGAAGCCCTCGGCCTGCTCGACCGTCGGGGTGTACGACCCGGGGACGCACTCGGGCCAGGTCGGGCATCCCAGCCCGCTGCCGGTGAGCCGGACCAGCCCGCCGGTGACGACGATGCCGACCTCGACGACGAGGTTGAGCCAGAGGATGCGGCGCAGCCAGGGGTGGGTCGCCGGGCGCAGCGCCCGGTCGGGGGAGGTCGGGGCCAGGGTCGCGCTCACCCCTCCACGGTATGCGGCGCGCTCCAGCGGCACGTCAGCGGCTCAGTCGTCCCATCGGAAGGTGCGGGCGGCCAGCGCGCCCAGACCCAGCGCCCACAGCGCGAGCAGGCCCCACTCGCGCCAGGGCACCACGCCGTCGACGAGGCCGGCCCGCAGCGCGTCACCGAGGGCCGCCGACGGCAGCCAGCGCACCAGGCCGCCGACCGCGTCGGGCATCTGGTCGGCGGACAGGACCAGCCCGCCGGCACCGAGCAGCAGCACCCAGAGCAGGTTGGCGACGGCCAGCACCGCCTCGGCGCGCATGGTCCCGGCGAGCACCAGCGCCAGGGCGACGAAGGCGGCGCCGCCCAGGGCCAGGGTGAGCACCGCGCCCGGCAGGGCGGCGAGCTCGGGCCACCAGCCCAGCGCCAGGGCGAGGACGGAGAGCAGCACCACCTGGACGGCCAGGACCACGGCCACCGCGAGCATCTTCGCCAGCAGCAGCCCGTCGCGGCCCAGGGGTGTCGTCCCGAGCAGCCGGAGCACGCCGTAGCGCCGGTCGAAGCCGGTCTGGATTGCCTGCCCGGTGAAGGCGGTGGAGACCACGGCCAGGCCGAGCACCCCAGCCGTGGCGAGGTCGGTGCGGGATCCGGGGCCGAGGTCGGGGACGTCGGTCAGGTGCAGCGCGATCAGCGCCAGCGCCGGCAGCACCACGGCGACGAGCAGCTGCTCGCCGTTGCCGAGCAGGGTGCGGGTCTCGAAGGCGGCCTGGGCGAGGACCCGGCGGGCCGGCGGCGCCGGGCGGGTGGGGCCGGTGCCCGAGGTGGGGGCGGGCGACGTCATGCCTGCTCCTCGGTGAGGGCGAAGTAGCGGGCCTCGAGCCCGGTGCCCTGGGCGAGCTCCGCGGTGGGGGCGTCGGCGGCGACCCGGCCGCGGTGCAAGATGACCACCCGGTCGCCGATGCGCTCGGCCTCGTCGAAGGAGTGCGTGGTGACCACGACCGCGGCGCCGTCGTCGGCGACCTGGCGCAGCAGCCGCCAGACCTCGCGCCGGGCGTGCGGGTCCAGGCCGGCCGACGGCTCGTCGAGCAGGGCCACCTCGGGGCGGTGCAGCAGCGCCGCGACCAGGGCGACCCGCTGCTTCTCGCCGCCGCTGAGCCGGCGGATCGGGCGGCCCGCCCGACCGTCCAGGTCGAGCCGCTCCATCAGCTCGGCGGTCCGGGTGGGGCCAGCCACCAGCCGGGAGAGGTGCGTCAGCAGCCGCCGGGGGGTCGCGGACTGGGGGAGCCCGCCGTCCTGCAGCATCACCCCGACCCGGGCGCGGTGCGCGGCGGGCGCGCGCCAGGGGTCGGTGCCGAGCACCCGGGCCCGCCCGTCGTCGGGGCGCTGCAGCCCGCCGAGGCACTCCATGACCGTGGTTTTGCCCGCGCCGTTGGGTCCGAGCACGCAGGTGATCGCCCCGGCGGCCGCGCTCCAGGAGGCATCGGCGACGGCCACCGTCGAGCCGAAGGCCCGGCGGAGGTTCTCGACGCGCACGGCCTCGCTCACGGGCGGGCAGTCTACGGGCGCCCGGTCGGGGCCGTGCGGTCAGGGGCGTGCGTGCCAGACCGGGCGCATCCGCACCCGCTGACGGATGGTGACACGCCGACCTCCGGCGGACGGCATCCGCGTGTCGCCATCTGTCAGCGGTTCAGGGGTGTCTTGGCGGCGCCTGGAGAGGCGAAGGGGGTAAGGACTGCCTTCGTTGCCACCGCCCGGGAATTACATAACATGGCTGTGTGGTTAATACGGATGTGCACCAGAGCGCGGCGGAACCAGCCGACGCCCGCACCCGTGACCGCGTCCTCGAGGCGATCACCGAGGGCGGGCCGATCACCGCTGCCCAGGTGGCCGACGAGCTCGGTCTGACCGCCACCGGCGTTCGCCGCCACCTCGACCACCTGGCCGCCGGCGGCCTCATCGTCAGCCGCGAGACCGGCGGCAAGCGCGGCCGCGGCCGACCCGCCCGGTCCTGGGTGCTCAGCGACACCGGCCACGACGCGCTGCCGGCCGACTACGACGTGCTGGCCGCCGACGCCGTACGCTTCCTGCGGGAGCACGCCGGCGACGGTGCCGTGCGTGCCTTCGCCGAGCAACGGGTGCGCGAGGTCGAGACCCGCTACGCCGACGAGATCGCCGCCGCCGGGGACGACCCCCGGGCCCGCACCGACGCGCTGGTCGAGGCGCTGCGCGGCGACGGCTTCGCCGCCAGCGCGCGACCGCTGCAGGGCCCCGACGACCGTCGCGGCCGCCGCACCGTGGGCGTCCAGCTGTGCCAGGGGCACTGCCCGGTGCAGCACGTCGCCAGCGAGTTCCCCGAGCTGTGCGAGGCGGAGGCGGACGCCTTCTCCCGGCTGCTCGGCGTCCATGTCCAGCGCCTGGCCACCCTGGCCCACGGCGACCACGTCTGCACCACCTTCGTCCCCACGACAGAGAGGTCCAAGCGATGAGCACGAACATCGAAGAGCTCAACCCCGGACTCAAGGGCATCGGCCGCTACGAGTACGGCTGGTCCGACTCCGACAGCGCCGGCGCCTCCGCGCAGCGCGGGCTGAACGAGGCGGTCGTCACCGACATCGCCGACCGCAAGTCCGAGCCGCAGTGGATGCGGGACCTCCGGCTGAAGGCGCTGCGCCTCTTCGGCAAGAAGCCGATGCCGTCCTGGGGCAGCGACCTCACCGGGATCGACTTCCAGAACATCAAGTACTTCGTGAAGTCCACCGAGCAGCAGGCCACGAGCTGGGAGGACCTGCCCGAGGACATCAAGAACACCTACGACAAGCTCGGCATCCCCGAGGCGGAGAAGCAGCGCCTCGTCGCCGGCGTCGCCGCCCAGTACGAGTCCGAGGTCGTCTACCACCAGATCCGCGAGGACCTGGAGGAGCAGGGCGTCATCTTCGTCGACACCGACAGCGGGCTGCGCGAGCACGAGGACCTCTTCCGCGAGTACTTCGGCACCGTCATCCCGGCCGGCGACAACAAGTTCTCCGCGCTGAACACCGCGGTGTGGTCCGGCGGCTCCTTCATCTACGTCCCGCCGGGCGTGCACGTCGACATCCCGCTGCAGGCCTACTTCCGGATCAACACCGAGAACATGGGCCAGTTCGAGCGGACGCTGATCATCGCCGACGAGGGCAGCTACGTGCACTACGTCGAGGGGTGCACCGCGCCGATCTACAAGACCGACAGCCTGCACAGCGCGGTCGTCGAGATCGTCGTGAAGAAGGACGCCCGGGTCCGGTACACGACCATCCAGAACTGGTCGAACAACGTCTACAACCTCGTCACCAAGCGGGCCACCTGCGCCGAGGGCGCCACCATGGAGTGGGTCGACGGCAACATCGGGTCCAAGGTGACGATGAAGTACCCGGCCGTCTTCCTCATGGGCGAGCAGGCGAAGGGGGAGACCCTCTCGATCGCCTTCGCCGGCGAGGGCCAGCACCAGGACGCCGGCGCGAAGATGGTGCACGCCGCGCCGAACACCTCGAGCTCGATCATCAGCAAGTCCGTCGCCCGTGGCGGCGGCCGGACCTCCTACCGCGGGCTGGTGCAGGTGCTCGAGGGCGCCGCCGGGTCGAAGAGCTCGGTGGTCTGCGACGCGCTGCTGGTCGACACGATCAGCCGCTCCGACACCTACCCCTACGTCGACGTCCGCGAGGACGACGTGCAGATGGGCCACGAGGCGACCGTCTCGAAGGTCTCCGAGGACCAGCTCTTCTACCTCATGTCCCGCGGGATGACCGAGGAGGAGGCGATGGCGATGATCGTGCGCGGCTTCGTCGAGCCGATCGCCAAGGAGCTGCCGATGGAGTACGCCCTCGAGCTCAACCGCCTCATCGAGCTGCAGATGGAAGGAGCCGTGGGCTGAATGAGCCTGCTCACCGACACCCCGCGCGCCGGGTCGCACTCCGACAGCGCCGCGGCCTTCGTCCCGGACCAGTCCCGGGCCGAGCGCGCCCGCTCCTACCGGCCGGAGGACTTCGAGGTCCCCACCGGCCGCGAGGAGGACTGGCGCTTCACCCCGCTGGACCGGCTGCGCGGGCTGACCGCCGACGCCACCTTCGAGGGCGGCTCGCTGAGCGTCTCCGGGCGCGGCAGCGACCAGGTGACCGTGCAGACCGTCGGGCGTGACCACGAGGCCGTCGGCTCCTCCGGCTACGTGCCCGGCTCGCGGGCCAGCGCGCTCGCCTGGGCGGCCGCCGACGAGGTCCGGCTGCTCACCGTCCCGCGGGAGGCCGAGCTGGCCGAGCCCTTCGTGCTAGAGACCACCGGCGCCTCCAGCGAGGGCGCCAGCGCCGGGCACACCGTCGTCGTCGCCGGGCGGCACTCGCGGGCGACCGTCGTGCTGGCCTACTCCGGCTCGGCGACCACCAGCGAGAACGTCGAGATCGTCGTCGAGGACGGCGCCGAGCTGACCCTGGTGACCGTCGGCGAGTGGCGCGACGACAGCGTCCAGCTGGCCAGCCACCACGGCCTCGTCGGCCGGGACGCCAGCCTCAAGCACATCGTCGTCACCCTCGGCGGCGACGTGGTGCGCCACGACACGAGCATCGCCTACGCCGGCCCCGGCGGGTCCTTCGACGGGCTCGGCGTGTACTTCGCCGACGCCGGGCAGCACCTCGAGCACCGGCTCTTCGTCGACCATGAGGCGCCGCACTGCCGCAGCAACGTCGAGTACAAGGGCGCCCTGCAGGGCGAGACCGCGCGCACCGTGTGGATCGGTGACGTCCTCATCCAGGCCGCCGCCGAGGGCACCGACACCTACGAGCTCAACCGCAACCTCGTGCTCACCGACGGCGCCCGCGCCGACTCGGTCCCCAACCTGGAGATCGAGACCGGCGAGATCGCCGGTGCCGGGCACGCCTCGACCACCGGCCGCTTCGACGACGAGCAGCTCTTCTACCTGCAGTCCCGCGGGATCCCGCAGGACGAGGCCCGCCGGCTGGTGGTGCGCGGCTTCTTCGCCAGCATCGTCCAGCGGATCGGCGTCCCCGAGGTCACCGAGCGCGTGATGAGCGCGATCGAGGCCGAGCTGGCGACGGCGGAGCAGTGACCGCCGGGGTGAGGGTCTGCGCCCTCGACGAGCTGCCCGAGGTCGGCGCCGCGCGCGCCGAGATCGACGGTCGCGTCGTGGCCATCGTGCGCGCCGAGGACGGCTCGGTGCACTGCATCGACGACGAGTGCACCCACGGCAAGGTCTCGCTCGCCGAGGGCGAGGTCGAGGGCTGCCAGATCGAGTGCTGGCTGCACGGCTCGACCTTCGACCTGCGCACCGGGGCCCCGAGCGGCCTGCCGGCCACCGTGCCGGTGGTCGTGCACCAGGTGGAGGTCGTCGACGGCGACGTCCACGTGGCCCTGTCCGACCAGCCGGCCCGCACCGCCTGAGCCCGAAGACCGACGTCGAACCCCCTTCGACACGAACGAGAACGAGAGACGAGAGACATGGCAACCCTTCAGATCACCGACCTGCACGTCGGCGTGGAGACCGAAGAGGGCACCAAGGAGATCCTCAAGGGCGTCACGCTGACCATCGAGTCCGGGCAGACCCACGCGATCATGGGCCCCAACGGATCCGGCAAGTCCACCCTCGCCTACTCCATCGCCGGTCACCCCAAGTACACGGTGACCTCCGGCAGCGTCACCCTCGACGGTGAGGACGTGCTGGCGATGAGCGTCGACGAGCGCGCCCGGGCCGGGCTCTTCCTGGCCATGCAGTACCCCGTCGAGGTGCCCGGCGTGACCGTGAGCAACTTCTTGCGCACCGCCAAGACCGCGGTCTCCGGCGAGGCGCCGAAGCTGCGCACCTGGGTCAAGGACGTGCGCACGAGCATGGACCAGCTGCGGATGGACTCCGCCTTCGCCGACCGCAACGTCAACGAGGGCTTCTCCGGCGGGGAGAAGAAGCGCCACGAGATCCTCCAGATGGAGCTGCTGCAGCCCAAGATCGCGGTGCTCGACGAGACCGACTCCGGGCTGGACGTCGACGCCCTCCGGGTCGTCTCCGAGGGCGTCAACCGGGTCCGGGAGAGCGACGACACCGGCGTGCTGCTGATCACCCACTACACCCGGATCCTGCGCTACATCCGCCCCGACCACGTGCACGTCTTCGTCGACGGCCGGATCGCCGAGGAGGGCGGCCCCGAGCTGGCCGACCGCCTCGAGGCCGAGGGCTACGACCGCTACATCACCGCGGGGGCCTGACCGACGGTGACCACGACGACAGCCCCGGTGAGCGACCCCTGGAGCGCCGCGCAGATGCGCGACATCCGGGGGCGCTTCCCCGTGCTCTCCCGTACCGTGCGCGACGGTCGTCCGCTGGTCTACCTCGACAGCGGCGCGACCTCGCACAAGCCCGAGTCCGTGCTGGACGCCGAGCGGGACTTCTACACCCGGATGAACTCGGCGCCGCACCGCGGCGCGCACGCGCTCTCCGAGGAGGCCACCGAGGCCTACGAGGGGGCGCGTGAGCGGATCGCCCGGTTCATCGGTGCGGGCACCGACGAGATCGTCTTCACCAAGAGCGCCACGGAGTCGCTCAACCTCGTCGCGCACGCGCTCAGCGGCGGCCCGCACCCGCAGGCCCCCGGCAGCGAGGACATCGTGCTGCGCCCGGGCGACGAGGTGCTGGTCACCGAGCTCGAGCACCACGCCAACCTCGTGCCCTGGCAGGAGGCCTGCCGGCGCAGCGGCGCCACCCTGCGGTGGATCCCGCTCGGTCCGGACGGCCGGCTGGACCTGAGCGGCCTGGACGAGCTGATCACCGAGCGGACGAAGGTGCTCGCCCTGGCGCACGTCTCCAACGTGCTCGGCACCGTCATCCCGCTGGAGCAGATCGTGCCGCGGGCGAAGGCCGTCGGTGCCCTGGTCGTGCTCGACGCCTGCCAGTCCGTGCCGCACCTGCCGGTGGACGTGCGGCAGCTGTCCGAGCTCGGGGTGGACCTGCTGGCCTTCTCCGGGCACAAGATGCTCGGCCCGATGGGCATCGGGGTCCTCTGGGGCCGCCCGTCGGTGCTGGAGGCGCTGCCGCCCTTCCTCACCGGTGGCTCGATGATCGAGATCGTGCGGATGGAGGGCAGCACCTACCTGCCGCCGCCGGCCCGCTTCGAGGGCGGGGTGCCGGCCGCCTCGCTGGCCGTCGGGCTGGCCGCGGCCACCGACGTCCTCGACGAGCTCGGCATGGACGCGGTGCACGCCCACGAGCAGGCGCTCGGCGCCCGGATGCTCGAGGGTCTCGCGGCCCGTGACTGGGTGCGGGTGCTCGGGCCGACCGACATGGCCGAGCGCGGCGGCACCGTCGCCTTCGACGTCGACGGGGTGCACGCCCACGACGTCGGTCAGGTGCTCGACGCCGCCGGTGTCGCGGTGCGGGTCGGTCACCACTGCGCCTGGCCGCTGCACCGCGCGCTCGACGTGCGGGCCAGCGTGCGGGCCAGCGTCGGGGTCTACAACACCCTCGAGGAGATCGACGTGCTGCTCGGTGCCCTCGACGAGGTGCCGGCCATCTTCGGGACGGGAGGCTGAGATGGACCTCTACCAGGAGCTCATCCTCGACCACAGCAAGCACCCCCGGCACGCCGGGCTGCGCGAGCCCTTCGAGGCCGAGGTGCACCACGTCAACCCGACCTGCGGCGACGAGGTGACCCTGCGACTGCACGTCGGCGCGGGGGAGGACCCGGTCGTCGAGGACGTCAGCTACGACGCGCAGGGCTGCTCGATCTCGACCGCCTCCACCTCGATCCTCGCCGAGGAGGTCGTCGGGCACCCGCTGTCCGAGGCGCTGAACACCTACGAGGCGATGCGCACCATGCTGACCAGCAAGGGCGAGGACACCGGCGATGAGGAGGTCATCGGCGACGGGGTCGCCCTGGCCGGGGTCGCCCGCTACCCGGCGAGGGTGAAGTGCGCCCTGCTGGGATGGATGGCCTTCACCGACGCGTTGCACCAGTCAGGCCACGAGATCCGAGAAGGAGACCCGGCATGAGCGAGACCACCGCCACCAACGTCGCGGACGTCGAGGAGGCCATGCGCGACGTCGTCGACCCCGAGCTCGGGATCAACGTCGTCGACCTCGGCCTCGTCTACGGGATCACCGTCGACCCCACCAACCACGCGGTCATCGACATGACGCTCACCTCGGCGGCCTGCCCGCTGACCGACGTCATCGAGGACCAGGTCGGGCAGAGCCTCGAGGGGCTCGTCAACGGCCACCGGATCAACTGGGTGTGGATGCCGCCGTGGGGCCCGGACAAAATCACCGACGACGGCCGCGACCAGCTGCGCGCCCTCGGCTTCAACATCTGAGGTGAGCCGCGTCGTCGAGGTGGCGCCCGCGCGCTACCCGCGCTGGCGCGAGCGCTTCGACGCCAACAACCCCGACGGGCCCCAGCGGGTCGTCGCGGTCGAGACCTTCGACCACGACCCGCTGGGGCTCGTCCTCGTCCGCCGCGGCGGCTACGCCATCGGGCTGGCGCGCGGCGAGGTGCTGACCGCGCACAAGACCGGCACCCGCTACGTCCAGTCCCGCACCGCGGCCGGCGGCTGGTCCCAGCAGCGGTATGCCCGGCGCCGCGGCAACCAGGCGGACGAGCTCGTCGAGACCGTGGTGCGCCACCTGGGCCGGATCTGCCCGCCGGGGTCGGCGGCCGGCCTCGTCGTCGGCGGCGACAGGGCCCTGGCCGGGCAGGTGCTTCTCGCGCCCTCGCTGCTCCCGCTCGCCGACCTGCCGCGGCGCGAGCTGTGGGACCTGCCCGACCCGCGCCTGACCGTGCTGCAGGACGCCCTGGGCCGGGGCCGTGCGGTCCGGGTGACGATCGACGACCCGCCCTCGCCTGCGCAACTGCCCGGGTAGTTGCGCGACCTGGGCCGAATTTGCCCGGGCAGTTGCGCACGGTGGGTGATTTGCCCGGGCAGTTGCTCACGGTGGGTGTCATTTGCCCGGGCAGTTGCGCACGAGCCGTGATTTGCCCGGGCAGTTGCGCAGGGTGGGGCGAATTTGCCCGGGCAGTTGCGCACGAGCCGTAATTTGCCCGGGCAGTTGCGCAGGGTGACCAGAGCGGCTTTGGGGAGGACGGGTCAGGAGCCGGGGTTGTTGGGGTCGGCCACCGCGAAGGTGTCGCAGTCGTCGAGCGTGCTCGCCTGCATGCCGATCCCCAGCCAGGTCTGGCGGGCCTGCGCGGAGCCGTGGGTCCACCCGTCGGGGTTCACCTCGCCGCCGGAGCGCTCCTGGATGACGTCGTCGCCGACCGCCTTCGCCGCGCTCATCGCGTCGGCGACGTCCTCTTCGGTGACGCCCTCCATGAGCCGGTTGCCGTTGCTGTCCTGGGTGCTGCCGGCGTGCTGGATCCACATCCCGGCGAAGCAGTCCGCCATGAGCTCGACCCGCACCGCGCCGGAGTCCGCGCCCTGCGGGTCGCGCTGGCTCTCCTCCAGCACCCCGTAGAGGTTCTGGATGTGGTGACCGTACTCGTGGGCGAGCACGTACTCCTCGGCCAGCGCCCCGTCCTGCGCGCCCAGCCGCTGCTGCAGGATGTCGAAGAAGTCGGTGTCGAGGAAGATCCGCTCGTCCAGGGGGCAGTAGAAGGGACCGATCTGGTTGCTCGCCGTGCCGCACCGGGACTGGGTCTGCCCCTCGTAGATCGTCACCTGCGCCGGTGCCCGGAAGTCCTGCCCGGCCGCCCGCAGGTCGGCGGCCAGGTCCGGCTGCTGGCTCCAGTAGTCGTAGAGGCTGTTCTCGGTGGCCACCGCCCGGCAGTCCCGGTCGGCGTTGGCGTCCGCGCCGGTCTGGCAGCGCTGCGCCAGGTCCTCGCCCTGCTCGCCCTGCGAGGAGGTGTCGGTGCCGAGCATGTCGCCGCCGCCGAGCAGCACGACCAGGACGGTGATGATGAGCCCGACGACCCCGCCGCCGGCGATCACCGGTCCCCGGCCCACCCCGCGGCCCCCGCCGCCGGAGCCCACCCTCGAGGTGTCCAGCGAGGCGTTGTCGTCGAAGCTCATCGGCACACTCCTGAGGGGTCCGACGCCGTCGGTGGCGTCCAGGGACCGCTCAGCGTAGTGCGCCCGCGGCGGATCACACCTGTCACACCTGGCTGGCGTGATCCGGGACGTAGCGCTGCGACTCCCGCGGCGGGCGGTCGTACCCCTTCGCCTCGGGCCGGTCCGGGATCGGCACCGGGTCCGGGGTGGTGCGCTCGTAGGGGATGCTGCCGAGCAGGTGGGCGATGACGTTGATCCGCGCCGAGCGCTTGTCCTCGGACTCCACGGTCCACCACGGGGTGGCGTCCAGGTCGGTCTCGGCCATCATCCGGTCCTTGGCGCGCGAGTAGTCCTCCCACCGGCTGATCGACTGCACGTCCATCGGGGAGAGCTTCCACTGCCGCATCGGGTCGTTCGCCCGGGACCGGAAGCGGGCCTCCTGCTCGACGTCGGAGACCGAGAACCAGTACTTCAGCAGGATGATCCCGTCCTCGACGAGCATCTGCTCGAAGAGCGGCGCCTGGTGCAGGAAGGTCTCGTACTCCTCGTCGGTGCAGAAGCCCATGACCCGCTCCACCCCGGCGCGGTTGTACCAGGAGCGGTCGAAGAGGACCATCTCGCCGGCCGCCGGCAGGTGCGGCACGTAGCGCTGGAAGTACCACTGGGTCTTCTCCCGCTCGTTGGGTGCCGGCAGCGCCGCCACCCGCACGACGCGAGGACTCAGCGGCTCGGTGATCCGCTTGATCGCCCCGCCCTTGCCCGCCGCGTCCCGGCCCTCGAAGAGCACCACCACCCGGGCTCCGGAGACCTTGAGCCACTCCTGCAGCGCGACGAGCTCCTGCTGCAGCCGGGCCAGCTCGGCCTCGTAGCTCGACTTCTTCATCCGGGGCAGCCCGCTCGCGGTCGTCTTCGCCATGAGCGGAGTCTGCCCCTGCAGGCCGGCGGCGTCGAGCGGGGGAGCGTGGTGGTGAGACGTCCGCCACCGGCCCCGTGCGGGCGGCGGTCGAGACGAGCGGGCCGGCGACCTACACTGGTCTAGGTGGCCGTGGCCCTGCCCGGCGCCCGTGACCGACCCCGCAGCCCAGGAGCCTCCCGCATGATCACCGCCACCGGCATCGAGCTGCGCGCGGGCTCCCGGATCCTGCTCGAGGACGCCAGCTTCCGCGTCGCCGCCGGGGACCGGGTCGGCCTGGTCGGGCGCAACGGCGCCGGCAAGACCACCTTGACGAAGGTGGTGGCCGGCGACGCGCAGCCGGCGGCCGGCACCATCACCGCCGGCGGCCAGGTGGGCTACCTGCCGCAGGACCCGCGCACCGGAGACCTCGAGGTCACCGCCCGCCAGCGCATCCTCTCCGCCCGCGGGCTGGACCGCATCGTCACCGACCGGGCGGCCGCCGAGCAGCGGATGGCCAGCGCCGACACGGAGACCATGGAGAAGGCGATGCGCGCCTACGCCCGGCTGGAGGCCGAGTTCGAGTCGGCCGGCGGGTACGCCGCCGAGTCGGAGGCAGCCAGCATGGCGGCCGCGCTGAACATCGAGGAGCACCGGCTGGACCAGCCGCTGGGCACCCTCTCCGGCGGTCAGCGGCGCCGGGTCGAGCTGGCCCGGATCCTCTTCTCCGGCGCCCAGACCCTGCTGCTCGACGAGCCCACCAACCACCTCGACGCCGACTCCATCGCCTGGCTGCGCGACCACCTGCGCAGCTACCAGGGCGGGCTGGTCATCATCAGCCACGACGTCGACCTGCTCGGCGTCGTCGTCAACCGGGTCTTCCACCTCGACGCCAACCGGGCCGAGCTGGACATCTACAACGTCGGCTGGAAGGCCTACCTCGAGCAGCGCGAGACCGACGAGCGGCGCCGCCGGCGGGAGACCGCGAACGCGCAGAAGAAGGCCGGCGCGCTGCTGGACCAGGCCGAGAAGATGCGGGCCAAGGCGACGAAGGCGGTGGCCGCCCAGCAGATGATCCGCCGGGCCGAGCGGATGCTCGCCTCGGTCGAGGGCGAGCGCGCCCACGACAAGGTCGCCAAGCTGCGCTTCCCCGACCCGTCACCGTGCGGCCGGACCCCCCTTCGCGCCTCTGGCCTGTCCCGCTCCTACGGCAGCCAGGAGGTCTTCACCGACGTCGACCTGGCGATCGACCGGGGCAGCCGGGTGGTCGTCCTCGGGCTCAACGGTGCCGGCAAGACGACGCTGCTGCGGATGCTCGCCGGGGTCGACGGCCCGGACACCGGTCAGGTGGAGCCCGGGCACGGCCTCAAGCTCGGCTACTACGCCCAGGAGCACGAGAACCTCGACGTCGACCGGAGCGTGCTGGCGAACATGAAGTCCGCCGCGCCGGACCTGGGGGAGACCGAGGTGCGCAAGGTGCTCGGGTCCTTCCTCTTCTCCGGCGAGGACGTCGAGAAGCCGGCCGGGGTGCTCTCCGGCGGTGAGAAGACCCGGCTGTCGCTGGCGCTGCTGGTCGTCTCCAGCGCGAACGTGCTGCTGCTCGACGAGCCGACGAACAACCTCGACCCGGCCAGCCGCGAGGAGATCCTCGGGGCGCTGTCGACGTACAAGGGCGCGGTCGTGCTGGTCACTCACGACGAGGGCGCGGTGGACGCCCTGCAGCCGGAGCGGATCCTGCTGCTGCCGGACGGGGTCGAGGACCTCTGGGGCGCCGACTACCGGGACCTGATCACCCTGGCCTGAGCCCGCGTGCCCTGCGCGACCCCTCCTGCGGTCCGACGCAGGTGGGGTGGAGTTTGCCCGGGCAGTTGCGCAGAGGTGGGGCCGGAATGTCCATGTATAAGGATGCGTTATGGGAGCGATAACACAACCCGTAGGATGGATCGCGTGACTGTGACGACTCGACCCACTCGCACCAAGGCGACCGGCGCCTGGGCCGACGGTGACCGTACCCCGCTGAACCACAACGAGGAGTTCAAGCAGGAGGACGACGGGCTGAACGTCCGTCAGCGCATCGTCGACGTCTACAGCAAGCAGGGCTTCGGCGCGATCAGCCCCGACGACCTCAAGGGCCGGATGCGCTGGTGGGGCCTCTACACCCAGCGCAAGCAGGGGCTCGACGGCAGCCACACCGGCGAAGACGACCTCGACGACGAGTACTTCATGATGCGCATCCGCACCGACGGCGGCGCGATGAGCACCGAGCAGCTGCGGGTCGTCGCCGGCATCTCCACCGACTTCGCCCGGGACACCGCCGACGTCTCCGACCGGCAGAACATCCAGCTGCACTGGATCCGGGTCGAGGACGTCCCCACCATCTGGGAGCGGCTGGAGGCGGTCGGTCTGGGCAGCACCGAGGCCTGCGGCGACTGCCCGCGCGTCGTCCTCGGCTCCCCGGTGGCCGGCGTCGCCGCCGACGAGGTCGTCGACGGCACCCCCGCGGTCGAGGAGATCAAGCGGCGGTTCATCGGCAACCCCGAGTACTCGAACCTGCCGCGCAAGTTCAAGACCGCGATCTCTGGCTCGCCCAGCCTGGACATCACCCACGAGATCAACGACGTCTCCTTCGTCGGCGTCGAGCACCCCGAGCACGGACCCGGCTTCGACCTCTGGGTCGGCGGCGGACTGTCCACCAACCCGCACTTCGCCCAGCGCCTGGGCACCTGGGTGCCGCTCGAGGACGTCCCGGACGTGTGGGCCGGGGTCGTCGGCATCTTCCGCGACCACGGCTACCGGCGGCTGCGCAACCGGGCCCGGCTGAAGTTCCTCGTCGCCGACTGGGGCGCCGAGAAGTTCCGCGAGGTGCTCGAGCAGGACTACCTCGGCCGCGAGCTCGCCGACGGCCCGGAGCCGGCCGCCCCCGGCAGCCTGCGGCGTGACCACGTCGGCGTGCACGAGCAGGCCGACGGGCGCGTCTGGGTCGGTGTCGCCCCGATCGCCGGCCGGGTCAGCGGCACCCGGCTCACCGAGATCGCCGACCTCGCCGAGGCCGCCGGCAGCAGCCGGGTGCGCCTGACCCCGCACCAGAAGATCCTCGTCCTCGACGTCGACCCGGCGAAGGCGGACCAGCTCGTCGCCTCCCTCGACGCCCTGGACCTGCCCGCCCGGCCCAGCGAGTGGCGCCGTGGCGTGATGGCCTGCACCGGCATCGAGTTCTGCAAGCTGGCGCTGACCGAGACCAAGGCGCGCGCCCGGTGGACCGTGGAGCGGCTGGAGGCGGCGCTGCCCGACCTCGACGTCCCCTTCTCCATCCACGTCAACGGCTGCCCGAACTCGTGCGCCCGCAGCCAGGTCGCCGACGTCGGCCTCAAGGGCATGGTCGCCAAGGACGACGACGGCGAGCTGGTGGAGATCTACCAGGTCCACCTCGGCGGCAGCCTCGGCACCGACCCGGGCCTGGCCCGCAAGACCCGCAACCTCAAGGTCGCCGCGGACGAGCTGCCCGACTACATCGAGCGGCTGGCCCGCACCTACCTCGACCAGCGCGAGCAGGGCGAGTCCTTCGCCTCCTGGGTGCGCCGGGCCGAGGAGGACGACATCCGATGAGCCGCAGCGCGCCGGTCTTCCACTGCCCCTACTGCGGGGAGGACGACCTGCGCCCGGTGGCCGAGCCCGCCGGGGCCTGGGCGTGCGGCTCGTGCGTCCGCGTCTTCACCGTCACCATGCACCGGACCGACACCGACCTGGCGTCCGGACCCTCCGAAGGGAGCACCTCCCGATGAGCACCACCACCAGCCTGAGCACTCGCGCCGAGGAGGGGCAGCGCCTCTTCGCCGCCCTGGAGAGCGACCTCGGCGGCACCTACGAGGGCCGGGTCGAGATCGCTCGCCGCGCCCTGCAGTGGGCCAGCAGCACCTTCGGCGAGCGGCTGACCGTCGCCAGCTCGATGGGCGACGAGGTCCTCGTGCACCTCGTCGGCACCACCCTGACCGACGCCGACGTCTTCTTCCTCGACACCGGCTACCACTTCGCCGAGACCCTCGGCACCCGGGACGCCTACGCGGCCATGCTGCCGCTGCAGATCCGCACGATCCTGCCGCGCCTGACCGTGCCCGAGCAGGACGCCGAGTACGGCGAGAAGCTGCACGACCGGGACCCCAACCTGTGCTGCTTCATGCGCAAGGTGGAGCCGATGGAGCGGGCGCTGGAGGACTACGACGCCTGGGTGACCGGGATGCGTCGCGAGGACGCCCCCACCCGCGGCGACATCGACGTCGTCGGCTGGGACGCCAAGCGGGACATGGTCAAGCTCAACCCGATCGCCGGCTGGACCCAGGACGACGTGGACCGCTACGTCGCCGAGCACGGGGTCTTCCTCAACCCGCTGCGCGACAGCGGCTACGCCTCGATCGGCTGCGCCCCGTGCACCCGACCGGTGGCCGAGGGCGAGGACCCGCGAGCCGGGCGCTGGTCCGGCCAGACGAAGACCGAGTGCGGCCTGCACACGTGAGCGACCGGGGCGCGGGCGGCGTGGTCCTCGTGGCGCACGGTTCGCCGGACCCGCGGCACGGGCAGACCATGGTGCGCACCGCCGGTCGCCTCGCCGAGCGCTGCGGCAGCGACGTGCACGTCGCCTACCTCGAGCACGAGCCGCCGAGCGCGACCGAGGTCGCCCCTGCGCTCGACGGGCCGGTCGCGGTCGTGCCGATGCTCATCACCCCCGCCTACCACGCCCGGGTGGACATCCCCGAGGCCGCCGAGCAGCTCGGGTCCCACGGCGCGACGGTCCGGCTGCAGCCGCCGCTGGGCGGGCACCCGGGTCTCGTCGAGGCGGTCGCCGAGCGGCTCGAGGTGGCCGGCCACGACCCGGGCGACGGGGTGGTCCTCGTCGCCGGCGGCAACAGCGACGGATCGGCGCTGCAGGCGCTGCGCGACCTGCTCGCCGCGCACGCGCCGGACAGCTGGCGCGGGTGCGCCCTCACCGAGCTCGACGAGCAGCCGCCGGACCGTCCGGTGATGGCCTTCACCCTCGCCGAAGGGGTGCTGCACGACCGGGTGGGGGAGTGGGCGGCCGGTCACGGAGCCCCCTTCGTCCGCGGCGGGCTCGCCGACACCGAGGCGGCGCTGGCGGTGGTGCTGGAGCGGGTCTCCGGCTGAGCCGGAACAAGCCGGCGCCGCGCCGGGTTGACCTCAGGTGCGCTTGAGCCACCAGGCTGGTGGTCGTGCCGGACCGGACCGGGCGCGCGAGGAGGACGAGGCAGCATGTCGATGACCGGCGGCCAGTGGGCCGCGATGCAGTCGATGACCAAGGGCCGTGAGCTGAAGGGTCAGCGGCTGGCGAAGGGGACCACCCGGCGGGTGCTGGGCTACGCCCGGCCCTTCCGCGGCACCATCGCCGCCTTCCTGCTCGTCGTCGCGCTCAGCTCGGCGACCGTGGTCGCCGTGCCGCTGCTGCTGCAGCGCCTCATCGACGACGGGGTGACCCCCGGGGACCGGGGCGTCGTCATCACCCTGGCGCTGCTCGTCGCCGGCATCGCCCTGCTCGAGGCGGTGACGACGCTGGTCCAGCGCTGGTTGTCGGCGAAGGTCGGGGAGGGCCTGATCCTGCACCTGCGCGAAGAGGTCTTCGACCACGTCGTGCGCCAGCCGATCGCCTTCTTCACCCGTGCCCAGACCGGCGCGCTGGTGACCCGGCTCAACAACGACGTCATCGGCGCCCAGCAGGCCTTCACCACCGTGCTGTCCTCCGTGGTGAGCAACGCCATCGCGCTGGTGCTCATCGTCGGCGCCATGCTCACCCTCTCCTGGCAGCTGACGCTGGCGGCGCTGCTGCTGGTGCCGCTCTTCCTGCTCCCGGCGCGGTGGATGGGGCGCCGGCTGGCCGAGCTCACGCGCGAGCAGATGAACCTCAACGCCGACCTCGGCTCGCAGATGACCGAGCGCTTCAACGTCGGCGGCGCGCTGCTGGTGAAGATCTTCGGCACCCCGGAGCGCGAGGTCGCCGAGTACGCCGACCGGGCCGAGCGGGTCCGCGACATCGGGGTACGGATCGCGGTCAACCGGGCGCTCTTCTTCGTGCTGCTGACCCTGGTCGCCTCGCTGGCCACCGCCATGGTCTACGGGGCCGGCGGCCTGCTCGCGGTCGAGGGACAGATGACCGTCGGCACGCTGCTCGCCCTGGCCGCGCTGCTCGCCCGCCTCTACACCCCGCTGACCGCGATCTCCAACGTGCGGGTGGACATCCTGACCGCGCTGGTCTCTTTCTCCCGGCTCTTCGAGGTGCTCGACCTGCGCGGCACCGTGCGCGAGGCGCCGGACGCCACCGCGCTGCCGACCGGCGAGGCGCTGTCCGTCGAGCTCGAGGACGTCCGCTTCGCCTACCCCTCGGCGGACGAGGTCTCGCTGCGCTCGCTGGAGGCGCGCACCACCGGCGACCGGGCCGGGTCGGGCCCGGTGCTCGACGGGGTGTCCCTGCGGGTCGAGCCCGGGCGGATGGTCGCCCTGGTCGGGCCGAGCGGCGCCGGCAAGACGACCACCACGGCCCTGGTCTCCCGGCTCTACGACCCGACCTCTGGCGTGGTCCGGATCGGTGGTCAGGACCTGCGCACCGCCACACTGGCGTCGGTGGCGGCGACCGTCGGCACGGTCACCCAGGACGCGCATCTCTTCCACGACACGATCCGCGCCAACCTCGCCTACGCCCGGCCCGACGCCACCGAGGGGGAGATGATCCTCGCCCTCAAGGACGCCCAGATCTGGTCGCTGGTCGCCGGTCTGCCGGCCGGGCTGGACACGATCGTCGGTGACCGTGGCCACCGGCTCTCCGGCGGCGAGAAGCAGCGCCTGGCGATCGCCCGGATGCTGCTCAAGGCCCCGCCGGTGGTCGTCCTCGACGAGGCCACCGCCCACCTCGACAGCGACTCCGAGGTGGCCGTGCAGCGGGCGCTGGACACCGCCCTGGAGGGGCGCACGGCGATCGTCATCGCGCACCGGCTCTCCACGGTGCGGGCGGCCGACGAGATCCTCGTCGTCGACCAGGGCCGGGTGGTCGAGCGCGGCACGCACAGCGCGCTGCTCGTCGAAGGTGGGCTCTACGCGCACCTGCACGAGACCCAGCTGGCACCGGGGGAGAGCGCCCAGCCGGCCTGACAGCCCGCCAGGACCGAGGGCTCAGCAGGCCCGCGTACCCAGCCGGGCCGTCGTCAGCCGTCCTCCTCGTCCCAGATCCGCACCTTCTTCGGCCTCGGCTCCCGCGCCGGCAGGCCGGCCTCGACCCGTGCCTCGCGGCGCAGCGCGACGAGGACGAAGGCGATCGCCGCCGGGATGCCCAGCCACCACTGGATCGCGTAGGCCAGGTGCGGGCCGATCCCGGTGTCCGGCTCCTCCAGAGGCGTGGGGCGCTCGGCGCTGGCCCCGCCCGAGGCGCCCAGCGGCTGCTCGTCCTGCATGATCACGTAGCCGCCGAGCACGTCCCCGCCGACCCGGTCGGCGAGCTGGTCGAGGTTGATGCTGGCGACGAGGTCGTCGGGCATGTCCCGGTCCAGGTCGGGCTCGCCGGGACGGACCCAGCCGGTGACCTCGACCTCGCCGGTGGGTGGCTCGGGCACTTCCGGGCGCACCTCGGCGCCCTGGGGCGAGTTGGCGACCCAGCCCCGGTCGACGATCAGGGTGCGGCCGTCCTCCAGCCGGAGCGGGACGAGCACCTCCGAGCCGTAGCCGTCCTCGTGCGGGCGGTTGCGGGCCAGCACGGTCTGCGCGACGTCGTAGGTGCCGGTCGCCTCCACCCGGCGCCACTCCTCGTCGATCGGCACCGGGTCCTGCCCGAGCACCTCCTCCACCGGGACGGCCGGGGCGGTGTAGTGCGCCTCGACCCGGTCCGCGCGGGCCTGCTTGGTCTCGTAGCGGTCCCACTGCCACTGGCCGAGCAGGAGGAAGGCGACGCAGGCCACGGCGACGAGCGAGAACCACCCCAGCCAGCGCGGGGTGAGGGCCAGCCGGAGCATCAGCCGGCGCCCTCCGGGATGTCCTCGACGGCGCAGGTGCGCACCGGGAAGGCGCGCAGCGCGAGGTGCTCGCGCAGCACCTCCTCGTGCTCGTCGCAGGCCAGCCACACTTTCGTGCGGTCCTGCGCGTGGATCCGCGGGTTGCGCCACAGCACGGCCCGGGTCGCGGCCGCGCCGCAGCCGCGGCGGCTGCAGATGAGGTGCCCGCCGTCGGGGGCGGCGCTCATCCCGCGTCCAGCTGCCGCCGGTGGTTCACGGCCACCGTCTGCGGCAGCGGGGCGCCCGGGTGGCGGACGGTGTTCGCCAGGACCACCGCGACGTAGGGCAGCAGCACGGCCAGGGCGACGCACGTCCAGCGCACCCACCCGTCGGTGACGAAGGCGGCCACGAAGCAGAGGGTGCGGATGCCCATCATGACGAGGTAGCGCCGGGTCCGTCCGGCCCGTTCGTCGCGCGCCGACACCGGCGCGCTGGTGACGGACTGCACGGGCGAGGTGGACACCCCTTCACCCTACGCGCCCCCGTCGCGCCACACCCGTCACCCCATTATCGGGTTACCCGATAATGCGCCGGTCCCCGGAGAAGGCTTCCCCGGCGAGCGAGAGGTTCTCGACGTCCGGTGAGGGGCTCGAAGGGGGTGAGGGCGAGCGCCGGTGACCGGTCCCGGCCACCGCTACCGGGGGGTAGTGCTCTAGCGTCTGGGGTAGCGACGTGACGCACGCCACGTCGCCATCGAGCTGAGGAGGAACGGGCCATGAGTCGGGTGCTGGTCACCGGCGGCAACCGCGGCATCGGAGAGGCGGTCGCCCGGCGACTGCTCGACGACGGGCACCAGGTGGTGGTGACCTCCCGCTCCGGCGACCCCGTGGACGGGCTCGACGTCGTCGCCTGCGAGATCACCGACGGGGACTCCGTGGACGCCGCCTTCACCGCCGCCGAGGGGATCCTCGGCGGCCCGGTCGAGGCGCTGGTCGCCAACGCGGGGGTCACCCGGGACACCCTGCTCATGCGGATGAGCGACGAGGACTTCGAGGCTGTTGTCGACACCAATCTCGCCGGGACCTTCCGCTGCGTGCGCCGCGCGGTCACCGCGATGGTCCGTGCCCGCTCCGGCCGGATCGTGCTGCTCTCCAGCGTCGTCGGCCTCTACGGCTCGCCCGGCCAGGTGAACTACGCGGCGAGCAAGGCCGGTCTCGTCGGCATGGCCCGCTCGGTCACCCGCGAGCTCGGTGCCCGCGGGATCACCGCCAACGTCGTCGCCCCCGGCTTCGTCGAGACCGACATGACCGCCGAGCTGCCGGAGAAGACGCAGAAGGAGTACCAGGCGGCGATCCCGGCCCGACGCTTCGCCCGGCCCGACGAGGTCGCCGGCGCCGTCTCCTTCCTCGTCTCCGAGGACGCCGGCTACATCTCCGGCGCGGTCATCCCGGTCGACGGCGGCCTCGGCATGGGGCACTGACCGGCCCCGACGGCAGCCCGCACGCGACCACGCCCGTCCCGGCCGACCACCCACGACCCCGGCCGCCTCGCCGCCCCCCATCCCGACGAAAGGCCCCCCGATGCTCCACGGCAAGACCCTCCTCATCACCGGCGTGCTCATGGAGTCCTCCATCGCCTTCCACGTCGCCCGGCTGGCCCAGGAGAACGGCGCCACCGTGATCCTCACCTCCTTCGGCCGCACGATGAAGATCACCCAGGCCATCGCCCGTCGGCTCCCGGAGCCGGCGCCGGTGATCGAGCTCGACGTCCAGGACGAGGAGCACCTGGCCACCCTCGCCGACCGGCTCGGTGAGCACTGCGACCAGCTCGACGGGGTGCTGCACTCGATCGGCTTCGCACCGGAGGGCGCTTTCACCTTCCTCGACGCGAGCTGGGAGGACGTCGCCACCGCGATGCACGTCTCCGCATACTCCCTCAAGGCGCTCGGCGTGGCGGCCCTGCCCCGGATGCGCGACGGGGGCAGCATCGTCGGCCTCACCTTCGACGCCTCCTTCGCCTGGCCGGTCTACGACTGGATGGGCGTGGCCAAGGCGGCCTTCGAGTCCACCAGCCGCTACCTCGCCCGCGACCTCGGACCGAAGGGGGTGCGCTGCAACCTCGTCGCGGCCGGCCCGATCCGGACCACCGCGGCCAAGTCCATCCCGGGCTTCGAGCAGTTCGAGGAGATGTGGGACAGCCGGGCGCCGCTCGGCTGGGACGTCGAGGACGGCCGCCCGGCCGCGCAGGCCTGCGTCGCGCTGCTGTCCGACTGGTTCCCGGCGACGACCGGCGAGATCGTGCACGTCGACGGCGGCGTGCACGCGATGGGCGCCTGAGCGCCCGCGCCGTCAGCGCATCCCGAGCACGTCCAGCACCGCGTCGAGCCGCGGCTCGGTGATGCTGACGTCGGCGGCCTCCCGCACCGCGGGCTTGGCGCAGAAGGCGACCCCGAGCGCGGCTGCCGCCATCATGTCGAGGTCGTTGGCGCCGTCGCCGACCGCGACGGTGCGCCCGGCCGGGATGCGGTGACGCTGCGCGACCTCGCGCAGGAAGCGTGCCTTGGCGGCCCGGTCGACCACCTCGCCGTGCACCCGGCCGGTGAGGCGCCCGTCGGCGACCTCGAGCGCGTTGGCCCGGGCCTCGGTGATCCCAAGGTCGGCCGCCAGCGCGCCGACGACCTCGATGAAGCCGCCGCTGACCAGCCCCACGACGTGCCCGCGCTCCTGCAGCGTGCCCACGAGCTCGCGGGCCCCCGGGGTCAGCCGGGCGGCCGCGCGCACCTGCGCCAGCGCCTCGACCTCGACACCGGCCAGCGTAGCCACCCGGGCGTGCAGGCTCTGGGGGAAGTCGATCTCGCCACGCATCGCCGACTCGGTCACCGCCGCCACCTGGTCCCGGGTGCCGGCGTGCTCCGCGAGCAGCTCGATGACCTCGTCCTGGATGAGCGTGGAGTCGACATCCATGACGAGCAGGATCGGCTCGTCACCGCGCAGCGAGGCGGGCAGGGTGGGGGCGGCAGGCTCGATCACACCGGCGACCGTAGCCGCCGCAGCCCGGCTCAGCTCAGCCCGTCTCGCCAGGCGAGGAGGTCGCGCAGCGGTCCGAGGTCGTGGTCCGGCCCGTCGGTGCCGTAGGTGAGTAGCCGGGTGCCGACGTCGTAGAGCGCCTGCGCACCGGCGGCGTAGTCGGCCACGTCCTCCGGCAGCCGCCCCGGGGTGGGTGAGACGCCCGCGGAGCGCTCGATCTCCGCCGGGTCGCGGCCCACCCGCCGGCACCAGGAGTCGAGCACCTCGTGCTTGCGGGCGATCTGCGCGGCATCGCCGAAGCCGTGCCAGATGGTCGCGTGCTCGGCCACGATCCGCAGCGTCTTGCGCTCCCCGCCACCACCGATGAGCACCGGGATGTCCCGGGTGGGCGGCGGGTTCAGCCGGGCCCACCGCTGCTCGATGAGCGGCAGGTCCCGGGCCAGGGCGTCCAGCCGCTGGCCCGGGGAGGTACCGAACTCGTAGCCGTACTCGTCGTAGTCGCGCTCGAACCAGCCGGCGCCGAGGCCGAGGATGAGCCGCCCGTCGCTGATGTGGTCGACGGTGCGGGCCATGTCGGCGAGCAGCTGCGGGTTGCGGTAGCTGTTGCAGGTGACCAGGGCGCCGATCTCCACCTTCTCGGTCGCCTCGGCCCAGGCCCCGAGCACGGTCCAGCACTCGAAGTGCTTGCCGTCGGGGTCGCCGTGCAGCGGGAAGAAGTGGTCCCAGGTGAAGACGACGTCCGCGCCGGCCTCCTCGGCGGCCGCGACGGCGCGGCGGATCTCGGCGTAGTCGGCGTGCTGCGGCTGGATCTGCACCCCGATCCGGACGTCGCTCACGTCAGCCCGTCGTCCGGGGAGACGGTCACCTCCTGGCCCTTGCCGATGACCGTGATCCCGGAGTCGGTGACGACGAAGCCGCGGGCCTCGTCCTCCTCCCGGTCGTAGCCGATGCGGGTGCCGTTGGGGATCTGCACCGACTTGTCGATGATCACCTTGCGCAGGCTGCAGTGCCGACCGATGTCGACCTCGCCGAGGATCACCGAGTCGTCGACGGTGCTGAAGCTGTGGATCACGGTGCCGGGGGAGAGCACCGAGTTGTGCACCCGGCCGCCGGAGACGACGACCCCGGGGGAGACCAGCGAGCTCAGGGCCTCGCCGACCCGGTTGCCCTGGCCGTGCACGAACTTCGCCGGCGGGTGCTGCCCGTAGTGGGTGTAGATCGCCCAGTCGGAGTTGTAGAGGTTGAAGACCGGGTGCACCGAGGTGAGGTCCATGTGCGCGTCGTAGTAGCTGTCGATGGTGCCCACGTCGCGCCAGTAGCCGCGGTCCCGGTCGGTGCTGCCGGGCACCTCGTTGTCGGAGAAGTCGTAGGCGTACGCGCCGCCCTGCGCGACGAAGGCGGGCACGATGTCGCCGCCCATGTCGTGCTTGCTGCCCTCGGTCTCGGCGTCGGCGCACACCGCGTCGATGAGCGCGTCCGTGGTGAAGACGTAGTTACCCATGGAGGCGTAGACCTCCTGCGGGTTGTCCGGCAGCCCCACGGCATCGGTCGGCTTCTCCCGGAAGGCCTGGATCTTGCGGGGGTTCTCGGCGTCCACCTCGATCACCCCGAACTGGTCGGCCATCTCGATCGGCTGGCGGATCGCGGCGACCGTGCACCCGGCTCCGGACTCGATGTGCTGGTCGACCATCTGGCTGAAGTCCATCTGGTAGACGTGGTCGGCGCCGACGACCACGACGATGTCCGGCCGCTCGTCGTTGATCGCGTTGAGCGACTGGTAGATCGCGTCCGCGCTGCCCATGTACCAGCTCTTGCCCATCCGCTGCTGGGCCGGGATCGCGGCGACGTAGTTGCCCAGCAGCGTGGACATCCGCCAGGCCCGGCTGACGTGCCGGTCGAGGCTGTGGCTCTTGTACTGGGTGAGCACGACGACCTTCATGTACCCGGAGTTGATGACGTTGCTCAGGGCGAAGTCGATGAGCCGGTAGATCCCACCGAAGGGGACCGCCGGCTTGGCCCGGTCCGCGGTCAGCGGCATGAGCCTCTTGCCCTCACCCCCGGCCAGCACGATCGCGAGAACCCTGGGCTGTCCGTGGCTGCGCATGGCACCCTCCTTGGCTGGTCCGTCGACGGCGGCGTCGCTCAGCCCCAACGTACTGCCCCGAGCCCTAGTCTGGGCGGGTGCGCGTCGACATCCTCAGCAAGGAGTACCCGCCGGCCATCTACGGGGGAGCGGGGGTCCATGTCGCCGAGCTGACCCGGGCCCTGCGCAGCCGTGGTGACCTCGACGTGCGGGTGCGCTGCTTCGGCGACCCGCGCGAGGAGGAGGGCACCACCGGCTACCCCGACCCGCCCTCGCTGCAGGGGGCGAACGCCGCCCTGGTGACGATGGGCGTCGACCTGGCCATGGCCGGCGGCTGCGAGGGGACCGACCTGGTGCACTCGCACACCTGGTACGCCAACTTCGCCGGGCACACCGCCTCGCTGCTCCTGGACGTCCCGCACGTCGTCAGCGCGCACAGCCTGGAGCCGCTGCGCCCGTGGAAGGCCGAGCAGCTCGGCGGCGGCTACCGGCTCTCCTCGTGGGTCGAACGCACCGCGTACGAGGCCGCTGCCGGCGTCATCGCGGTGAGCGACGGGATGCGACGGGACATCCTGCGCAGCTACCCGGCGACCGACCCGG
This sequence comes from Janibacter alkaliphilus, assembly GCF_013408565.1. Classification (NCBI taxonomy): domain Bacteria; kingdom Bacillati; phylum Actinomycetota; class Actinomycetes; order Micrococcales; family Intrasporangiaceae; genus Janibacter; species Janibacter alkaliphilus. Next base: position 2,760,507 of record NZ_JACBZX010000001.1, on the reverse strand, counting down.
GCCGGGTGCACGTGGTGCACAACGGGATCGACAGCCAGCTGTGGCAGCGGGCCGAGGACCCGGACGTGGTGCGCCGGCACGGCATCGACCCGGACCGGCCGGCGGTCATCTTCGTCGGGCGGATCACCCGGCAGAAGGGGCTGCCCTTCCTGCTGCGCGCCGCCCAGGAGCTGCCGCCGGAGGTCCAGCTCGTGCTCTGCGCCGGGCAGCCAGACACCCCGGAGATCCGGGCCGAGGTCGAGGCGCTCATGGACGAGCTGCGGGCCACCCGCGACGGGGTGGTCTGGATCGCCGAGATGCTCCCGCGGGCCGAGGTGATCGCGCTGCTGTCGGCGTCGACGGTCTTCGCCTGCCCGTCGGTCTACGAGCCGCTGGGCATCGTCAACCTCGAGGCGATGGCCTGCGACCTGCCGGTGGTCGCCACCGCCACCGGAGGCATCCCCGAGGTGGTCGTCGACGGCGAGACCGGCTGGCTGGTGCCGATCGAGCAGGTCGACGACGGCACCGGCACCCCGGTCGACCCGGACCGCTTCGTCGCCGATCTCGCGGCCGCGCTGACCGCGGCGGTGACCGACCCCGAGCGGGCGCGGGAGCGTGGCCTGGCCGGGCGGCGTCGGGCGGTCGAGGAGTTCTCCTGGGCGACCATCGGCGACCGGACGCTGGAGGTCTACCAGCAGGTGCTCGGCTGAGCAGTCGTCGGCTGGTCGCGGGATCACCGGGGCTCTCAGGCGCCGGGCTCGGCGGACCTCGGCGGTCGAGCGGACGTCGGCTCAGCGGGCCGGCACCCAGCCGGCGATGGCCGCGCAGGCGGCGTTGGTGACCTCGGCGAGCACGCTGTCGGCCTCGCGGCCGAGCCGGCGCAGCACCCCGTCCCGGGCCGCGCGTGTCGCGGCGTCCAGGGCGCCGTCGGGCTGGTTCAGTCCGAGCTCGGCGACCACCGCGGCGGTGCCCGCCGAGACGATCACCCGACGGGCCCGCTCCCCGAGGCTCTCCGGCAGCGCCCAGTCCCCGCCGAGGCGGGCGTCGGCGACCTCCCGGGCCATCTCCCCGGCGAAGGGCTGGCCGCCCAGCCGTTCGCCCTCCATGGTCGCCTCGCGCACCGCCTGCTGGAGCCGTCGCTCCAGCTCGCCGGGGTCCAGCGCCTCGATCCGGTGGGTGGGCACCGGGTCTGCCTCGTGGGCCATCCAGTCCAGCCGGTAGCCCTGGGCGCCGGGGGAGCCGAAGGTGGAGCCGTGCGGGACGAGCATGCCGCCGATGCCGGGGACGAAGACGGCCTCGCCGCCGTCGACGGCGTCCTGCAGCGCCACCGGGCCGGTGCGTGGCAGCCCGGTGACGTCGCCGGGGGAGGGGAGCGCGACCAGCAGGGCACCCTCGCCGAGGTCGTGCCAGACCCGCAGCTGCTCGACCAGCCCCTCGACGTGGTCGACGTCGGGGAGGGCGCGCTGCAGGGCCCCGGCCAGCGGCATCGCGCCGCTCCACGCGTGCGTCACCCAGAGCGCGACGCGGACGGAGGCAGGCATCTCGGGCATCTGACCGATCGTAGGCGGTGCCGGTTAGGGTCGGGGCCATGAGTGACGTCCTCGCCTTCGCCGGTGTCTACGTCGTGCGGAGCGGGTCGCGGCTGCTGCGCGACGTCGACTGGGAGGTCGAGGAGGGGCAGCGCTGGGTCGTGCTCGGCCCGAACGGTGCCGGCAAGACGACCCTGCTGCAGCTCGCGGCGGGGCGGATGCACCCGACCTCCGGGGTCGCCGGGGTGCTCGGCGAGGTCCTCGGCGCCACCGACGTCTTCGACCTGCGGCCGCGGATCGGTCTGGCCTCCTCGTCGCTGGCCGAGGGCATCCCCGCCCAGGAGCGGGTCGTCGACGTCGTCGTCACCGCCTCGTGGGGGGTCGTCGGCCGGTGGCGCGAGTCCTACGACGACCTCGACCACGACCGGGCGCGTGAGCTGCTCGTGGCCCTGGGCGCCGAGCACCTGCTGGAGCGTCGCTACGGGACGCTGTCGGAGGGGGAGCGCAAGCGGGTGCAGATCGCCCGGGCGCTGATGACCGACCCGGAGCTGATGCTGCTCGACGAGCCGGCCGCCGGCCTCGACCTCGGCGGTCGGGAGGACCTGGTCGGTCGGCTGGGCGCGATCGCCGCCGACCTCGAGGCGCCCGCGCTGGTGATGGTCACCCACCACGTCGAGGAGATCCCGCCGGGCTTCACCGACGTGCTGCTGCTGCGCCAGGGCGAGGTGGTCGCCCAGGGCCCGCTGGAGCTGACGCTGACCCAGGAGAACCTCTCGGCCACCTTCGGCCTCGATCTCGTCCTGGACCGGCACGGCGACCGCTGGGCCGCCCGCGCCCGCTGAGCCCCTTCCCTCCCGCGGCTACTCCTTCTCCGCAGCTGCACTTCAAGCCGCAACTGCACTTCAAGCCGCAACTGCCTAGGCAGCTGACTTCGCTCACCTTGCAAGATGAGCAAACTCAGCTGCCTAGGCAGTTGCGGGTCTGGTGGGCGTGCGGGGTCGGCCGACCGGGGAGCTTCCGGGGTGCTGCGGACGAAGGGGGGTGGGGCAACGGTGTGGTCACGTCTGGGCTGGTCGGGGCACCGGGGTGCGGTCGGACGGGCAGGATCGGGCACGATGGGCCGGTCGCGCCGACCGGGCGACGACCGACGACGAAGGGGGCGGGCATGGACTGGCTGAGCGACAACCTCTGGTTGGCGTGGATGGGCCTCGTGCTCGTGCTCGTCGCCGTCGAGGCGGTCACCGTCGACTTCGTCTTCGTCATGCTCGCCGGCGGCGCCGCCGTCGGTGCGCTGGCCGCCGCCCTCGGTGCCCCCGTGGCCGTGCAGGTGGTGCTCGCGGTCGTCGTCGCGCTGCTGCTCGTCGGAATCGTCCGGCCGCTGGTCAAGCGCCAGTTCATGGACTCCGAGGCCTCCCACGGCATCGGCTCGGCCGCCCTCACCGGACGGCTGGCCCGGGTGGTCGAGACCGTCACCGAGACCGACGGCCGGGTCAAGCTCGCCGGAGAGATGTGGAGCGCCCGCGTCCCCGACGGCGAACCCCCGTGCGCCCCCGGTGAGGAGGTGCGCGTCGTCGCCATCGACGGGGCCACCGCGATCGTCACCAACCAGCCGCTCGCCTGACCCGCTCACCGGCGGGTCCGCCCGCCGACCACGAAGGACCGGCCCCGCCGGTCCGCTCACCGAAAGGACCGACGCATGGGACTCGGAGTCCTGATCTTCCTTGCCGTCCTCGTCGTCTTCGCACTGGTCATCCTCTTCAAGACCGTGCGGATCGTGCCGCAGCAGACCTCGCTCATCATCGAGCGGCTGGGTCGCTACTCGCGCACCCTCGAGGGCGGCATCCACATCCTCGTGCCCTTCGTCGACAAGGTGCGCGCCAGCATCGACCTGCGCGAGCAGGTGGTCAGCTTCCCGCCGCAGCCGGTGATCACCAGCGACAACCTCGTCGTCAACATCGACACCGTCATCTACTACACGGTCATCGACTCCAAGCGCGCCGTCTACGAGATCGCCAACTTCATCCAGGGCATCGAGCAGCTGACGGTCACCACGCTGCGCAACGTCATCGGTTCCCTCGACCTGGAGCAGACCCTCACCAGCCGTGACCAGATCAACGGCCAGCTGCGCGGGGCGCTGGACGAGGCGACGGGCCGCTGGGGCATCCGGGTCAACCGGGTCGAGCTCAAGGCGATCGACCCGCCGATGAGCGTCCAGGAGTCGATGGAGAAGCAGATGAAGGCCGAGCGCGACCGGCGCGCGGCCATCCTCAACGCCGAGGGCGTCAAGCAGTCCCAGATCCTCACCGCCGAGGGTGAGAAGCAGAGCCAGATCCTCCGCGCCGAGGGTTCGGCCCAGGCCCGCATCCTCGAGGCCCAGGGTCAGGCCCGGGCCATCCAGCAGGTCTTCGACGCGATCCACCGCGGCAAGCCGACGCAGAAGCTGCTCGCCTACCAGTACCTGCAGGTGCTGCCGCAGATCGCTCGCGGCGACTCCAACAAGATGTGGGTCATCCCCAGCGAGCTCACCGACGCGCTGCGTGGCATCGGCGGCTCCCTGGGCAGCAAGGCCCCGGACCTCGGCGACGACGACGAAGGGTGGGTGGAGCCGGACCGCCCGGAGGACAACCCCTTCGACGACACCATCCTCGAGGACCCGGCCCAGGCGCTGAAGGAGGCCCGCGGCCAGGCCGGGCAGGCCAGCCGCGAGGCCACCGAGCACGCCACCCCGGTCGGGCGGGTCCAGCCGAGCTCCAGCCGCGGCGGGGACGTGCCGGACCCGACCCCCGCGTCGGCCCCGCCTGCGGCGCCCTTCCCGGCCGACCCGGCACCTACCGGCCCGGCCGGACCCCCGCCCGGCAGCAGCCAGGGCAGCCCGCCGCCGTCCGGCCCCCCGGCCGACGTCCCGCCGCCCACCCCGCCCGCGGGCCCGGGCACGGACGACGACACCCGGCCCCGCTGACCCGGCGCGCAGCGCCGACCACCGGGCCCCGGTCGACACCCGGTCACCCACGTAGGGTGACCGGGTGTCGTGGTGGGAGGTGCTGCTGGTCGTCGTCGTCGGCGTCTGGGCCGGCGGCATCAACACCGTCGTCGGCTCCGGCACCCTGGTCACCTTCCCGACGCTCATCGCGCTCGGCGTGCCCCCGGTGACCGCCAACGTCTCCAACAACATCGGCCTCGTCGCCGGCGGCATCTCCGGCACGGCCGGCTACCTGCCCGAGCTGAAGGGGGCCGGCCGCTTCGTCGCCCGGCTGGTGCCGATGTCGGTGCTCGGCGCGGTCACCGGCGCCCTGCTGCTGCTCGTGCTGCCCGAGGAGGCCTTCGCCTCGGTGGTGCCGGTGCTCATCGCGCTCGGGGTGCTGCTCGTCGTCACCGGCCCCCGCATCCAGCGATGGGCCCGGGGCCACCATGACGAGGACGGGCGCGCGCCGGCCTGGCACCTCGTGGCGCTCATGGTCGGGGTGCTCGTCGCCGGCGTCTACGGCGGCTACTTCGGTGCCGCCCAGGGCGTCATCCTCATGGGGCTGCTCAGCGCGCTGAGCAGCGAGCCGCTGCAGCGCCTCAACGGGATCAAGAACGTCCTCGGCACGGTCGTCAACGCGGTCGCGGCGCTGATGTTCGTCCTCGTCTCCCCGGAGCTCGTGGACTGGAGCATCGCCGGGCTCATCGCCGTCGGTGCCCTGATCGGCGGGGTGCTCGGGGCGAAGGTGGGTCGCCGGCTGCCGCCGAACGCGCTGCGTGCGGTGATCGTCGTCATCGGGATCGTCGGCATCGTGCGCATGGTGTTCTTCGGGTGAGCACCACCCTGCTCCTGCTCGGCCTCGCCGTGCTGCTGGGCACCGTGGTGCAGTCCACCCTCGGCTTCGGCCTGGCGGTCGTCGCGGCGCCGGCCATCATCGTCGCCGAGCCGGAGCTCATGCCGACCTCGCTGCTGCTGCTCGGCTTCGCCCTGCCCACGATGCAGCTGCTCACCCAGCCCCGCGACATCGCCTGGCGGCTGCTGGGCTGGGCGCTCGGCTGGCGGCTGCTGCTCACCGCACCGGGCGTGTGGCTGGTCGCGGTGCTGCCCGCGGCCGGGATCGCCGCGGTCGTCGGGGTGCTCGTGCTCGTCTCGGTGGTGCTCTCGCTGGTCCGGCTGGAGGCGACCGCGACGCCGCGCAACGCGGCGCTGGCCGGCGCGATCACCGGGGTGTCCGGGACGGCCGCGGCGATCGGCGGCCCGTTCTTCGCGCTGGTGCTGCAGCACGAGGCCCCGGACCGGATCCGCTCGACCCTGGCCGCCTTCTTCGTCGTCGGCTCGACGGGGTCGCTGGCCGGGCTGGCCCTCGCTGGCCAGGTCACCGGGGACCAGCTGCGGGCCGGGCTCGTCTGGCTGCCCTTCCTCGTCGTCGGGCTGCTGCTGTCCGGGCCGGTGCGCCGGCACGTCGACCAGCGTCGGATGCGCGCCGGGGTGCTGGCGCTGTGCGTCCTGGCCAGCGTCGTCGTCCTGGTCCGCGCGGCGCTGTCCTAGGCTGCCGCGGTGCCCACCGAGATCACCGACCCGGACGACCCGCGGCTGCGGGACTACGTCAGGCTCACCGACGTGAAGCTGCGCACGGCGCTGGAGCCCGAGGGCGGGCTCTACATCGCCGAGTCGGCGAAGGTGATCCGCCGCGCCCTGGCCGCCGGGCACCGCCCCCGGTCGCTGCTCATGGCACCGCGCTGGCTGGAGGACCTCGCCGACGTCATCGACACGGTCGAGCAGGGCGGCGCGCCGGTCTACGTCGGCGACCCGCGGGTCATCGAGACGGTCACCGGCTACGACGTGCACCGCGGGGCGCTGGCGTCGATGCACCGGCCGGCGCTGCCCTCGGTGGAGGCGACCCTGGCCGAGGCCCGGCGGGTGCTGGTCATCGAGGACGTCGTCGACCACACCAACGTCGGCGCGATCTTCCGCAGCGCCGCCGGGCTCGGCACCGACGCCGTGCTGATCACCCCGCGCTGCGCCGACCCCCTCTACCGGCGCGCGGTGCGGGTGTCGATGGGCACCGTCTTCCAGGTGCCGTGGACCCGGATCGACCCCTGGCCCGGCGGTGCAGACGTCCTGCGCGGGCTCGGCCTCACGGTCGCCGCGCTCGGCCTGGGGGAGCACGCGGTGCCGCTCGACCGGCTCGCCACGGACCCGCCGGAGCGGCTGGCGCTGGTGCTCGGCACCGAGGGCGACGGGCTCTCCCGGGCGACCATGACCGCCGCCGATCTGACGGTGACCATCCCGATGGCCGGAGAGGTCGACTCGCTCAACGTCGCGGCGGCCGCCGCCGTGGCTGCCTGGGCGCTGCGCGCCTGATGACCATCAGGAGCAGTGATCACCAGGGGGCATGGTGACCGCCGTCCATGAGGGAAACCTCATGCACGTTTCATGACCAGCGGGTGAACGCGGCGTAGCGTCACCGGCCATGAACGCCCCGCTGACCATCGTCGTGAACCCACCCGTGGTCCGCGGCGGGCGGGTCGGCTTCTCCTGGACCCACCCGGGCGGGTCGGCGCTGCAGCGGCGCACCCGGTGGCGGGCCCACTTCGTCGGGGTCCGGCTGGACCGGCTGCCGCGGGCGGCCATCTGGGACGTCTTCCTCTCCCTGCAGCTGCGGGTGTGGGCCGGCGAGCCCGGACCGGTGACCGTCGTCCTGCCCGAAGGGGTCCCGGCCGCCCAGCGGGAGTGGTGGACCGCGATCCACGGCAGCGACCACGTCACCCTGCAGACGAGCGGCGACCCCCTGCCGTCGACACCGGCGCCGCCGACCCGCCCCGGGCGGATCGCCGTCTCCTTCGGCGGCGGCAAGGACAGCTCGCTGGCGCTCAGCGTGCTGCGCGGCTCCCGCCGTCGGCGCGACGTGCTCCCGGTGCACGTCATCCAGCACTCGGCCAACGCCCGGCGCGCCCGGCTCGAGACCGCGCTGCGCTCGGCGCTGCTCGTCGTGCTGCCCACCGCCGTGGCGACCCGGTCGGCGGTCCGGGTCGTCGACAACGACTTCCTGGCCACCCTCACGGCGGCCGGCCGACGGCGGGCGCCGCACGTCAACTTCTACGGCCCGGCCCTGCTGCCGCTGCTCATGGCCGAGGGCGTCGAGACGATCACCTTCTCCCGGACCGCGGCCGGCTACCGCAGCACCCCGAGAGCCGACGGTTCGTTGCGCTTCTCCAACCCCACCGGCAGGCGAGAGCAGCTCGAGGCGACCAGCGACTACCTCGCCGCGGTGCACGGCTATCCGCTCTCCCTGCAGGGCACCCACGAGGCGATCAGCGAGCTGGTCTCGTACACCGCGCTGGCGGCGCTCGACCCGGCCGCCGCCCGACGGGTGGTGATGTGCATGCGCACGACCAGGATGCGCCGCTGGTGCCTGGCCTGCAGCAAGTGCCTCGAGCACGGGCTCTTCGCCCTGGCCACCGGCGTGCAGGGCCGCGGCTTCGACCCGGAGCGCGCCTTCACCTCACCGCGAGCGCAGCGGCTGGCGGAGGCCGCCCGCCGCAGCGCGGGCGAGCGGACCGCCTGGGGGATCGCGCCCTACCACCCCGAGATCGGGACGCGCACCCACTTCGCGTCCTTCTGCCACGCGCTGCACCGGGCCGGCCTCCGGCTGGGTCCGGAGCGGATGACGGCCACGCCCGGGCTGCGGAACCTGCGGGACATGCACGCCGCGTGGGCGCGCCCCTTCCCGGGGGCGGCGACGATCGACCCGGACGCGATCACCGCGGCCGCGCCGCTGGCCCAGGAGGTGGCCCGCGCCGCCCTGGAGGTCGTGCCGGCGCGCACCGACGCCCAGCTCGCCCGCCCGGGCCTCCGCGACGAGCCTCGGATGCTCGTCGGGGACGAGCCGGCCGGCGCCCACCACGGCGCAGTGATGCCGACGCCGCGGCTGGACGCCTGGCGTCAGCGGTGGGTCAGGCCGGCTCCTGGTACGTCCCGGTGAGGGTCGCCCGCCCGATCGTCGAGAAGAGGTAGGTGAAGGCCGCCACCGTGCAGGTGGCCGAGCCGTCGAGCCCCAGCTCGTCGGGCTCGGCGTCGAGGGCGTGCACGGCGAAGACGTAGCGGTGCGGGCGGTCACCGGCCGGGGGAGCGGCGCCGTAGAACGCCTGGGCCCCGGTGTCCGCGGTCGTCATGAAGGCCCCCTCGGGCAGCCCCGCGCCGCCCTCGGCGCCGGCGCCGGTCGCCAGCGAGGTCACCTCGGCCGGGATGCCGAGGACCGTCCAGTGCCAGAAGCCGGCCGGGGTCGGGGCATCGGGGTCGAAGCAGGAGACCGCGTAGCTCTTGGTGCCCTCGGGGGCGCCGCTCCAGGCCAGCTGCGGGCTGGTGTTGCCCGCCGCGCCGACCTGGTCGTCGGGCAGCGTGCCGCCGTCGGCGAAGGCCTCGCTGGTCAGCTCGAAGGAGGGGACCTCCGGCAGCAGCGCGTACGGGTCCGGTGCGGTCGGGCGGGAGTTGAGATCCATGGTCCCGACCCTAGGTGCTGCACCGCTGGCTGTGCAGTCCCGGGTGCACGCCGCAGCGCCTCAGCGCACGAGGCGGGTGAGCAGCCGGTCGAGCTCGGCGGCCGGGTCAGCGGCGAGCCCCGAATGCACCGGACCGGGACGCACCACCGTCGAGCGCGGGGCGCTGAGCCAGCCGAAGCGGCGCACGTCGCTGCCCAGTCGGGGGCGCCCGCCCCCTTCGACCCCGTCGGCGACCTCGCAGACCACCCGCAGCGCCTGCTCGACCTCGACGAGGTCGAGGTCGGGTGCGAGGGCGGCCAGGCGGGCGGTGTCCACGTGGAAACCGGCACCGAGGTAGTCCGCCTCCTGGCAGCGCAGCACGATCCCGACGTTGACGAACTCCTCGCGGTCGGCGACCGGCACCACCCGCAGCACGACGTAGGCGTAGGGCAGCAGCGCGCTCATGAGGACCCTCCGGGCAGCCAGTGCTGCGGCGCGGCGAGCCGGGCGCGCAGGTGCTCGACGTAGGCCTCGCGCACGCCGTCGGCGGTCGGCAGCGCCTCGCTCGTCTCCAGCCACTCCTGCGGCACGAGATCGACCACCGCGCGCAGCGCCGGCTCGGTGAGCGTGGCAGCCGCCCGCTCCTGCTGGGCGGCGAGCTGCCCGGCGGGGACCAGCTCGGCGAGCACGTGCTCGCTCGCGTCGAAGGGCAGCGCGGCGAAGCGGGCGGCGTCCGGGGCCCGGCGTGCCCACGCGTGGTGGACGTACAGCGCAGCGCCGTGGTCGATCGCCCACACCTCGCGGTGCCAGAGCAGCAGGTTGGGGTTGGCCCAGGTGCGGTCGACGTTGGCGGTGAAGGCGTCCAGCCAGAGGATCGGCGCGGCCACCTCGGCCGCCGCCGGGCGGGAGCCGTCGTAGCCGAAGGAGCCCGGGAGGTAGTCCACGCCGAGGTTGTCGCCGATCGAGGCGGTGAGCAGGTCCTGGACCTCCTCGTCCGCCTCGTAGCGGGCGATCGCCCGGGGCAGGTCGAGCACGACCATGCGGGGCACGGCGACGCCCAGCAGCCGGCCGATCTCGCCGACGATCACCTCGGCGACGAGCACCTTAAGCCCCTGCCCGGCGCCGCGCAGCTTGGCCACGTAGGTGCCGTCGTCGCTGGCCTCGACGACGCCGGGCAGCGATCCCCCTTCGCGCAGGGGGACCGCGTAGCGGACGGCGGCGACGCGTTCGAGCACGGCGGCAGCCTACGAGGTGGCTCAGCCGGCGGGCGCCGTGGTCACCTCCTCGCGGGGCCGGGCACCGAGCCGGTCCTGCAGGAAGGCGAGCTGGTCGGCGAGCATCCGCTGCTGGCCCTCGCCGGTGTAGACGTCGAAGTGGTCCACCGGGTAGGAGCGCAGTTCGGCGCCGGCCTTCTCCGCGGCCCGACGGGCCGCTGCCGGTGGGGCGGTGCGGTCCTGGTCGCCGACCTGGACGAGCAGCGGGAAGCCGACCCGCCGGGCGTAGATCGTCGGCCGGTTCAGGCCCACCTCGAGGCAGGCGCGGGCGCAGACCTCGTTGCGCCAGGTGGGGCCGGCGATCTCGGTGTAGCCGGCCAGCGCGCCGGGGGCGGTGAGCACGCCCAGCTCGCCGGGCTCGGCGGCGATCGGGACGCGGTGCGGCTCTCGCCGGCGCACCGCCCGCCCGAGGTCGCGCAGCCCGTGCCCGGTCAGCCGCAGCAGCGGGGCCAGGCCGTCGCGCCGGGCGATGAGCGCCAGCGCAGCCGCGCCGTCCGTGGCCGGGGTCATCGCGATGGCCGCGGCGACCGCCCCGTCACGGGTCCCGACCGGCAGCACGTGCCCGCCGGAGTAGGACGTGCCCCAGAGCACGATCCGGCGCGGGTCCACCCCGGGCAGCCGCCGGGCCGCGGCGATCGCCGCGTGGTAGTCGGCGCGCTGGCGCCGGTAGGCGACGTCCTGGCGGGGCTCGCCGGTGGAGTCGGCGAAGCCGCGGTAGTCGAAGAGCAGCACCGCCAGACCGGCCTCGGCGAAGCCCTCGGCGAAGGCGAGCAGCCCGGTGTCCCGGGTGCCGCCGAAGCCGTGCGCCATGACCACGCACGGGCGGCCGTGCTGCCCGGCGAAGGCGTCACCCTCGCCGGGGAGGTACCAGGCGCCGCACCGCTCGCCTGCGCTGGTGACGCTGGTCTCGCGGAGCATCAGGCCACCGCACCCACGGACGCGCGGCTGCCGTCGTCGGCCCGGTCCCGGTCCCGCTGCTGGTCCAGCCGGGTGAACTCGAGCATCTCGTCGTCGACCTGCGGGTCGAGCAGCATCTTCTTGTCCTTGCCGTAGTGCATCTCCACCCGCCACGGCGCCTCGGTGCCCTGCCGCGGCAGGGTGTCCTTGGCGCGCTGCACGTATCCGGACTGCAGCGAGTCGAGCATCCCGGAGTCCAGCGCGCTGCCGCGCAGGTCGCGGGGGACGACGACGTCGTAGCCGTGGCGGTCCATGTGCGTCATGAGGTTGCACAGGTACTCGGCGGCGATGTCCGACTTCAGCGTCCACGGCGCGTTGGTGTAGCCGAAGATCCAGCCGTAGTTGGGCACGTCCTCGATGAGCGTCGCCTTGTACGTCAGCTGGTCGTGGAAGATCCGCGGCTGCCCGTCGACGGAGATCTCCATGCCGCCGAGCATCTGGATCTGCAGCCCGGTGGCGGTGACGATGATGTCGGCCTCGAGCTCCTCGCCGGAGGCGAGCCGGACACCGGTCTCGGTGAAGGTCTCGATCTGGTCGGTGACCACCGAGGCGGTGCCGGCCCGCAGCGCCTTGAAGAGGTCGCCGTCGGGGACGGCGCACAGCCGCTCGTCCCACGGCATGTAGCGCGGCGAGAAGTGCTCCATGTCGACGTCCGGGCCGACCTGGTGGCGGACCTGGGCGAGCAGGGCGCGACGCATCGCCGTCGGCCAGCGCTTGCAGGCGAGGTAGAGGCCGCGCTGGATGGCGACGTTGCGCCACCGGCCGAAGCGGTAGACGGTCTCCTCGGGCAGCACCCGGCGCAGCTGCTCGGAGATCTTGTCGAAGGCGGGCAGCGAGAGCACGTAGGAGGGGGAGCGCTGCAGCATCGTCACGTGCCCGGCGGTCTCGGCCATCGCCGGGACGAGGGTGACCGCGGTGGCCCCGCTGCCGATGACGACGACCCGCTTGCCGGCGTGGTCGAGCTCCTCCGGCCAGTGCTGCGGGTGGATCAGCTCGCCGGTGAAGCGCTCCTCGCCCGGGAAGGCGGGCCGGTGCCCCTCATCGTGGTTGTAGTAGCCGGTGCAGCTGATGAGGAAGGAGCAGGTGAAGGTCCGGGTCTCACCGGTGGCCTCGTGCAGCGCGGTGACCGTCCAGGTGGCGTCCTCGCTGGAGAAGTCGGCGCTGAGCGTCTTCAGGCCGTGGTGGATCTCGTCGGTGATGCCCCGCTCGCGGGCGGTCTCCTCGATGTACTCACGGATGGAGCCGCCGTCGGCGAGGATCTTCAGGTCGTCCCAGGGGCGGAAGGCGTAGCCGAAGGAGAACATGTCGGAGTCGGAGCGGATGCCGGGGTAGGTGAAGAGATCCCAGGTGCCGCCGACGCGCTCGCGGCGCTCGAGGATGCCGAGGCTGCGCTCGGGGTGCGTGTCGGCCAGGTGGGCCGCGGTGCCGATGCCGGAGAGGCCGGCGCCGATGATGAGGACGTCGAAGTGGGTGCGGTCGTTCGCGGACGCGTCGCCGGGGGCCTGGGGGTGGGCCGCGGTCTCGACGCCGTTGTCGATGTCGGTGCTCATGCATCTACTGTGATCGCCGCCATACCTGAGGTCTTGACACCGTGCGACATAGTCTTGACATCAGACGACACCTCGACGGACGGCGAGGGGAGCGGGATGGCGAACCTCATCCGCTCCACCAACCTCTGGGGCTACGCCGAGCTGGTCCGCGACCTCGGCGCCGACCCGGCCGCTTTCATGACGGTGGCCGGGATCCGCCCGGGGATCGAGCACGAGCCGGACGCCTTCGTCCCCTTCGCCACCTTCTGCGCCCTGCTGGAGCGCACCGCGGCCGAGCTGGGCTGCCCGGACCTGGGGCTGCGGATGTCCCGCCGGCAGGGGCTGCCGATGCTCGGGCCGCTGGCGGTGGTCGCCCGCAACGCCGCCACGGTCCAGGAGGGATTCGCCGCGATCGGTCGCTACCTCTACGTGCACAGCCCGGCGCTGCAGCTGAGCCAGGTGCCCGCCGAGGATCCCGGGCGGGTGCGCTGCCTCTACCGGATCACCGAGCCACCGACGACGGGCGAGCACCTGCCGTACGAGATGAGCATGGGCAACGCCGCCGGCATCCTGCGGATGCTCGCGGGGGAGGGGGCCCGGCTGTCGCTGGTGTCCTTCCAGCACGGGCGCGTGGCCCCGACGTGGGCCTACGAGGAGGCGCTGGGCTGCCCGGTGGCCTTCGGCGCGTCCTGGTGCGGCTTCGAGGTCACCACCGAGCTGGCCGAGCGCCGCATCGACCACGCCGACCCGCAGACCGCGCGGGTCGCCACGGCCTACCTCGAGGCGACCTATCCGAGCGTGCGGGCCAGCACCACCGAGACGGTGGCCGGGCTGGTGCGTCGGCTGCTGCCCACCGGGCAGTGCACGGTCGAGGTGGTCGCCGACCAGCTGAGCCTGCACCCGCGGACGCTGCAGCGGCGGCTGCGCGCGGAGGGCGGCGGCTTCGCCGAGATCGTCGACGCCCAGCGCCGCGAGCTCGCCGTGCACCACCTCGCCGACCCCGAGATGGCCCTGGCACACATCGCCTCGCTGCTGGGCTACAGCGAGCAGAGCGCCTTCACCCGCTCCTTCCGGCGCTGGTACGCGACCTCGCCGCGGGCCTACCGGGCCGCGCTGGCCGGGTGATCCCGGGTCGCACCCACCCCTGAGGCAGAGCACGACGAAGGCCCCGACCGAGGATCGGTCGGGGCCTTCGTCAGATGGTGTCCGAGGGGGGACTTGAACCCCCATGCCCTAATACGGGCACTAGCACCTCAAGCTAGCGCGTCTGCCAATTCCGCCACCCGGACGAGTGGGGCGAGCGGCCCGGGGAGGGCTGCGCACCGAGGAGAAAAGGTAGCACGCAGCGCCGGAGCCGACCGAATCACCGGGCGGCGCCGGACCCGTCGCGGGCCGGCGTGGCGCACACTGTGCCCATGGCAGTGCTGCCGATCTTCCCGCTGGGCACCGTCCTGCTGCCCGGGGGCCACCTGCCGCTGCAGATCTTCGAGCCGCGCTACCTCACCCTGCTGCAGGACCTGCGCGAGCGGGAGCCCGCCGAGCGCCTCTTCGGGGTGGTCGCCATCCGCCGCGGTCACGAGGTCGGCGCCGGCCGGGCCGAGGACCTCTTCGCCGTCGGCTGCACCGCCCGCGTCGAGGCTGCCGACGTCGTCCGCGAGGAAGGGCGCCCGCACACCATCCGGATCGCCACCACCGGGGTGCGCCGCTTCCGCCTCGACGAGCTCGTCGACACCGGACGGCCATACCTCACTGCGGAGGTCACCGCGCTGAGCGACGACGAGAGCGTCACCCGCGCCGAGGCCCGGCGCCTGGCCGAGCGACTCGTCGTCACCTTCGCCAGGTACCAGCGCGCGGTGGGCAGCCCGGAGACCCTGGTCACCGGCCCGCTGGAGCGGGTCGCCGCCCAGGTCACCCAGGCGATGCCGCTGCCGGTGCGAGAGAGGCAGCAGATCCTCGAGGCCGGCGGCGACGGCGAGCGGCTGCGGGCCGCCCTGGCCCTGGTGCAGCGCGAGCTCGGCATCGTCACCACCTTCCGCGCCGTGCCGGTGCCCCGCGGCGAGGCCAACCCGAACTGACCCGCCCCGCCGCCCTCAGCGCCCACGCCGACGGCCCCTACAGTGGCGGCATGAGCGAGCAGGCCACCAGCACCGATCCCGAGGACGAGGTCGTCCGCATCTGCCGCGACCTCATCCGGATCGACACGACGAACTACGGCCCGGACGTCGCCGGGCCGGGCGAGGCCGAGGCCGCCGACTACGTCGCGGCGCAGCTGCGCGAGGTCGGCCTGGAGCCGCAGCTCTTCGAGTCAGAGCCGGGCCGGGTCAGCGTCGTCGTGCGCATCCCCGGCCAGGACCGGGAGCGCGGCGGGCTGTGCCTGCACGGCCACCTCGACGTCGTCCCGGCCAACGCCGAGGACTGGAGCGTCCCGCCCTTCGAGGCCGTCGAGAAGGACGGGTGCATCTGGGGCCGCGGCGCCGTCGACATGAAGGACATGGACGCGATGATCCTCGCGAACGTGCGCCGGATGGCCCGCGACGGCGTCGTGCCGCCCCGGGACCTGCTGGTCATCTTCTTCGCCGACGAGGAGGCCGGCGGCGACCTCGGCAGCCACTTCCTCGTCAAGGAGCACCCCGAGCTCTTCGACGGCATCACCGAGGCGATCAGCGAGGTCGGCGGCTACAGCGTCACCGTGCCCACCCCCGAGGGCGGCCAGCAGCGGGCCTACCTGCTGCAGACCCAGGAGAAGGGGATCGCCTGGCTCACCCTCACCGCCCAGGGACGGGCCGGGCACGGCTCGGTGCCCAACGACGACAACGCCATCGTCCACCTCGCCGAGGCGCTGACCCGGATCGCCGCGCACAAGTGGCCGCGGGAGTTCATCGTCAGCGTCCGCGAGCTGCTCGACCGGCTCTCCGAGATCACCGGCACCGCCTACTCCGACGAGGACCTCGACGAGCTCGTCGGGCACCTCGGCGGCGCCGAGGGCTTCGTGCGCGGGACCCTGCAGGACACCGCGAACGTCACCATGCTCGACGCCGGCTACAAGCACAACGTCATCCCGCAGCACGCCGAGGCGCGGGTGGACTGCCGCTACCTGCCCGGCCACGAGGAGGACCTGCTGGCGACCATCCGCGAGCTGGCCGGCGACCGGGTCGAGGTGCGGGTGGAGCACAGCGACATCGCCATCGACGCCCCCTTCGAGGGGGACCTCGTCGAGGCGATGACGGCGGCGCTGACCACCGAGGACCCCGGCGCGGAGATCCTGCCCTACTGCCTCTCCGGCGGCACCGACAACAAGGCCCTCTCGCTGCTGGGGATCACCGGCTACGGCTTCGCCCCGCTGCGGCTGCCGGCCGACATCGATTTCGCGCCGATGTTCCACGGGATCGACGAGAAGGTGCCGGTGGAGAGCCTGCGCTTCGGCACCCGGGTGCTGGCGCGGCTCATCGACACCTGCTGAGGCGCCGGTCAGACCGGGCGCGGGTCAGCTGCTCGGGCTGAGGGTGCGCGGGTGCGGCACCCGCAGGATCTTGCGGCGCAGCCACGCCTTGCGGCCGCCGCCGAGGTAGGTGATCGTCCGGTGCAGCTCCCAGCGGCCGTACTCGGCGTGGTCGGCCAGGGCCTGACGCACGTCGGCGCGGGTCGTCTCCCGGGAGAAGTGCAGGACACGGAACTCGTACTCGGTCATCGTCGGCCATTCTGGCCCACGGGCGGTACGGTCGTGCCATGCCGTCCGACCCGCGCCCTGAGCTCAACAAGCTGATCGCCGCGCTCGAGCGCCACCTCGAGGCCTCCTCCCAGCGTCGCGGGGAGGACGACCCGCGGGTGATCGCCGCCTACGAGGACCTCGCCGACGCCTTCGAGGCCTACGACGACGCCCTGCACGAGGCGACCGGCGAGATGACCCCGCTGATCGTCGTCGACGAGCAGCTCGCCGACGAGATCGTGGGCGAGGACCGTGACCGTAGCGGTCAGGGCGACGACGAGGACTATGACGAGGACGAGGACGAGCAGTCCTACTCCGGCCTCGACGACGAGGACTACGACGCCGACGACCGCCGCTGAGGCTCGCCGCCGCGCGCGTCCGCGCGACGCTGCCGGTCGCGCTCCTGCTCGGCCCGTAGCCGCTCGGTGAGCGAGGGGCCCAGCCATCCGGCCCGGTGCAGCACGACGTAGAGGCCCAGGCAGATCAGCAGCATGAAGCCGATCGCCAGGTAGTAGCCGTAGTAGACCTCCCGGCCGCCGACGGTGACGCTGGCGGTCAGCTCGGGCATGACTTGGAAGTTCATCCCGTAGATCCCGGCGACCAGCGTCGGCAGGGCGGCGATGCCGACCCACGCCGAGATCCGGCGCATGTCCTCGTTCTGCCGCACCCCCAGCTGGGCCAGGTGGGCGCTGAGCATGTCGCTGAGCAGCCGGCTCTGGCTCTCGGTGTTGTCGATGACGAGGTTGAGGTGGTCGGCCACGTCGCGGTAGTAGAGCCGCATCTCCTCCATCGGCACCGGGCTGGAGGGGCCCAGCAGCAGCCGCATCGCCCGCTGCAGCGGCAGCGCCGCCCGCTTGAACTCCAGCACCTCGCGCTTGAGCCGGTAGATCTGCTCCGAGGTCACCCGTCGGTCGGCGGAGAAGATGCCGGCCTCCAGCTCCTCGAGGTCCTCCTGCACCCGGTCCTCGATGTCGAGGTACTGGTCGACGATGAGGTCGAGGATCGCCCAGAAGACGCCCCACGGCCCCTGCGCCAGCGCCTCCGGCTGCTCGTGCTCCAGCCGGGAGCGCAGCCCGTCCAGCGGGGTGGCCTCGCCGAGCCGCACGGTCAGCAGCACGTCCTCCTCGAGGAAGACCATGAGCTCACCGGACTCGATGTCCTGGGTGTCCTCGAGGTAGCGCAGCGGCCGCAGCACCGCGAAGTAGCCGCCGTCGTAGCGCTCCAGCTTGGGACGCTGGTCGCCCTGGACGGCGTCCTCGACGGCCAGCGGGTGCAGGTGGAGCTGGTCGCCGACGACCCGGTCGAAGGTCTCGGTGCTCGGGTCCTTCAGGCCGACCCAGAGGAAGTCGCTGCTCGGCGCCCCGGAGCCGGTCGGGTCCGGTCCGTCGCCTCCGGCGGCGCTCGACGGGGTCGCATTCTCCGCCTCCGCCTCGGCCCGACGATGACTGCGGATGGCCTGCAGCTCGGCGTGGATGTCCTGGCAGCCGGTGCGCTGCCCGTCGCGGTAGCGGGCCTGGTCGACGATCACGCCCCCAGTCTCGCCGGACGGCCACGATCGCGCACGTATCCTGCCGCCCGTGCCCTACTGCATCCTCGCCCGCCACGGCCGCTCCAGCGCCAACACCGCCGGGGTGCTGGCGGGCTGGACCCCCGACGTCGCCCTCGACGACACCGGCCGGGAGCAGGCCACCGACCTCGCCGACCGGCTCGCCGAGGTGCCCCTGGTGCGGGTGGTGACCTCTCCGCTGCTGCGCTGCCGGCAGACCGCGGAGCCGCTGCTGCGGGCCCGCGGGATGCAGGATCAGCAGCACGAGGGCCTGGCCGAGTGCCGCTACGGCGCCTGGACCGGGCGCCCCCTCAAGGAGCTCGCCGCGGAGCCGCTGTGGCGCACCGTGCAGGACGACCCGGAGAGCGCCGCCTTCCCGCCGGGGGAGGAGTATCCGGCTGAGTCGCTGCGCCAGATGTACCACCGCGCGGTGGCGGCGGTGGCCGAGATCGACGCGGAGGTCGCCGCCGAGCACGGCCCGCACGCCGCCTGGCTGGCGGTCTCGCACGGCGACGTCATCAAGGCGGTGCTCGCCGAGGCCGCCGGCGGCGGCCTGGCGCACCTGCAGCGCCAGCACGTCGACCCGGCCTCGGTGTCGGTGGTGCAGCGCCGCGAGGGTCGCTCGATGCTGCTGCGCACCAACGACACCGGCCGGCGGCTGACGATCGCCCCGCCCGAGGCCGGGCGGGACGGCGACGCCGTCGTCGGTGGCGGCGCGGGCTAGGGTCGGAGCATGACCGTCGTCGAGTTCGACCCGCCGCAGCGCTTCGTCGTGGGCACCGTCGGTCCTGCCGGTGAGCGGACCTTCTTCCTGCAGGCCAGCAGCCACGAGCGCCGGGTGCATGTCGCCGTGGAGAAGGTGCACGCCCAGGTGCTCGCCGAGCGGATCGGCGAGCTGCTCGACCAGCTCGCCGGCACCGAGTCCACGGTGGCCGCGGCTGCCGAGGCCGCGGACAACGCCCCGCTGGACACCCCGATCTCGGAGGACTTCCGGGTCTCGGCCATCTCGCTGGCCTGGGACGAGGACCGGCACGTCGTCGTCATCGAGGCCCACGACCACGACCCGGACGAGGTGGGGGAGCAGGCCGCCGGCGAGGCGGCCGACCTCAACACCCTTCGGGTCGTGCTGGACCCGGCCCAGGCCCGCGCCTTCGCCCGGCGCTGCGAGACCGTCGTGCAGGCCGGACGGCCGTCCTGCCCCTTCTGCGGCGGCCCGATCGACCCCGACGGCCACATCTGCCCGCGGGCCAACGGCTACCGCCGCTGAGCGTGGAGGAGGGCGCGCTGCGCGACGGCGAGCTGGAGCTGCTGGGGGCGCACCCGCGGGCCAGCAACCTGGCCGTGCTCGCCGAGGTCGTCACGGACCAGCGCCGCATCCCGGTGATCTACAAGCCGGTGGCCGGGGAGCGCCCGCTGTGGGACTTCCCCGACGGCACCCTCGCCGGGCGCGAGGTGGCCACCTACGTCGTCTCCCGGCTGGGCGGCTTCGACCTCGTGCCGGAGACGGTGCTGCGCGACGGGCCGCTCGGGCCCGGCGCGGTGCAGCGCTGGGTGGGCGAGCAGCCGGTCACCGCGCCGAGCCCCATCACCGTCACCGACCCGGACGAGGTGCCGGCAAGCTACCTCCCGGTGCTGCACGGCGAGGACGAGGTCGGCGACCCCGTCGTGGTCAGCCACCCGGACAGCGCGCCGCTGCGCTCCCTGGCCGTGCTCGACGCCGTGCTCAACAACTCCGACCGCAAGGGCAGCCACGTCCTCGACCGCGACGGCGCCACCCTCGGCATCGACCACGGCGTGTGCCTGCACGCCGAGCCCAAGCTGCGCACCGTGCTCTGGGGGTGGGCCGGAGAGCCGATCGCCGACGCCGACCTCGACCGGCTCCGCCGGCTGGCTGAGGCCATCGCCCCAGGGACCGACGGGGAGGCCGAGCTCGACGAGCTGCTGACGATCTCCGAGGTGGCCGCGCTGCGCGAGCGGGTGGAGGCGCTGCTGAGCTCCGGTCGGCACCCGCAGCCCTCGGGGGACTGGCCGTCGGTGCCCTGGCCGCCGCTCTAGGCCGCCGCGCCGGACCCCGCACCGGGTCGGCGACGGAGGCGGTCGGTGCGGCTGGTTAGGGTGACCCCGTGAGATCGTGGCCGCGTCCGACCCTGCCCACCGTCGACGGCGAAGGGGTCCCGCTGCGGCTCCACGACGTGGCCCGCGACGAGGTCCGCCCCGTCGAGGTACGTGGCGACCACGCCCGGCTCTACGTCTGCGGGGTGACCCCCTACGACACCACCCATCTGGGGCACGCGGCGACCTACGTCACCTTCGACCTGGTGCACCGGGCGCTGCTCGACGCAGGGCACGAGGTGAGCTACGTGCAGAACGTCACCGACATCGACGACCCGCTGCTGGAGCGGGCCGCCCGGGACGGGATCGACTGGCGTGAGCTGGCGCAGGACCAGACCGGTCTCTACACCGAGGACATGGCGGCCCTGGCGGTCATCCCGCCGGACCACCTCGTCGGGGTCGTGGAGTCGATGGAGGTCATCGTCGCCGCCGTCACCGCGCTGCGCGAGGAGGGTGCGACCTACGAGGTGGTCGACGAGTCCACCGGGGCCCGGGACACCTACCTCGACCTGTCGGTGACCGCCGGGGCCGGGGTGCTGTGCCACCTGCCGCGGGAGGAGATGACCGTGCTCTCGGCCGAGCGCGGCGGGGACCCGGAGCGCCCCGGCAAGCGCGACCCGCTGGACCCGCTGCTGTGGCGCGGCGCCCGGGAGGGCGAGCCGGCGTGGCCCGGCGGGGTGCTCGGCGACGGTCGCCCGGGCTGGCACATCGAGTGCACCGCGATCGCCATGCACCACCTGGGCCCGCAGATCGACGTGCAGGGCGGCGGCAGCGACCTGGTCTTCCCGCACCACGAGATGTCGGTGCTGCAGGCCGAGGCGATCACCCACGACCCGCCCTTCGCCGGGCACACCACGCACCAGGCGATGGTCGGCTACGACGGCGAGAAGATGAGCAAGTCCAAGGGCAACCTCGTGCGGGTCTCGACGCTGCGTGCCGAGGGGCACGACCCGGCGGCGATCCGGCTGGCGCTGCTCGGGCACCACTACCGCACCGACTGGGAGTGGACCCCGGAGGATCTGCCGGCCGCGGAGAGCCGGCTGGCGCGGTGGCGCGAGGCCTTCGCCCGGCCGGGCGGACCCGCCGCCGCCCCGACCCTGGAGGCCGTGCGGGCGCGGACCGCCGACGACCTGGACACGGTCGGTGCCGTCGCGGCGGTCGATGCCTGGGTCGACGCTGCGCTCAGCGAGACGGCCGACCCGACGTCGCCGGCCGACCCGGCGGCGCCCGGTGAGGTCGCGGCGCTGTGCCGGGCGCTGCTCGGCCTGCCGCTCTGACGCTGCTGCGCTGACCAATGCTGCTCTGACCCGCTGCGCCGAGCCTGGTCAGCCGTCCTGGCCGCCGTCGCGGCGTCGCAGGTAGCGCTCGAACTCCTTCGCGATGGCGTCGCCGCTCGCCTCGGGCAGCTCGGTGGTGTCCTGAGCGGTCTCCAGGCTGGAGACGTACTCGCCGATCTCCTCGTCCCCTTCGGCCAGCTCGTCGACGCCACGCTCCCAGGCGCGGCCCTCATCCTCGAGCTCCCCGTGGTCGATCGCCGACTCCAGCAGGTCCTCCAGCGCCCCGAGCAGCGCGTCGGCGGCCTTCGGGCAGGCGGCGTGCCCGACGTAGTGAGGGACCGCGGCCCAGCAGGAGACCGAGGTCAGGCCCTGCTGGCGGGCGGCGTCGGCGAGCACCCCGACGATCCCGGTCGGCCCCTCGTAGCGCCCCTTCTCCAGGTCCAGCCGGTGGGCCGTCTCCTCGTCGTCGCTGGTGGTGGTCACCGGGACCGGCCGGGTGTGCGCGACGTCCGCGAGCAGCGCCCCGAGGGTGACCACGGTGGTGACGCCGAGCTCGTCGGCCAGGGTCATCAGCTCGCCGGTGAAGGCGCGCCAGCGGAAGGAGGGCTCGACCCCGCTGACGATGACGACGTCGCGCCCCAGCGACTCGGGGGAGGCGAGCAGCACCCGGGTGGTGCGCCACTGGATGCGGCGGGTGCCGCCGTCGGCGACCGCGCGCGGCCGGTTGACCTGGAAGTCGTAGTAGTCCTCGGGGTCGATCGCCGCGATCGGCTCGGCCTCCCACAGCTCGCTGAGGTGCTCCACGGCGGTGGTGGCGGCCTCGCCGGCGTCGTTCCAGCCCTCGAAGGCGAGGATCATCACCGGATCCTGCAGCTCGGGGACGTCTGCGATCTCGATCACCGGTGCGCTCCCTCCTTCGTGCCTGTCGCGCCCGGGGCGGGCGCCGTCGCTGGCCCCACCCTAAGCCGCGTAGCGTGGCCTCACGTGAGCGCCGCACCGGACCTGCCCGCCGCCGTCCTGTGGGACATGGACGGCACCCTCGTTGATACCGAGCCGTACTGGATGCAGGCCGAGCGCGAGCTGGTCGAGGAGCACGGCGGCACCTGGCCGGACGAGCTCGCCGTCCAGCTCGTGGGGCAGCCGCTGCTGGTCTCGGCCGACATCATCCGCCGCCGCAGCCCGGTGGATCTCGCGCCGGAGGAGATCGTCCGGCGGCTGGAGTCGCGGGTGGTCGCGCAGATCGCCGAGAGCGTGCCCTGGCGACCGGGGGCCCGCGAGCTGCTCGCCGCGTGCCGGGAGGCCGGGGTGCGCTGCGCGTTGGTGACGATGTCCTGGACGTCGTTGGCCTCGGCGGTGGTGGCCGCAACCCCGGAGGGGTCCTTCGCGCTGCAGGTGACCGGCGACCGGGTGGCCCGGGGCAAGCCCGACCCGGAGGCCTACCTCACGGCCGCGTCCGAGCTCGGGGTGGCGCCGGGGGAGTGCGTGGCGCTCGAGGACTCGCCGGCCGGCGTCGGCGCCGCGGTCGCCGCCGGGGTGCCGACGCTGGCGATCCCGCACGTCGTGCCGGTGCCGCAGGTGCCCGGGGCGCGGCAGATCGCCACGCTGGAGGGGCTGGGTGTCGCCGACCTGCGGGGTCTGGCGGCCGCGACCGGCTCAGCCGGCTGAGCGCACCGTCTCTCCGGCGAGCGCCGGAGGGTCGTCGACCGCGACTGTCACGTCTGGGACGCCGACCGTGGGCGTCCCGGTGGGGACCGCGGGTACCTCGGGGACCGGCATCGTCGGCGGCGTGCCGCCGAAGGCGGGGCACAGCGGCTTGAAGTCGCACCACGCGCACAGCCGCGAGGGTCGCGGACGGAAGTCGCCGGTGGCGCTGGCCTGCTCGATCGCCGTCCAGATGGCGCGGACCGTGCGCTCCAGTCCGCGCAGGTCGTGCTCGTCCGGCTGGTAGCGCACCACCTGGCGGTCGGCGAGGTAGACCAGCTGCAGCAGGTCCGGCACCCGACCGGTGGTGCGCCACAGCACCAGCGCGTAGAACTTCATCTGGAAGAGGGCCTGGCTCTCGAAGCGCTCCGAGGGCGAGCGGCCGGTCTTGTAGTCGACCACCCGCACCTCGCCAGTCGGGGCGACGTCGAGGCGGTCGACGATGCCCCGCAGGAGCAGCCCGTCGACATCGGCCTCGACCCGCAGCTCACGCTCGGCGGGCTCCAGACGGGTGGGGTCCTCCAGCTCGAACCATCGGCCGACAAGGCGGGACGCCTCGGCGTACCAGGACTCCTCGTCCCGCTCCGGGTCGGCGGCGAGCATCTCGGCGAGCTCGGGTCGCTCCTGCACCATGGCCGCCCAGCGGCCCGGCACGAGGGCCTGCGCGGCCTCCGGGGTGCGCTCCGGTGCCGGCAGCTCGAAGAGCTCCTCGAGCACGGCGTGCACGAGCGTCCCGCGGGCGGCGGCGGGCGAGGGGGGCTCGTCCAGCCCGTCGATCGCCCGGAAGCGGTACTTCAGCGGGCACTGCTTGAAGTCGGCCGCGCGGCTGGGGGAGAGCGCGCCGGTCATGGAGCCAGCCTAGGCATCGTCACCGACGGCGCGAACGGCATCGCCCTGCGTCCCGTGGTGTGCCCCGTTACCTTCTTCGTGCCCTCGATGATGGGGGTGTTGGTCGCTGGGTCCGGCATGACTGACCGCCCCTGTCTCGTCGATGATCCGGGGGGTGTTGTCACCGGGCCTGGTGGCGTCGGTCTGACCGCTGATAGGGACACGACCCCCGAACGGGTGGTCTCTTCGTAACGTGGCTGCCGGCTGCTGACGCCTGACCGCGGCCAGCATGATCACTGTCCGCGTGGGGCAAGGAGGCCCGTCATGGAAGAGCCATCAGCAGATCATGGGTACGCGGTGTTCCTCGGGTTGGACGTGGGCAAGGGCGAGCACCACGCCACCGCTCTCGACCCTGACGGGCGACGGGTGCACGACAAGCCGTTGCCGCAGGACGAGCACGCCCTGGGGGGCCTGTTCGAGCAGCTGAGCGAGCACGGGCCCGTGCTCGTCGTGGTCGACCAGCCCGCCTCGATCGGCGCACTGCCGGTCACGGTCGCGCGCGATGTGGGCGTGGACGTGGCCTACCTTCCCGGGCTGGCCATGCGCAGGATCGCTGACCTGCACCCGGGCAACGCCAAGACCGATGCCCGCGACGCGTACGTGATCGCCGAGGCGGCACGGTCGATGCCGCACGCCCTGCGGCGGGTCGACACCGGCGACGAAGCCCTAGCCGACCTGGAAGTCATCGTCGGATTCGACGACGACCTGGCCGCCGAGGTCACCCGGGTGACCAACCGCATCCACGGGCTGCTCACCCAGATCCACCCCGCCCTCGAACGGGCTATCGGCGGCAAGTTGCACCACAAGGCGATCCTGGAACTGCTCCGCCGCTTCGGTGGACCGACCGGCCTACGTCAAGCAGGCAAACGCCGGATCGCTGCAGCGGTCCGGGCGCGGGCTCCACGCAGCCACCACGCGATCGTCGAAGCGATCATGTCCGCGCTGGACGAGCAGAGCGTGACCGTGCCCGGCACCCGGGCCACCGAGCTGGTCCTGCCCCAACTGGCCGACCAGCTGACCTCGCTGCTGGCTCAACGCGAGCAGGCCGCCACGCAGGTCGAGGGGATGCTCGATGCGCACCCTCTTGCCGCGGTCCTGACCTCGATGCCCGGCATCGGGGTCAGGACCGGAGCGCGG
Organism: Janibacter alkaliphilus; assembly: GCF_013408565.1. Classification (NCBI taxonomy): domain Bacteria; kingdom Bacillati; phylum Actinomycetota; class Actinomycetes; order Micrococcales; family Intrasporangiaceae; genus Janibacter; species Janibacter alkaliphilus. The sequence continues at coordinate 2,735,429 of NZ_JACBZX010000001.1, read as the reverse complement.
ATCCTCCTCGAGGTCGGCGACGGGTCGAGCTTCCCCACGCCGGGCCACCTGGCCGCCTACGCCGGACTGGCTCCAGTCACCCGCAGATCAGGCTCCTCCATCCGCGGCGAGCACCCCTCCCGAGCCGGCAACAAGAACCTCAAACGCGCCATGTTCCTCGCCGCGTTCGCCGCACTGTCCGACCCGACCTCACGCGCCTACTACGACCGCAAAAGAGCCCAAGGCAAGAAGCACAACGCCGCGCTGATCTGCCTGGCCAGACGACGCTGCGACGTCATCTACGCCATGCTCCGCGACGGCACCCCCTACCAGCCCCGCCCCGCCACCGCCGCTTGACGAAACCCATAGGGACACCCCCCTTCGCCGGGCGGGGAGGCGACGGCTCGACCGCGCCGGCCCCCCTTCGCCTCTGCGCCTGACCCGCAACCCCCTGAGGGGCTGCGGGATCTGCCGAGGACCTCTCGCTCGCCGGACAAGCCTTCCCGCGCAACCGAGCGATTATCGGGTTACCCGATAAAGGCACGGTCACCGGAGAAGGCTTCCCCCGGGAGCGAGCGATTATCGGGTAACCCGATAAAGGCTCTGGGGGCGAAGGTGGGTCAGGCGTCGGGGGTGTAGCCGAGGTTGGGGGCCAGCCAGCGCTCCGCCTCGGCAAGGGTCCAGTCCTTGCGCTTGGCGTAGTCCTCGACCTGGTCGCGCCCGAGCCGCCCGACGACGAAGTACTGGCTCTGCGGGTGCCCGAAGTACCACCCGGAGACCGAGGCGCCGGGCCACATGGCCATCGACTCGGTCAGCTCGATGCCGATGTCGTCGACGTCGAGCAGGTCCCAGATCTTCTCCTTCTCGGTGTGCTCCGGGCAGGCCGGGTAGCCCGGCGCGGGCCGGATCCCCTGGTACTGCTCCTTGATGAGGCCCTTGTTGTCCAGGGACTCGTCGGGGGAGTAGCCCCAGAACTCGGTACGCACCCGCTCGTGCAGCCGCTCGGCGAAGGCCTCGGCGAAGCGGTCGGCCAGCGCCTCCAGCAGGATCGCGTTGTAGTCGTCGTGGTCGGCCTTGAACTCTGCGATCTTGTCCTGCCCGCCGAGCCCGCCGGTGACCGCGAAGGCGCCCACGTAGTCGGCGATCCCGCTCTCCTTCGGCGCGACGTAGTCGGCCAGCGACCGGTTCGGCACGCCCTCACGGTGCTGACCCTGCTGGCGCAGCATGGACAGCGTCTGCAGCACCTGGTCGCGCGACTCGTCGGTGTAGATCTCGATGTCGTCACCGATGCTGTTCGCCGGGAAGAGCCCGAGCACGCCGTTCGCGGTCAGCCACTTCTCCGCGATGATCTTCTCCAGCATCTCCTGCGCGTCGTCGTAGAGCTTGCGCGCCGCCTCCCCGGTGCTGGGGTTGTTGAGGATGTCCGGGAAGGAGCCCTTCATCTCCCAGGCGTTGAAGAACGGCTGCCAGTCGAAGTACGGGACCAGCTCGGCCAGGTCGTAGTCGCGCAGCTCGGTGCGCAGCGGGCTGACGCCCTCCAGGTGGGCCGTCGACTCCGGCGCCTCCCAGTCGACCGGGGTGCGCCGCTCGTAGGCGTCCTCGTAGGAGATCAGCGGACGATCCCCGGACTTCGCGGCGTGCCGCTCGCGCAGCCCCGCGTACTCCCCGTCGAGGGTCTCCAGGAAGCCCGGGCGCGCGGTGTCCGAGAGCAGCTGGGAGACCACCGGGACCGAGCGCGAGGCGTCCTTGACCCAGACCACGGGACCGTCGTACTTCTCGTCGACCTTCACCGCGGTGTGCGCCTTGGAGGTGGTCGCACCACCGAGCAGCAGCGGCTGGGTGAAGCCCTGACGCTGCATCTCCGAGGCCACCGTGACCATCTCGTCCAGGGACGGGGTGATCAGACCGGACAGGCCGATGATGTCGGCCCCACGTGCGGTGGCCTCCTCGAGGATCTGCTGCACCGGCACCATGACACCGAGGTCGACGACGTCGTAGTTGTTGCACTGCAGCACGACGCCGACGATGTTCTTGCCGATGTCGTGCACGTCGCCCTTGACCGTGGCCATGACGACCAGGCCCTTGGAGCGGGACGCCTCCTCGGGGGACTTCTCCGCCTCGATGTAGGGGATGAGGTGGGCCACGGCCTTCTTCATCACCCGGGCGGACTTGACCACCTGCGGCAGGAACATCTTGCCCGAGCCGAAGAGGTCGCCGACGACGTCCATGCCGTCCATCAGCGGGCCCTCGATGACCTCCAGCGGCCGACCGCCGGCCTGCTCGATCTCCTGGCGCAGCGCCTCGGTGTCGTCGACGACGTGCTCGTCGATGCCCTTGACCAGGGCGTGCGTGATCCGCTCGCGCAGCGGCAGGTCGCGCCACTCCTCGGTGGCGGCCTCCGCCTGCTCCCCGGTGCCGCGGTGCTCCTCGGCGATCTCCAGCAGCCGCTCGGTGGAGTCCTCGCGGCGGTTGAGGATGACGTCCTCGATCCGCTCGCGCAGCTCGGGGTCGACGCTGTCGTAGGGCACCAGGGCGCCGGCGTTGACGATGCCCATGTCCATCCCGGCCTGCCCGGCGTGGTAGAGGAAGACCGCGTGGATCGCCTCGCGCACCGGGTTGTTGCCGCGGAAGGAGAAGGAGACGTTGGACACCCCGCCGGAGATCAGGGCCCCGGGAAGGTTCTCCTTGATCCAGCGGGTGGCCTCGATGAAGTCGGTGCCGTAGGCGGCGTGCTCCTCGATGCCGGTGGCGACCGCGAAGATGTTCGGGTCGAAGATGATGTCCTCGGGCGGCATCCCGACGTCCTCGGTGAGGATCCGGTAGGCCCGCGCGGTGATCTCCTTGCGGCGCTCCAGGTTGTCGGCCTGGCCCTGCTCGTCGAAGCCCATGACGACCACCGCGGCGCCGTAGCGGCGGCACAGCCGGGCCTGCTCGACGAAGGGCTCGACACCCTCCTTCATCGAGATGGAGTTGACGATGCAGCGCCCCTGGGCGCGCTGCAGCCCGGCCTCGATGACCTCCCACTTGCTGGAGTCGATCATCAGCGGCACCCGGGAGATGTCCGGCTCGGAGGAGACGAGGTTGACGAAGGTGGACATCGCCTCGACGCCGTCGAGCATGCCCTCGTCCATGTTGATGTCGATGACCTGGGCGCCGTTCTCCACCTGCTGGCGGGCCACCGCCAGCGCGGTCGGGTAGTCCCCGGCCTCGATGAGCTTGCGGAAGCGGGCCGAGCCGGTGACGTTGGTGCGCTCACCGACGTTGACGAAGAGGGAGTCCTCGGTGATGTTGAAGGGCTCCAGGCCGGACAGCCGCAGCGCCGGCTCCGGTGTCGCCGGCACCCGCGGGGTGGCGGCGGCCGCCCCCTTCGCGATCTCGGCGATGTGCTCCGGGGTGGTGCCGCAGCAGCCGCCGAGGATGTTCACCAGGCCGGCCTCGGCGAACTCGCCGACCACCTCGCCCATGGTCTCGGGCGACTGGTCGTACTCGCCGAAGGCGTTCGGCAGCCCCGCGTTCGGGTAGGACGAGACGAAGGTGTCGGCCACCCGGCCCAGCTCGGCCAGGTACGGGCGCATCTCGTCGGCACCGAGCGCGCAGTTCAGCCCGATCGCCAACGGCTGCACGTGCCGCACCGAGTTCCAGAAGGCCTCCGTGGTCTGGCCGGTCAGGGTGCGCCCGGAGGCGTCGGTGATCGTCCCGGAGATGATCACCGGCCACCGGCGGCCGTGCTCGGCGAAGAGGGTCTCCAGCGCGAAGATCGCCGCCTTGGCGTTGAGCGTGTCGAAGATCGTCTCGGCGAGCAGCACGTCCGAGCCACCCTCGACCAGGCCGCGGGCGGCCTCGAGGTAGGCGTCGACCAGCTCGGTGAAGGTGATGTTGCGCTTGCCGGGGTCGTTGACGTCCGGGGAGATCGACGCGGTCCGGTTCGTCGGGCCCAGGGTGCCGACGACGAAGCGGGGCTTGTCCGGGGTGGCCTCGGTCGCCTCGTCCGCGGCCCGGCGGGCGAGCCTGGCGGCCTCGAGGTTCAGCTCGTAGGCGAGCTCCTCCATGCCGTAGTCGGCCATCGAGATGCGCTGGGCGTTGAAGGTGTTGGTCTCGACCAGGTCGGCGCCGGCGTCGAGGTAGGCCCGGTGGATGTCGGTGATGATCTCCGGCTGGGTGAGCACGAGCAGGTCGTTGTTGCCCTGCACGTCCTGGCCCCAGTCGGAGAAGCGCTCGCCGCGGTAGTCCGCCTCGGACAACCCGTGCTGCTGGATCATCGTGCCCATCGCGCCGTCGAGCACGAGGACGCGCTCACGCAGGAGCTCGGTCAGCCGGTCGGTGGCATCGGGGCGCAGATCAGTCACAGATGTCCTCAACGTCGCATGGGGTGTCCGTCTTCCACAGCGATTATCACCCATCGCCCCCCGCAGCCTAGGGTCGCCGCATGGCCGAGCCCCCGCAGACGCCCCGCTCGGGCATCCGGCTGGCCACGATCGCCTCGGTCCCGGTCTATCTCGGCTGGTCCTGGCTGCTGCTCGCCGGCCTCGTCGTGCTGCTCGTCGGGCAGACCCTCGCCGAGGACCTCGGCGCCGCCGGCTACCTGCTCGGGGGCGCCTACGCGGTGGGCCTGCTGGTCTGCGTGCTCGCCCACGAGGGGGCCCACGCCGTCGCCGCCCGGGCGCACGGGCACCGGGTGCTGAGGGTGGTGGCCGACCTGTGGGGCGGGCACACCGCCTTCGACGCCACCCGCGGCACCCCGCGCTCCGGGGCGATCATCGCGCTCGCCGGTCCAGGGGCCAACCTGCTGCTGGCCGCCCTCGGCGGGCTGGTCGGGCAGGTGGTGGGCCCGGTGGGCATCCCGGGGGCGATGATCGGCGCCTTCACCCTGGTCAACCTGCTGCTCGGGGTCTTCAACCTGCTGCCCGGGCTGCCCCTGGACGGCGGCCAGCTCGTCGAGTCCCTCGTGTGGGGGGTCACCGGCGACCAGGGGCTCGGCCGGATCGTCGCCGGCTGGTCGGGTCGGGTGCTCGTCGGGCTCGTGGTCGTCGTGGCCCTGGTCGTCACCTACGTCGGCGGTGCCAGCGCCGTCACCCTCATCTGGACGGCCATGATCGGGGCGTTCCTGTGGTCCGGGGCCTCCGGCGCGATCGCCGCCGGGCAGGCGATGCGGGCGCTGGCGACGGTGGACGTGGGCGCGCTGCTCGAGCCGGCCGTGGCGATCGGCGCGGACGAGCCCGTCGCGCGGCTGCTGCAGGCCCGGGCGCTGCCGGTCGTCGTCGACGCCGCGGGGCTCCCGGTCGGGCTCATCGACCACGACGCCGTCCGGGCGGTGCCGGCGGACCGGGTGGAGACGACGGCGGTGGCCGCCGTGACCAGCCAGCTCCCGTCCGGCTGGTCGACCGAGGTGGGCGGGCCGACGCCGACGCTGGACCTGGTCCGCGCCTTCCAGACCTCCGGCAGCGGCGTCGTCGCGGTGACCGACGCTGGCCGGCTGCGCGGCGTGGTCCGCGCTGAGCGGCTGAATGCGGCGCTGCGCGGCCGCTGAGCACCCCTAGACTCCGCCACCATGACCGCCACCGGATCCCGCTACCGCCGCGGCCCCTTCCGTGAGGGGGACCGGGTGCAGCTGACCGACCCCAAGGGCCGGATGCACACCATCACCCTCGCCCCGGGCAAGCAGTTCCACACGCACAAGGGGCACGTGCGCCACGACGAGCTCATCGGCGCTCCGGACGGCTCGACGGTGACCAACACCGCCGGCGTGCAGTACCTCGCGCTGCGGCCGCTGCTCTCGGACTACGTCATGTCCATGCCGCGCGGGGCCGCGGTGATCTACCCCAAGGACGCCGGCCAGATCATCACCATGGCCGACGTCTTCCCCGGCGCCGTCGTCGTCGAGGCCGGGGTGGGCTCCGGGGCGCTGTCGATGTCGCTGCTGCGCGCCGTGGGGGAGACCGGGCGGGTGCACTCCTTCGAGCGCCGGGCCGACTTCGCCGAGATCGCGGTGGCCAACGCCCGCGCCTTCTTCGGCGAGGACCACCCGGCCTGGACCGTGCAGGTCGGCGACCTCGTCGAGGCGCTGCCGCACGAGGCGGAGCCCGGCAGCGTCGACCGGGTGGTGCTGGACATGCTCGCCCCCTGGGACTGCCTCGACGTGGTGTCGCAGGCGCTGGCCCCCGGCGGGGTGCTCATCTGCTACGTCGCCACCGCGACCCAGCTGAGCAAGGTGGCCGAGGCGATGCGCGACCACGGCACCTTCACCGAGCCCGAGGCCTGGGAGTCGATGGTCCGCGGCTGGCACCTCGAGGGGCTGGCGGTGCGCCCGCAGCACCGGATGCACGGGCACACCGGCTTCCTCATCAGCACCCGCCGGCTCGCCCCCGGGGTGACCCCGCCGCTGCGCAAGCGGCGGCCCGGGCGCGGCTACGCGCCCCAGGAGGACGAGAGCGGCAGCGGTACCGGGGAGCACGCCGGCAGCAGCGGGGACGACGCCGGATCGAACGGGTCCGACGACGGCGGGACGGCCGAGCAGGAGTGGACCCCGGAGGCGCTCGGCGAGCGGGTCGCCTCGCCGAAGAAGATGCGCAAGCTCGTCCGCGGTGTGGTCCCGCCGACCGAGCGCTGAACCCACCTGGGATGATGGAGGCCGTCGGCCCGGCGCCCAGCCGCCGCCGGCACCGCTCGTGGAGGAGGACGTGAGATGACCGACGAGACCACGCCCGACCAGCGCGCGCTCGAGCAGCAGCTGGCCGCGGAGCGCTCGAAGACGGCCACGGTCAGCTCGCAGAACGAGCGGCTGGTGCGCACCCTCAAGGAGGCCCGCGAGCAGATCGTCACGCTGCGCGCCGAGATCGACCGGATCGCCGAGCCGCCGTCGGCCTACGCGATCCTCGTCGAGCCGCACGAGGACCGCACCGTCGACATCCTCACCAACGGCCGCAAGATGCGGGTCGCGGTCAGCCCGGCGGTCGAGGACGCGGACCTGGTCACCGGCCGCGAGGTGCTGCTCAACGAGGCGATGAACGTCGTCTCGGTGCACGGTCACGAGGTCGGCGGCGAGGTCGTCCTCGTCAAGGAGCTGCTCGACGACGGCCGGCTGCTGGTGCTCATGCGCCAGGACGAGGAGCGGGTCTGTCGGATGGCGGCCCGGCTCGCCGAGGAGGGGGTCCGGGTCGGCGACGCCGTGCTGCTGGAGTCGCGCAGCAACATCGCCGTCGAGCACATCCCGCGGGCCGAGGTCGCCGACCTCGTCCTCGAGGAGGTGCCCGACCTCGCCTACGACGACATCGGCGGGCTGAGCGGTCAGATCGAAGCCATCCGCGACTCGGTCGAGCTGCCCTACCTGCACGCCGACCTCTACGAGCGTCACCAGCTCAAGGCACCGAAGGGGGTCCTGCTCTACGGTCCGCCCGGCTGCGGCAAGACGATGATCGCCAAGGCGGTCGCCGCCTCGCTGGCCCGGAAGGTGGCCGAGCGCGAGGCCAAGGACAGCTCCACCGCCTACTTCCTCAACATCAAGGGCCCGGAGCTGCTCAACAAGTACGTCGGCGAGACCGAGCGGCACATCCGGCTGATCTTCCACCGGGCCCGGGAGAAGAGCAGCGACGGCACCCCGGTGGTCGTCTTCTTCGACGAGATGGACAGCCTCTTCCGCACCCGCGGGTCGGGGGTGTCCTCGGACGTCGAGACGACGATCGTGCCGCAGCTGCTCGCCGAGATCGACGGCGTCGAGGGTCTGGACAACGTCATCGTCATCGGGGCCACCAACCGCGAGGACATGATCGACCCGGCGATCCTGCGCCCGGGCCGGCTCGACGTGAAGATCAAGATCGAGCGCCCGGACGCCGAAGGCGCCAAGGACATCTTCGGCAAGTACCTCACCCCCGGGCTGCCGCTGCACGCCGACGATCTCGGCGAGCACGGCGACGACCGCGAGGCCACCGTGCAGGGGATGATCGAGGCCACCGTGGCCCGGATGTACGCCGAGTCCGACGAGAACCAGTTCCTCGAGGTCACCTACGCCGGCGGCGACAAGGAGATCCTCTACTTCAAGGACTTCAACTCCGGCGCGATGATCCAGAACATCGTCGACCGCGCCAAGAAGGCGGCGATCAAGGACCTGCTGACCACCGGGCAGGAGGGGCTGCGGGTGGAGCACCTCATGTCCAGCTGCGTGGCCGAGTTCAAGGAGAACGAGGACCTGCCGAACACGACCAACCCCGACGACTGGGCGAAGATCTCCGGCAAGAAGGGCGAGCGGATCGTCTACGTGCGCACCCTCGTCGGCGGCAAGCAGGGCGGCGCCGAGCCGGGCCGCAGCATCGACACCGGGTCCCGGACCGGCCAGTACCTCTGAGCAGGCTCCGGGCGGGCAGGGAAGAGCCCGTGGGCTCCGGCCTGGTGGCCGGGTGCCGCACGGGACGAGGGTGCGGCCCCCACGGGCTCCGGTGACTGCCGAGGATTCGCCGGTGGCCCGGCGACGGCAGCACGTCCGTCTGCTACGGGCGACTAGCGGGCAGTCACCTCACGCGTCCGAAAGCCATTCATTCCTCGGACCACCTCCTTTCCCGTGTGCCGCCACGCTACGACGGTCAGGGCACGGCCGCCAAGGGGTTTTTCAGGTGTCGCTCTCGTCGGCGGGCGCCTCGCTCGTCCGTCGCGGGTCGTCCAGCTGCTCGGCGACGAACCGCTCCCGGTGCTCCGGGGGGACCACGCCCCGCCCCTTCGTCGTGCTGGCGGGGGAGCCGAGCTCGTCCAGCCCGAGCGGGTCGCCGACGGGGGTGTGCTGCACCTCGGGCCGCTCCCGCGGCGGCCGGGCCGCCCGCTCCCGCCCCGCCGCGCGTCGGTCGAGGATCTCGGTGACCACCCGCCAGCCGATCAGCCCGGCGGCCAGCACGAGGGTGGCCACGACGACGAACGGCCAGGCCGTGCCCTGCCCGGTCCAGTCGCGCAGCGCCATCCCGGCGAGCACCGTGGAGGGCCACACGCTGAGCCCGTGCCACAGCCGGGTGGGGTAGGTGCCGCTGGTGCTCGCGACGAGCACCCAGCCGATCACCAGCCCGGCGAGGAAGGGCCAGGCGGTCTGCCACCACCCGTCGAGGGTCAGCGCCTCGTCGTGCGAGCGGCGTCCGGCGAGGGCGAAGGCGGAGACCACGCCGGCGTCGAGCACTGCGGCCAGCGCGGTCCTCGGACCGGGGGAGGCGAGGCGCTCGTCGCCACGCGCCGGGGTGGGGCGACGGGTCATCGGGAGAAGAGCGACGGCTGCGGCGGGCCGTGGGTCGGGTCCACCCCGTCGAAGAGGGAGGAGACCGACTCGCCGGCGTGGATCCGGGCGATCGCCTCGGCGAAGAGCCCGGCGACCGATCCCACGGTCAGCTCGGGCCAGTCCTGCGGCGGCGGCACCGTGTCGGTGGTGACGACCTCGGTGATCATCGGGTGCTCGCGCAGCCGTTCGACGGCCGGGCCGGTGAAGAGGCCGTGGGTGCAGGCGACCGCGGCCTCGCTGACGCCGAGCTCGCCGAGCTTGGTGAGCAGCTCGACGATCGAGCCGCCGGTGGCGATCTCGTCGTCGAGGATGATCGCCCGGCGGCCGGAGACGTCGCCGACGATCGAGTCGACGACCACCTTGTCGTCGGCCTTGCGCTGCTTGCTCCCGGCGGCGACCGGCAGCCCGAGCAGCCGGGAGAACTGGGTGGCGTCCTTGGCGTTGCCGAGGTCGGGGGAGACGACGATGGCGTCGCTGAGGTCCTGCCCGCGGAAGTGGTCGGCCAGCACCCCGAGCGCGGTGAGGTGGTCGACCGGGACCGAGAAGAAGCCGTGCACCTGCGGGGCGTGCAGGGTCATCGTCAGCACTCGGTGAGCCCCGGCGGAGGCGAGCATGTCGGCGACCAGCCGGCCGCCGAGGGAGATCCGGGAGGCGTCCTTCTTGTCCGATCGGGCGTAGGCGAAGTGCGGGATGACCGCGGTGATCTGGGCGGCCGAGGCCCCGCGGGCGGCGTCGATCATCAGCAGCAGCTCCATGAGCGACTCCTGGGTCGGCGGCACCAGGGGCTGGACGATGTAGACGTCGCGCTGACGGCAGTTGTCCAGCAGCTGCGCCTGCAGGCAGTCGTTGCTGAAGCGGGTGGTCCGCGAGGGGGAGAGCGGCACGCCCAGCGCGGCGCAGATCCGCTCGGCCAGCGCGGGGTGCGCGGCCCCCGAGAAGACGACGATCTCGCGCACGCCTGGTCCACCCTTCGGCATCGGTCGCTCACCAGGACATCGGTGCCCGGCGAACCTGTCCCGACCCTACCCACCCTGCGCATTTGCCCGGGCAGTTGCCAAGAGGTTGCGCATCTGCCCGGGCAGTTGCGCAGGAGGTTGCGAATTGCCCGGGCAGTTGCGCGGGAGGTTGCAATTTGCCCGGGCAGTTGCGGACGAGGGGGCGAATTTGCCCGGGCAGTTGCGCAGGAGGGCAGGTCAGGGGGCCAGGTGGCGGCGGATCTCCCCGGCGAGCTCGGACTCGGCCTGCTTGCCGGCCGGGCAGGCGCCGGGGAAGGAGGCGAAGCCGTGCGGCAGCCCGACGTACTCGGTGGCCCGGACGGGCACTCCGGCGGCCTGCAGCGCCGCGGCGTACCGGGTGCCGTCGTCCCGGATCGGGTCCTTCTCGGCGACCTGCACCAGCGCCGGAGCCACCCCCTCGAGGTCGCCGAAGAGCGGGGAGCTCAGCGGGTCACGCAGCTGGTCCTCGGTGGGCGCGTCCCCGAGGTAGTGGGCCCGGAAGGCGTGCACCGCTGCCTCGGTGAGGATCGGGGCGTGCGCGTTCTCCCGGATCGAGGGCGAGGCCAGGGTCATGTCGGTCGCCGGGTAGATCAGCGCCTGGTGGCGCACCGCCGGCTCCCCGCCCGGCCCGCGCAGGTCGCGCAGCTGCTGGGCGAGCACCGCGCTGAGGTTCCCGCCGGCGCTGTCCCCGGCGAGGCCGACCTGGTCCGGGTCGTAGGCGGGGACGCCGTCAGCGACGACCGTGGCGCGGTCCTGCACGAGCGCGGTGACCACGTCGAGGCAGTCGAGCACCGCCTGCGGCGAGCGGTGCTCCGGCGCCAGCCGGTAGTCGACGCTGACCACCACGGCGGGCACCGCGGCGGCCAGCCGGGAGCACAGCGGGTCGTACATGAAGGTCGATCCCCACACCCAGCCGCCGCCGTGCAGGTAGACCAGCAGCGGCAGCGGCCGGTCCGAGGCGGGGGCGTAGCAGCGCACCGGAACCCGGTGCCCGTCACGGGCACGGACGTGCGCGTCGCTGATCCGCACCCCGCGGCCGGTCGGTCCGGTGATCCAGCTGAAGGGCGGCCAGGCCGGATAGACCTGCTCCCGGCTCGCGCGGATGTCCTCGAGGCTGGCCTCCTCGATCGGGGTGCGGCCCATCGCGTCCAGGTAGCGGGTGAGCAACCCGGTGCGCACCGGCAGTCCCTGGTAGCTGCGGCGGCTCATCGGTCCTCCCCGTGCAGGTGGTGGGCCACCTCGGCGGCCAGCTCCTCCAGCGCAGGGTATCCGGCGGAGGTCAGCCCGGGAAGGTTGACGAAGCCGTGCGGCGCCCCACGGTAGCAGGTCAGCCGCACCTCCACCCCGGCCGCGCGCAGAGCCTGGGCGTAGGCCTCGCCGTCCGGGCGCAGCGGGTCGTTCTCCGCGGTCTGGACCAGCGTCGGCGGCAGCCCGTCGAGCCGGCCGTGCGCCGGGGAGACCAGCGGGTCGCGCTCGTCCTGGCCGTCGCCGAGGTAGGCGCCGCGGAAGACCCTCATCAGGGCCGGGGTGAGCACCGGGAAGTGCCGGTCGAGCTCCTCCACCTCCCGGTCGGTGAGGTCGGGGGAGGGGTAGACCAGCGCCTGGTGCCGCAGCCCGGCGCAGCCTTCGTCGCGCAGGTGCTGGGCGACGACGGTGGCCAGGTTGCCGCCGGCCGAGTCCCCGGTCACCCCGAGCCGGTCGGCCCGCGCCCCGAGCTCGCCGGCGTGCTCGACGAGCCAGCCGGTGACGTCGATGGCGTCGTGGGCGGCGGTCGGGGCCACGTGCTCCGGCGCCATCCGGTAGTCGACGCTGGCGACGAGCACGTCGGCGCGGGCCGCGACCTGCGTGCAGAAGGGGGTGAAGACCTCCACGCTGCCGATGGCGAAGCCGCCGCCGTGTAGGTGCACCAGCAGCGGGTGCGGCCCCGGCGTCGCCGGGCGGTGCAGCACGACCCGGACCTGCTCGCAGCCGCGCACCGGCACGGCGATGGTCTCCAGGGTGACCCCTGGCGCCATCGGCCCGGTGACCCAGGAGGCCGGCGGCCCGGTGCGCACCGCCCGCCGGGCCTGGGCCAGCGCGCGCGGCTCGAGAACCCCGGCCGGGTCGCGCGAGCTGCGCAGCAGCCGGTCCAGGGCACGGGTGCGCATCGGCATCCACGGGGCGCTCATGGGTGCCATCCAACCATCGCCCTATCGTGGCCCCATGGGTGTGCGGCGTGTCATGGGCACGGAGACCGAGTACGGCATCGCGGTGCCCGACGAGCCGTCGGCGAACCCGATGGAGGCCTCCGGCCGGGTGGTCACCACCTACGCCCTGGCGCACGGGCACCGGGCCACGCACGGCGCGTGGGACTACAGCGACGAGCACCCGCTGCTGGACGCCCGCGGCTTCGAGCTGCCGCGCAGCCGCGCCGACATCTCCCAGCTGACCGACGAGGAGGACCCGACGCTGGCCAACGTCGTCCTCGGCAACGGCGCCCGCCTCTACGTCGACCACGCCCACCCGGAGTACTCGACCCCGGAGGTGACCAGCCCGCGGAACGCCGTCGTCCACGACCGGGCCGGGGTGCTCGTGATGCGCGAGGTGGTCGCCCGGCTGGCCGAGCGGCCGCCGGGCATCAACCTCTACAAGAACAACACCGACGGCAAGGGCGCCTCCTACGGCAGCCACGAGAACTACCTCATGGACCGGGAGACCCCCTTCGCCCGGATCGTCCGCCAGCTCACCCCGTTCTTCGTCGCCCGCCAGGTGCTCTGCGGCGCCGGGCGGGTCGGGATCGGGCCGGACAGCGAGCACGACGGGTACCAGATCGCCTCCCGCAGCGACTTCTTCGAGGCCGAGGTGGGTCTGGAGACGACCTTCAAGCGGCCGATCATCAACACCCGTGACGAGCCGCACGCCGACCCCGAGCGGCACCGGCGGCTGCACGTCATCCTCGGCGACGCCACCCAGGCCGACGTGGCCGGGCTGCTCAAGGTCGGCACCACCTCGCTCGTCCTCGGCCTCATCGAGGCCGGCGCGATCGACCGTGACCTGGAGGTGCTGCACCCGGTCACGGCCCTGAAGCAGATCTCGCACGACCCGACCTGCCAGGTCGCGGTGCGGCTGCGCGACGGCCGCGAGCTCACCGCGGTGCAGATCCTCACGGAGTACCTCGAGATGGCCCGCCGGTTCGTCGACCGGGAGGGCAGCGACGCCGCGACCGAGGAGGTGCTCGGTCACTGGGAGCGGGTGCTCGGGCTGCTGGCCAGCGACCCGATGGACGCGGCCGCCGACGTCGACTGGGTCGCCAAGCTGGCTCTGCTGCAGCGCTACCGGGACCGGGACGGGCTCGGCTGGGGCGACCCTCGGCTGCGTGCCATCGACATCCAGTGGAGCGACGTGCGCGCCGACAAGGGGCTCTTCCACCGGCTCGAGGCGGCGGGGCGGATCACCCGGCTCACCGACGACGCCGAGGTCGCCGCGGCGGTGACCACGCCGCCGGAGGACACCCGGGCCTGGCTGCGCGGGCGCACCGTGACGACGCACCCGGAGCAGGTGATCTCCGCCTCCTGGGACAGCCTCGTGCTGCGCCGGCCCGGGGCCGGCGGGGTGGCCCGGATCGGCATGCTCGACCCGCTGCGGCACGGCCGGGCCGACACCGAGGCGCTCATCGGCGGGGACGTCGAGAGCCTCGTCGCCGGCCTGGCCCGGCTGCCGGCGACGCGCGGCCCGGGCACCGGCCCCGCCGACCCGCACAGCGCATAGGCTCGGGGGAGAGCGAGGAAGGGAGGGCGAGATGCCCCAGGAACAGGTCCGCCCGGAGCGGCGCGACGGCGGCGACGAGGGCAGCGGCGACGAGAGCTTCGGCCAGGTCGGCGCGAGCAACCAGGCTCGCGACGCCGACGTCGACTCGGTCCTCGACGAGATCGACGGCGTCCTGGAGTCCAACGCCGAGGAGTTCGTCAAGGGGTTCGTCCAGAAGGGCGGCCAGTGACCGCGAGCCCCGGGCAGGGGCGGCTGCCGGCCGCGTACCTCACCGCGGGGTCCTCCTCCTTCACCGAGTTCGTCGGTGCCCAGGCGCCCGAGCTGCTGCCCGGACGCCGGGCCCTGCCCAGCACCCCGATGGTCGAGGCCCCGCACGGCACGACGATCGTCGCGCTGCGGGACGGGACCGGGGTGCTCGTCGCCGGTGACCGGCGCGCCACCATGGGCCACGTCATCGCCAACCGGGACATGGAGAAGGTCTTCGCCACCGACGAGTTCTCGCTCGTCGGGATCGCCGGCACCGCCGGCGTGGCCATCGAGATGGTCAAGCTCTTCCAGGTCGAGCTGGAGCACTACGAGAAGATCGAGGGCGTGCTGATGTCCCTCGAGGGCAAGGCCAACCGGCTCTCGGCGATGATCCGCGGCAACCTCGGGCTGGCCATGCAGGGCCTGACCGTGGTCCCGCTCTTCGCCGGCTACGACCTGGCCCGCGGGACCGGCCGGATCTTCTCCTACGACCTCACCGGCGGCATGTACGAGGAGCGCGAGCACCACAGCATCGGCTCCGGGTCGCACTTCGCCCGCGGCGCCGTCAAGAAGCTGTGGCGGCCCGGTCTGGACCCGCAGGAGAGCCTGCGGGTGGCCGTCGAGGCCCTCTACGACGCCGCCGACGACGACTCCGCCACCGGCGGGCCGGACGTGCAGCGGCGGCTGTGGCCCACCGTCGCCCGGGTGGACGCCGAGGGCGCCCGGTTCGTGCCGGAGGCCGAGGTGGAGCAGGTGGTCACCGACGTCGTCGCCGCCCGCGCCGGCAACCCGGGAGGTGCCCGGTGACCGCCACCCCCTTCTACGTCTCGCCCGAGCAGGTCATGCAGGACCGGGCCGACTTCGCCCGCAAGGGCATCGGTCGCGGCCGCTCGGTCCTCGTCCTCGGCTACGACGGCGGCATCCTCTTCGTCGCCGACAACCCCAGCAGCCGGGCGCTGCACAAGATCAGCGAGATCTACGACCGGATCGGCTTCGCCGCCGTCGGCAAGTACAACGAGTTCGAGAACCTGCGGGTCGCCGGCATCCGCTACGCCGACCTGCGCGGCTACTCCTACGACCGCAGCGACGTCACCGCCCGGGGCCTGGCCAACGCCTACGCCCAGACCCTGGGCACGGTCTTCACCGAGGACCAGAAGCCCTACGAGGTCGAGATCGTCGTCGCCGAGGTCGGCAGCGACGCCGACGCCGACCAGATCTACCGGATCGGCTACGACGGCTCGGTCGCCGACGAGCACGGTGCGATCGCCATCGGCGGCCCCTACGAGCAGCTCAACGAGGCCCTGCAGGGCCGCTGGCGCGAGGGGCTGAGCCTGGCCGAGGCGCTGCGGCTGGCGATCGACGTGCTGGCCGCACCCACCGAGGACCAGCCGGCCCGCGAGCTGCCGCTGAGCGAGCTCGAGGTGGCCGTGCTGGACCGCAGCCGGCCGCGTCGGGTCTTCCGTCGGCTGCCGCCGGAGCGGCTGGCCGGGGAGCTGGGCGAGCAGTCGGCATCGGGTGGGCCGCAGGCACCGGGCGAGGAGCAGGCGCCGGGCGAGGAGCAGGCGCCAACGGGTCCGGACCACGACGAGGAGGGGTAGGGCGTGCAGCGGCGCATCTTCGGCATCGAGACCGAGTTCGGGATCACCGCCACCTCGGACGGGCGACGCCGGCTGACCCCGGACGAGGTGGCCCGTCACCTCTTCCGCAAGGTCGTCTCCTGGGGGCGGTCGAGCAACGTCTTCCTGGAGAACGGGGCGCGGCTCTACCTCGACGTCGGCAGCCACCCGGAGTACGCCACCGCCGAGTGCGACGACCTGCGCACCCTCGTCGCGCACGACCGGGCCGGCGAGCTCATCCTCGCCGACCTCGTCACCGACGCGCAGCAGCGCCTGGCCGAGGAGGGCACCGCCGGCGACATCTACGTGCTGAAGAACAACGTGGACTCGGCCGGCAACTCCTACGGCTGCCACGAGAACTTCCTCGTCGCCCGCACCGGGGACTTCACCCGGCTGTCCGAGGCGCTGCTGCCCTTCCTCATCACCCGCCAGCTCATCGCCGGCACCGGCAAGATCGTGCCGGGGGCGAAGGGGGCCCGCTACTCCGTCAGCCAGCGCGCCGACCACATCTGGGAGGGCGTCTCCTCGGCGACCACCCGCTCCCGCCCGATCATCAACACCCGGGACGAGCCGCACGCCGACGCCGAGCACTACCGGCGGATGCACGTCATCGTCGGCGACTCGACGATGACCGAGACGACCACGCTGCTCAAGGTGGGCTCGGCCCATCTCGTGCTGCGGATGCTCGAGGACGGCGTCGCCATGCCGGACCTCAGCCTGGAGAACCCGATCCGGGCGATCCGCGACTCCAGCACGGACGTCACCGGACGCGCCCCGGTGCGCCTGGCCGACGGGCGGACCAGCTGCGCCCTGGACATCCAGCGCGAGTACCTGCAGCGGGTGTCCGAGCACGTCGAACGGGTCGGCACCGACGACACCGGGCGCCAGGTGCTGGATCTGTGGGAGCGCACCCTGACGGCGATCGCCGAGGACGACCTGGCGGCGGTCGGCACCGAGATCGACTGGGTGGTCAAGCACCGGCTGCTGGACGCCTACGCGAGCAAGCACGGGCTCACCCTGGAGGACCCGCGCCTGGCCCAGCTCGACCTCGCCTACCACGACATCGACCCCGACCGCGGGGTGCACCACCTGCTGCAGCGCGCCGGGCGGGTGGCCCGGGTGGTCACCGACGAGGAGATCGCCACCGCGGTGACGACGCCGCCGCAGACGACCCGGGCGCGGCTGCGCGGTGACTTCGTGCGGGCGGCGCGGGCGCACGGGCGGGACTTCACCGTCGACTGGGTGCACCTGAAGCTCAACGACCAGGCGCAGCGCACGGTGCTGTGCAAGGACCCCTTCGTCTCGGTGGACGAGCGGGTGCAGCGGCTCATCGACCAGATGGAGGCCGACGGCGCCGTTCCTGGCCGGTGAGCGCCGACAGGACCCCGCGTCCACCCGGGCGCACTCTGGCGAGGATGCGCAACTGCCCGGGCAATTGACATGGGAGCACGCAACTGCCCGGGCAGTTGCGCGGGGTGGGAGAGTTTGCCCGGGCAGTTGCCACAGGGGCACGAAATCTGCCCGGGCAGTTGCGAGAGTCTGGCCCACGGTGCGGACCAGGCAGCGCCTCCGGTGGCGCACCGGCCGCACCCGCCCCAGGTGTCCCAGCGGACGCCCAGGAGCGGTGGTTAGGGTGGGCCGGACCGTTTCCCGATCCCCTGAGGTATCCCCGTGCTCCCTTCGCGTGCCCGTACCGTCGCCGTGGCGACGGTGAGCGCCTCCGCGCTCGTCCTCGCCGCCTGCGGCTCCGACTCCGACAGCCCGGTCGACCAGATCGAGGTCACCTCGGGGAGCCAGGAGAAGGCGCCGACGATCAGCATCGAGGAGACGCCGCTGACCACGACCGAGACCGAGTCCAAGGTGCTCACCGAGGGGGACGGCGCGGAGCTGGCCGACGACGACATCGTCCAGGTCGACCTGGCGATGTTCAACGCCAAGGACGGCAAGGCCATCGAGAACTCCGAGACCTACACGGCCGAGCCGACGATGCTCGACCTCAGCAACCAGGAGATGCTCCCGGGGCTGAGCAAGGCCATCCGCGGCACGACCGTCGGCTCCGAGGGCGTGGCGATCATCCCGCCGAAGGACCTCTTCGGCGAGGAGGGCATGTCCGACCTGGGGATCTCCGGCACCGACAACGTCGTCCTCGTCTTCGACGTGCGCCGGGTCATCCCCGCCAAGGCCGAGGGCGAGAAGGTCGCCCCTGACTCCGACCTGCCGAAGGTGACCTGGAAGGAGGACGGTCCGGCGTCCTTCGACATCCCCGACGAGGAGGCCCCGGACGAGCTCGTCGTCGAGCCGCTCATCAAGGGCGAGGGCGACAAGGTCGAGTCCGGCCAGACCGTCTACGTGACCTACACCGGCGCGCTGTGGCGCAACGGCGAGGTCTTCGACTCCACCCAGCAGGAAGGGCGCGGCCCGTTCACCTTCGAGGTCGGCGCCGAGCAGGTCATCACCGCCTGGGACGAGGGGCTGGAGGGCCAGACCGTCGGCAGCCGGGTGCTGCTCGTCGTGCCGCCGGAGGACGGCTACGGCGAGGAGGGCAGCCCGGACGGCTCCATCAAGGGTGACGACACCCTCGTCTTCGTCGTCGACATCCTCGACGCCAGCTGAACGACCCAACCGCACGACCAGGAGGTAGTCATGCCCTTCGACCCCAAGACCACCAAGCCCGAGATCGACTTCCCGGGCGACACCCCGCCCACCGAGCTCGTCGTCGAGGACATCACCGTCGGTGACGGCGCCGAGGTGACCGCCGGCTCGCCGATCCAGGCGCACTACGTCGGGGTGGCGCACAGCACCGGCGAGGAGTTCGACGCCTCGTGGAACCGCGGCGCCCCGCTGGCCTTCACCGCCGGCATCGGCCAGGTCATCCAGGGCTGGGACCAGGGTCTGCTCGGGATGAAGGAGGGTGGCCGCCGCAAGATCACCATCCCGCCGCACCTGGGCTACGGCGACCAGGGCGCCGGCAACGTCATCAAGCCGGGGGAGACCCTCATCTTCGTCGTCGACCTCGTCTCCGCCGGCTGACCTCGCCTCACCTGTCACCCCTTTATCGGGTTACCCGATAATGCGCCGGTCCCCGGGGAAGGCTTCTCCGGGGACCGAGCGCTTCTCGACATCCGTCGAGCGCCGACGCCTGACCCACTTCTGCACAGGGGCGAAGGGGGACGAGGCAGCGAAGGGGGTCAGCTGGCCAGCCCGGCCGCGTGCCGGCCCGCGGCCGCCCCCACGAGGAAGGCCGCCGGGTCGTCATCGAGCCCACGGCCCATCGTGGACAGGCGCACCGGGGACGACTCGAGCGCCTCGACCAGGCCCTCCGGGGCCACCCGCACCACCGTCAGGTCCCCGGCAGCCACCTGGGCCAGCTCGGTCAGCGATGCGAGGACCGCCCGCGTCACCTCCTCCGTCGGCTCGACCGTGACGACATCGGCCGCGCCGAGCACCACTCTGCCGAGGGTGGTGCCCGCGTGGTGCGACAGCCCGCGGTGCCGCTCCCGAGGGTCCGCCCCCGAGACCCGCAGCGCCGCCACCGCGCGACCTCGCAGCGTGTGCACGGCGTTGAGCGCGTCCCCGGCGCTGATGCCCGAGTGCCCCCAGGCGGTGGCCGAACCGGCGTTGCCCGGGCCCTGGGCCACGACGACGATGTCGCAGCCGAGCACGTGCCGGGCGGCGAGCAGGGCGCTGTGCAGGGTGATCGCCTCGTGCTCCCCGCCGAACGCCTGCCCGGCGGAGATCGTCGTCGCCAGCCAGCCCGCCGCGACGAGGTCGGCGACCAGCCGGGAGTGAGCCATCGGCAGGGCCGCGCTGTCGGTCATGACGTAGCCCACCCGCGCGTCCGGCCGCGCCTGGTAGATGCCGGCGAGGATCGCCGGGAGTGCCGAGTGCAGCTCGGCGACGACCACCGGCATGCCGCCGAGATCGCCATCGCGCAGCCCGGGCAGGGACGCCATCGCCTTACGGTGCGGCGACTCCTGCTCCTCCAGCGCGCACACCATCGTCTGCAGCGGCGTGTACCGGGCCTTGACGATGTGTCCCGGCCCCACGGGATCGGCCGGCAGGCGGTCGCGAAGGGCGACGACCAGGGCCTGGCCACCGGTGCCGAGTCCCTTGCGCAGGGCTCCGACGTTGAGGAGCACCACCTCGCCCGGCTCCGGCGCGCCGACGATCTCGGTGAGGGCCAGGGCCGCCACCTCGACGGGCGGGACCTCCCCCTTCGCCCCCTCGCCGGAGGCGCCGTGAACCGTGCCGCCGTCCCTGTCGGTCACCGACACGACGAGCTCGCGCGCTCCCGGACGCTCGCGGGTCACGCGGATGACGGTGCCCTCGCGCCAGTGGATCATGACGCGCAGGCTAGCCCGACGACCCGCTGCGCCCGGCCTCGCCCGCACAGACGCTCACCTTAGGGAAGCCTCCTGCGCTTGCAAGGTGAGCGGATGCAGCTGCCTAGGGGGTTGGGGATCACGGGGAAGGGGGTAGCGTCGGCCAGCGTGGCGGCGTCGAACACCCCGAAGGCCAAGACCGAGCGGCTCATGAACCTCACCATGTGCCTGCTCTCGACCCGGCGCGCCCTGCCCAAGCAGCGGATCCGGCGGATGGTCGAGGCGTACCAGCAGGTCGAGACCGACGAGGCATTCGACCGGATGTTCGAGCGGGACAAGGACGAGCTGCGCGGGCTCGGCATCCCGCTGGTCACCGAGGACATCGGCGGCGGCTTCGACGACGAGGTGGGCTACCGCATCGACCAGCGCGACTACGCCCTGCCGGACATCGCCTTCGACCCCGACGAGCTCGCCGTCATCGGCCTGGCCAGCCGCACCTGGGCGCACGCCACCATGGCCGCACCAGCCGCGACCGCCTGGCGCAAGGTGGCCGCCGGCGACGACAGCACCGAGGAGGCCTTCGTCGGGCTGGAGCCGCGGCTCGGCGGCGCCGAGCCCGCCTTCGACGCGCTCAAGGACGCCGTGCTCGGCGGGCGCTCGGTGACCTTCGGCTACACCAAGGCCGGTGAGGCCAGCGGGGCCACCCGCCGGGTCGACCCGTGGACGCTGACCTCATGGCGCGGCCGCTGGTACCTCGTCGGGCACGACCTCGACCGGGACGCACCCCGGATCTTCCGCCTCTCCCGCACCAGCGCCGAGGTCACCGACGCCGGCCCGGCCGCGCACCCCCCGCCGGGCGACCTCGACGCGCAGGCGATGATCGCCGACCTCGGCGACAGCGGTGCCCCGGTCGCGACCGCCCTGCTGCGGGTGCGCTCCGAGGCCGGGCACGCGCTGCGCCGTCGCGCCACCGGCGTCACGGCGCTCGACGACCAGTGGGACCAGCTGACCCTGGAGCACGGCTCGATCCACCAGCTCGCCGACGAGGTGGTCAGTCACGGCGCGGACGTCGTCGTCGAGGAACCCCCCGCGCTGCGGGAGGCGGTCGTCACCCGGCTGCGGGCCGTGCTGGAGGCCGCGTCATGAGTCGCACCCCGCCGGAGACCGCCACCTCGCGGGTGCAGCGGCTGCTGACCATGGTCCCCTGGCTGGTCAGCCGCCAGGGCATCGAGATCGCCGACGCCGCCGCCGGCCTGGGGATCAGCGAGGCCCAGCTGCGCGACGACCTCGACCTGCTCTTCATGGTCGGCTACGGGACGATGCCGGACGAGCTCGTCGACGTCTCCTACGAGGCCGGCCGGGTCTACGTCGGCAACGCCGAGGCGATCGCCCGCCCGCTGCGCCTCGGCCTCGACGAGGCGGTCTCGCTCATCGTCGGGCTGCGCGCGCTGGCCGCCAGCGGTGTCGCCGGCACCGAGCCGATCGAGCGGGCGCTGGCCAAGCTCGAGGCGGCCACCGGCGGGATCGCCGGGGTCGAGCGGGTGCAGGTCGCCGCCGACGCGACCGTCGACAGTCAGACCCTGGCGACCGCCCGAGAGGCCCTCAAGGACGGTCGGCGCGTCCACCTGACCTACCTCGTGCCCAGCCGCGACGAGCGCACCGAGCGCGACGTCGACCCGCTGCGGGTGACCTCCTACGACGGGCACTGGTACCTCGAGGGCTGGTGCCACCGGGCCAAGGACGTGCGCCTCTTCCGGCTGGACCGGGTCGAGGCGATCACCGTGCTGGACGCGCCCGCCCAGATCCCGGAGGGCATCGAGCCCCGCGACCTGCGCGACGGCCTCTACGCGCCGCGGCGCGACGACCTCGAGGTCACCCTGGCGCTCGCCCCCGAGGCGCACTGGGTCGCCGACTACTACCCGGTGACCTCCCGGCACCGCGAGCCCGAGGCCGACGGCCGCGAGACGCTGATCGTCAGCCTGCCCAGCCGGGACGAAGAGCTCATCACCCGCCTGGTGCTGCGCCTCGGCGGCCGCGCCCGGGTGCTCGCCCCGGAGCACGTCGCGCGCGCCGTGCACGAACGCGCCACCGCCGCCCTGACGGCCTACTGACCCCCTCCTGGCGCCCGACCGACCGCCGCCGAGACCCGCGTGGCGAGCCTCACCCGGGTCGCAGCCGCCGCACAGCACGGACGTAGACCGCGCACAGCCTCCCGGTCGTACACTGATCGGGACAGACCGTCGACGAAAGGCCCGCCGTGCCCACTCCAGGCCCCGCAGAGCTCATCATCATCCTTCTCGTCATCCTGCTCCTCTTCGGCTTCAAGAAGCTCCCGGACGCGGCCCGCAGCCTCGGCAAGTCCGCCCGGGTCTTCAAGTCCGAGGTCAACGAGATGAAGGAGGAGGACCGTCAGCGCGAGGAGGCGAAGAAGGCTCGCGAGGGTGGCACCGTCACCTCCAAGCCGGTCAAGGACACCGAGACCGGCTCCGGGCGTGACGGCAACGCTCTCCTCGACGAGAGCGCCCCGCGCACCGACAACTCCTCCGGCCCGGTCTCCTGAGCGCCGACGCCCCCGCCGACCAGCCGCGCCCGCGACGGGTCGGTCGGCGCCGCACGGGCCGTGACCCCGAGGGGCGGATGCCCCTGCAGGCGCACCTGCTGGAGCTGCGCAACCGGCTGATGATCGCGGCCGGCGCGATCATCGTCGGCGCGATCGTCGGCTGGATGCTCTACGACACCGTCTTCGACCAGCTGACCCAGCCCTTCAACGAGTACAAGGCGAGCAACCCGGACAGCGTCGTCACGCTGAACTTCGGCAACGCCACCTCCGCCTTCTCCACCCAGCTCTCGCTGTCCATCTGGACCGGCGTCATCATCTCCTGCCCGATCTGGCTCTGGCAGATCTGGGCCTTCGTGCTGCCCGGCCTGACGAAGAAGGAGAAGCGGGTCTCGCTGGCCTTCTTCGCCGGCGCGGTGCCGCTCTTCCTCACCGGCTGCCTCATGGCCTACTGGACCCTGCCGAAGGCCCTGCTCATCCTCTTCGGCTTCACCCCGGACGAGGACACGACGAGCAACATCCAGCAGGCCGGCGACTACTTCACCTTCGTCACCCGGTTCATCCTGGCCTTCGGGCTGGCCTGGCTGGTGCCGGTCTTCCTCGTCGGGCTGTGCGCCATCGGCGTGCTCAGCGGCCGCACCCTGCTCAAGGGCTGGCGGGTGGCCATCCTGCTGATCTTCGTCGCGTCGGCGATCATCACCCCCACGCCCGACCCCTTCACGATGTTCCTCATGGCCGGACCGATCTGCCTGCTCTACTTCGGGGCCGTCGGCATCGGGCTGCTGCTCGACCGGCGCCGGGTGCAGCGCGGCGAGGAGCCGGACTGGAGCCACCTCCCGGACGACCAGGCGTCCCCGCTGACATGACCCGGCCCACCACCGAGCGGGTCGGGCTGCTGGTCAACCCCACCGCCGGGAAGGACCGCGGCGCCCACGTCGGCACCGTCGTCGCCGACCTGCTGGAGCAGGCCGGACGCGAGGTCGTCGACCTCACCGGGCTGGACGCCGCACGCGCCGAGCGGCAGGCGCGCCAGGCCGTGACCGAAGGGCGGATCGACCGGCTCGTCGTCGTCGGCGGCGACGGCTCGGCGCACCTGGGCACGAACATCTGCGCGGGCACCGACGTCCCGCTCGGGGTGGTCGCCGTCGGCACCGGCAACGACGTCGCCCGGGCGCTGGGCCTGCCGGTCCGGGACGTCGAGGCCTCGGTCGAGCGCATCCTCACCGGCACCGTGCACCGGATCGACGCGGTCCGGGTGAGCCGGGAGGACGACGGCGGGGACCCGCGGTGGTACCTCGGGGTGCTCTGCGGCGGCTTCGACGCGATCGTCAACGAGCGCGCGAACCGGATGCGCTGGCCGCGCGGCCAGGCCCGCTACAGCCTGGCCGTGCTGCGCGAGCTCCCGGTCTTCGCGGCCATCCCGTACGAGCTCACCCTCGACTGCCGCAGCCGTAGCACCCGGGCGATGCTCGTCTGCGTGGCCAACACCGGCGCGTTCGGCGGCGGCATGAGCGTCGCGCCGGAGGCCGACCCGGCCGACGGGCTGCTCGACGTCGTCATCATCCACGAGATCCCGGTGCGTACCTTCCTGCGGGTCTTCCCGAGGGTCTTCACCGGCACCCACGTCAGCCATCCGGCGGTCGAGATCGTCCGCGCCCGTCAGGTCCGCCTCGGCGCCGCCGGGGTGATCGGCTACGCCGACGGCGAGCGGCTGCAGCCCCTGCCGCTGGACGTCGAGGTCGTCCCGGGCGCCCTGCCGATCATCCGCTGACCGGACGGATAGCGTTGGGGGCATGCCCTCGCCCGCCGAACGCTACGCCCAGGCCGCCCGGCGCCGACGTGACGGCGGCGACCGGCTCGAGGACTTCGCAGCCGGTCTCGACTTCGCGCTCGACCCCTTCCAGCGCGAGGCGTGCGAGGCGCTCGGCCGGGGAACCGGGGTGCTCGTGGCGGCGCCCACCGGGGCCGGCAAGACGGTGGTCGGCGAGTTCGCCGTGCACCTGGCGCTGGCCGCCGGACGGAAGGCCTTCTACACCACCCCGATCAAGGCGCTGAGCAACCAGAAGTACCACGAGCTCGCCGCCCGGCACGGCCACGACCAGGTCGGCCTGCTCACCGGGGACACCTCGGTCAACGGCGAGGCGCCGGTGGTCGTCATGACCACCGAGGTGCTGCGCAACATGATCTACGCCGGCTCCTCGACCCTCGACGAGCTGGGCTACGTCGTCATGGACGAGGTGCACTACCTCGCCGACCGCTTCCGCGGCGCGGTCTGGGAGGAGGTCATCATCCACCTGCCCCGCGCGGTGCAGCTGGTGGCGCTGTCGGCGACGGTGAGCAACGCCGAGGAGTTCGGCGACTGGCTCGCCGAGGTGCGCGGCGGCTGCGCGGTCGTCGTCTCCGAGGAGCGACCGGTGCCGCTGTGGCAGCACATGCAGGTCGGGCGGCGGGCCTACGACCTCTTCGCCGACGACGGCGGTCACGACGACGCGCGCGACGAGCAGCGACGCTCCCGGGTGAACCCGCAGCTGCTGGAGGAGATCCGCTCGCTCACCCGCGGCGACGGGGGAGACCCCCGCGGGCGAGGCGGGCGCGACGCCCACGGCCGGGGACGTGGTCGGGGCCGGCACGACGGGCGCGGCGGGGGACGGGGCGATGGGCGCGGGCGCGGCTCCGGCGGACGTGGCGGCGAGCCTCGCGGCGGCGGGGGACGCTTCGGCGGCGCCGCCTCGCGCACCGAGGTGATCCGCGAGCTGGACCGGGACGGGCTGCTGCCGGCGATCACCTTCATCTTCAGCCGGGCCGGCTGCGAGGGCGCGGTCCAGCAGCTGCTCGCGAACGACGTCCGGCTGATCTCGGACGCCGAGGGTGAGCGCAACCGTCGCACCGTCGAGGAGCGCAGCGCGGTGCTGGAGGGCGAGGACCTCTCGGTGCTCGGCTACCACCAGCTCGTCGAGGGCATCGCCCGCGGCTACGCCCCGCACCACGCCGGGATGCTGCCGATCTTCCGCGAGATCGTCGAGGAGCTCTTCACCGCCGGTCGGATCCGCGCGGTCTTCGCCACCGAGACCCTGGCGCTGGGCATCAACATGCCGGCGCGCACCGTCGTCATCGAGCGCCTGAAGAAGTTCAACGGCGAGAGCCACGTCGACATCACGCCCGCCGAGTACACCCAGCTGACCGGACGCGCCGGGCGCCGCGGCATCGACGTCGAGGGCCACGCCCTCGTCGTGTGGAGCCGCGGTCTGGACCCCTTCGCGGTGGCCGGGCTGGCCTCGACCCGCACCTACCCGCTGCGCAGCAGCTTCCGCCCGACGTACAACATGGCCGTCAACCTCGTCGCCCAGGTCGGTCGGCACACCGCCCGCGAGGTGCTGGAGACCTCCTTCGCCCAGTACCAGGCCGACCGCTCCGTGGTCGGTCTGGCCACCCAGATCCGGGACCAGCAGGAGTCCCTGGACGGCTACGCCGAGGCGATGCACTGCGACCTCGGCGACTTCCGGGAGTACGCCGGCATCCGGCAACGGATCACCCAGATCGAGAAGGAGGGCGCCAAGCGCCGCTCCGCCGCGCGCCGCACCCAGGCCGCGGTCGCGCTGGAGGCCCTGGGCGTCGGCGACATCATCCGGCTCGTCGGGCGGCGCTCCGGCCTGGCCGTGGTGGTCCGGCCGTCGCGGCGGCACCACGGCGAGATCAGCGCCCCGATGGTGCTCACCGAGCACAAGCAGATGCGCCGGGTCAGCCCCGGCGACGTGAGCCCCGACCTGGCGCCGCTGGGCACGATCCCGGTGCCGCGCAGCTTCAACCCGAAGTCGGCGAAGCACCGCACCGACCTGGCGACGACCCTGCGGATCAAGGCCCCGGACGAGGGCGCGCCGTCGGTCCGTGACCGGGCGGCCCAGGCGGCCGGGGGAGAGGACGAGCGGCTGGCGGCGCTGCGCCACGACCTCACCACGCACCCGTGCCACCGCTGCCCGCAGCGGGAGGAGCACGCCCGGTGGGCGGAGCGGTGGTGGCGGCTGAAGCGGGAGACCACCGCCCTGGAGCGGAAGGTGGAGTCGCGCACCAGCTCGGTGGCCCAGACCTTCGACCGGATCTGCACCGTGCTGTCCGGGCTCGGCTACCTCACCGAGGACGGCGAGGAGGTCACCGCGACCGGTGGTCGGCTGCGCCGGCTCTACACCGAGAAGGACCTGCTGGCGGCCGAGTGCCTGCGCGGCGGGGCCTGGTCCCGCCTGGACCCGGCCGAGCTGGCCGCGGTGGTCTCGATGCTCGTCCACGAGCCGCGGCGGGAGGCCGGCGACCTCAGCCCGCGCCTGCCCACCGACGGTGTCGTCGACGCGTGGACCGACATGCTGCAGCGCTGGTCGCAGCTCGAGGACGTCGAGGCCGAGCACGCTCTGCCGCGCACCGGTGAGCCCGACGCCGGCATCGCCTGGGCGGTGCACCGGTGGGCCAGCGGGCGGCGCCTGGACGAGGTGCTGCACGGCTCGGACCTCACCGCGGGCGACTTCGTGCGCCGCTGCAAGCAGATCGTCGACCTGCTCGACCAGGTCGGGGACGCCGCCCCGGAGCCGCACCTGCGGGGCGTGGCCCGCACCGCGGTGCAGAAGGTCATGCGCGGCGTCGTCGCGGCCGACCGGCTCGACTGACGGTGGGCGTGCCGGCCGCGGTCGTGCTTATCGCTGGAAGGAGGGCCGGACCAGGGATACTCCGACACCGCCCACCACGACGCCGCAGCACAGACTCCCCATCGCCTGCCCGACGAAGTAGCCGACCGCTGCGTCGTCGCCGAGGAAGAAGAGGCCGACCGCCCGGAGGAGCCCGATCCCCAGGGGCAGCAGCGCGAAGACGATGAGCAGCCACCCGATCACCTGACGGGCCACCGAGGTGCCGGAGGACTCCTGCGCAGCCGGGGCCGGCTGCGTCCCAGCGGGATACGGGTGATCGGCGTGCGGGTT